>JBKJQG010000200.1:0-3848 GCA_046594925.1 Bacteroidia bacterium
GGCTGGCATCCGCATCCCTTAGCAAGATCATGCCTCCCGGGTTTAGGCTGTCCATGCATTTGATCAGCAATTTCTGCTGCTGTTCCATTGGCAAATAGTGCAGAATGTCGCTCAGGACAAAAGCATCGCTCTTCGGCAGGACGCAGGTCGTTGCATCTGCTGCAAAGAAGGAGATCTTATCCGTTTTCGAAAAACAATTGTTCGCCACGGCTATTTTCTCTTCATCGTAATCGGTTCCGATCACTATTCGATCCTCGCTCATGTAAGCCAGCATATATGGCAGGAATCCGTAGCCACAGCCTATGTCGGTGATGGTTCCTTTTTTCGGAAGCAGGGATTCGAAAAGTCTATAATTGCCTTCCAGTTTTACTTTGATGCGCATGTACCACTCCAAAATCGGTCCTTTGTAAATGTAATTTTTACTCAGGCGGTTGAAATAATAATCTACGGTCTCCACTTCTTCACGGATCTTAGCATATTCAGCCTTAAAATACCTGCTGATGTTTTTTGTGCGGTCGTTGTAAGCATCACCAAAAGATTTATCATCCGCTGAAATGCGGGGCAAATATTTAACCGTTACTGTTCCTGGTTTCAATAGGAAGCTGTCGTCTTTCCCTTGTACAAAAGCATTTCCGTGGAAGATGATTGGCACAATGTCCAGTTTTAATTTCTCGGCAATGTAAAAAGCACCTTTGTGAAAGCGGCCGATCTTTGCCGTTTCGGACCTTGAACCTTCGGGAAAAATTCCGAGGGAGTATCCGTCATCAATAAGAGCACGGATCTTGTCGAGGTTCTCTTCGTAACCTGCCGCTTTAGGAATAAAACCTCCCAAACGCACGATCGGTCCCATCGTTGGTGAATCCCAAACCCAGTCGTTCACCATTAAGATCAATTTGGGATTTAAAGATTGCATCAAAAGAGAATCGATCACGGAATGGTGATTAGAAATAACGATTGCCGGCTTGTCGAGTTTTTCATTAAGATCGTTCACGATGCGTTTGCGCACGTGCACGTTCACGTAGATCATTGATTTGGTATAAGCGTATCTTAAATTGTGGAAGATCTTCAGTCTGGTTTTTTTTGGAATGGGCAATAATTTCACGATGATAAACCCCAATGGAATCAATGTAAAGCAGCCGAACGTGAACCAGCAGAATGCAAATACGGATTGCAATAAACTGAGTAAGGTGAAAGGAACTCTCTTCTTATCGGTTCGGTTGCTGATCAGAAATTTGAACAAGGCGGGTTGAATAGTGTTGGAAATAATCAGCACCGAAAACATTCCGATGATGGTGATCAATCCTATGGATTTCAACGCAGGATGCGACGCAAAGATCAGAACCCCAATCCCAATCATCGTGGTGGTCGCCGAAAGGAAGATTCCGGTTTTATAAGAAGAGAGATTCTTTTGTCCCGTCTTGTATTCATTCATCAGCGCGTCGGTGATAAAAATGGCGTAATCATCGCCCAGACCGAAGATGAAAGTAGAGATGATGATGTTGATGATGTTGAATTTTATTCCGAAGGCTCCCATGATGCCGAGGATGCAAAGCCAACTCAACACCATCGGAATGTAGGTGATGAGCGCCAGTTCAACCCTTCCGTATGAAAAGAGCAGCATAAAAAATACCAGCAAGGAGGAGATGGTCAGAATCAAATTGAAGTTGTTCTTGATGATCTCGATGAAACGGTTGGTCAGGAATTTTTTATCGAATACGATCAGGTGTTCGTTTTCCGAAAAGGCGTTCACAATTTTGTCTTCGTTCTCTGCGGTCGTCTTGATAACAGTCACCACCGTAGCTTCATTCTCTTTTTCAGTAATGTAATTATCAAGCATGCTGGATCGCAAACTACTGAATGCTTCAACACCAATGGGTGCAAACTCTTTATCCAGCATCTGGTAGAAGCTCTCAAATGCATTTTCTTTGAATTTGTACTGAGCACTTTTGCTGATCAGTGCTGCTTTCAGCTTTTCTTTCTTTTCTGCTGTCCAATAGTTCTTCCAACGTAGAATGCGTTTTTCTTGCTCTTCACGGGAAAGCAGAATGGTGGAGATGGCAGAATATTTTTTGAGGACATTCTCTTTCTCCAATTGTTTCAATAGAGGAATATTTTTTTCGCTATTAGCCAAAGCTTCGTCTAAGGTCTTGCCGGTGGAAACCAGATAAACGCTGCGTAAAGACACATTGCTAATGGCGTTCAGGTTCTGTTCTGCTTTCGCGAGATTCGGTTCCATGTAATTGAAACTCATCATGTCGCCTTCGAAACTCACCAATTGGGAAGTATAAATGGAGATCGCCGATATAATGATGATGAACCAGATCAGAAATTTATTTTTTTCGAATTTGTAAGAAGCGATGCGTTCGATAAAGTTTGGTTTACTTTCTGAATGCGCAGTGACAATCTTTTTTCTGCGCATCAGATGGGGGAAGATGATGAGCGTGAACAAGGCTGCGCCCATGAGACTGAAGGCTGCGAACATCCCGAAATCCTGAAGTGCTTCGGATTTGACGAAATACAAACTCAGCAAAGCACCGATAGTAGTAGTGCTACCCAACGTGAGTGGGAAAGCAAGATCCTTAACGGTTTCTTCGGCAGAATTCAAGTGCTTGAAATGTGTATAGAAATGGATGGTGTAGTCCATTGCAATCCCGAGAATGATGGAACCGGCACCCAAAGCAATTGCTGAGATTTCGCCTTTGAGTATGTAAAGCATGGCCAGAGAGAAAGCTCCTCCGAAAGCTACAGGAATGAAGATGATGAAGAAAACTTCAATGCGTTTGAAAAAGAAACTGATAAAAAGGAACAATCCGATGAGCGTAATGGAAAGTGTAAGGACGACGTCGCTCTTGATCTGTTTGGCATTGCCAACGGCCACCGCAACTCCGCCAAAATATTCTGCTTTTACTTTGGTGTTTGTTGTGAAGGTAGCTGCCAGGACTTTGTCTAATTCTGCCAGTAAGGATGCATTCTTGGCGGTCTCCGAAGATTTCGGAGAGGGAGTAATGAAGAAGAGTAAATGTTTTTTGTCTTTGGTGAAGATGCAGCCGCTTTCCAATTCGAAGTTGTCGTCAAACTGCAGACTTTGCATCCGCTTTAGAGCATAGGGTGTAATTCCGATAGGATCACGAAGGATGTTCTTTTTTAGGATCATGCTCGCCGGGGAGAGCAGGGTCTTGTAGTTCTTTTCCAATGTGGTATCCAGCCGTTCCGAAGTGATGAGATGATCAAGCGTGGCGTAATCTTTTTCTTCTAAAAACACGGGAAGGTTCTCGAGGAAAGTGTTGTATACATCGTACATCACGTCGTCATTCACTTTGTAAGTGACTTCTTTAATAAGGGATGAGTCTATCTGCTGGATGGCAGCAACAAGGCTGTCGGAATATTCAATCAGCTGGTCGGGTGCCGCTTCCTGAGTTGAGTCAGCAAGGGATACGGTAACGACAAGGCGGTCGAGGAACTTGGAATTTTTGAAAAAGGAATTCAAGCGGGCAATCTTTGTATCACTAGGCATCATCTTGGTGATGTCTTCTTCCATTTTGATCTTGGAAGCGAAGAACCCCACAAACCCCAGAGCACCCAAAAATAAAAGGAAGAAAAGAACTCTCCTTTTTTTTAAGATGCGATAGATGGTTGTAAAGATTAATCCCATTATTTTTAGTTCATTGGTTTATTGGTTCACTCGTTCATTGGTTTGCTGTGTATGCATTGTGTTCCTTCGTCGCAATGACGGTTCTTTTGTGTTTTTATTTTTTATTTTTTGCCTATTGCCTATTTTTTTAATTGCCTATTGTCTATTCTTTTCAAATTGCCTATCACCTATTTTTTTAATTGCCTATTGTCTATTC
>JBKJQG010000014.1:0-14653 GCA_046594925.1 Bacteroidia bacterium
AGGCAATAGGCAATAGGCAATAGGCAATAGGCAATAGGCAATAGGCAATAAAAAAAAATAATAGACAATAGACAACAAAAAAATAAAAATAAAAAATAAAAAATAAAAAAATCCCGCTTCGTAAATTACGAGGCGGGATTTTTTTATTTGTTTATTCTATGATTATCTTACGATCAACTTAGAAGTGCTTGATCCGTAAGTAGTCTGTACTGTTACAGTATAGAAACCTTTTGCAAGATCAGCAGTGTTGATGTGTGCAAAGTGACGCCCTTGAGAAGCATTTCCTTCAGATACGGTTGAAATCATTTTTCCGGTTACATCATAAACAGAGACAGTAACGTTAGTTTCAGATGAGATCGTGTAGTTCACTTGAACATTGTCTGTTGCAGGATTAGGGAACAGGTTCAATGCCAGGTCAGTTTTGTTCTCGTTGATAGAGTTGTACAAAGTACCACGAATCATAACGTCATCCAACGATATCAAGTTATCATCTGTAGAGTTACCAATGAAAGCAATGTATACATTTTGGTTAGCATAAGCAGCTAAACTTACCATGAACGGGCGCAATTGACCTACGTGGGAGTTTCCGCCGTCTGTGTTGTCAATATAAGTTGCATCTTGTCCGTGTACAAACCCTGTTGAGAATACAAAGTTAGCAAAAACTGTATCGCCGCTGGTAGAAGACAAACCTGTCATCTGAGCTGCATCAAACAATACAACGTTGAAATTTGAGAAGTTATCAGCGTTAGTTGTCGTAGACAAACGAACCTGGTAACCATCTAAATAACGAGGAGTCTGACGTGGAGCTGATTTCCAGAACAAGGTATCTACAGCACCCAACTGAACGCTCGAAGTGATCAACCAGTTTTGTTGTGGCAACAAACCTGAAGTCCAAGAGTTAGAACCAATAACAGTATTTGTATCAGGAGCTGGAATCGTTCCGTAAACAGTTTCGTACTGATCCACTACAGAGAAAGGCTGAATAGCGAACCATCCGTCAGGACGTGATCCTCCTGATCCATCAGGATCTCCATCAGAGTCCATGTTGTACCAGTTCATGTCTCCTACTGCAGCTGGAGGGGGACCGGCAACTTGACAATCAATTAACAAAGTATCGTAAAATCTCGATAATTCAAAGTCTTCAAAAAGCAGCGTATCTTGTGCTTTTACAAGTGTTCCAGTCAAAAGGAACATCGATAATAAAAGGTAAATTTTTTTCATTTGTAAGGTTTTTTGTGGATTAATTTATTTAGACAAATTTAAGAATAAAATCCCAAACTAAAAAATATTTTACAAACGGCATTTAAATAGGATTCAGCGAATTTTAAACGAGATAAATACTTATTTTTGGGGCAAAATCTTGCCTTTTACATGCATTTTTTAAGAAAAATAATGTTTCCAGCGTTTTTGTTAGCAACCTTCCCGTCGTTTGCTCAGAACCAGGACGTCATTGTTGCTCTGAAAGAATCTGCCCTAAACAAAATGTTCGGAGCCATAGGAGAGATCAAGGGCACTTCTCTTTATTCTTTCATGTTCATTGAAGGAACCTATGACTGGACCTTGGTCAAACCCCTCATTCACCTCCACCCCAACAAAGCTGATTTCGAGACCGATGTGCACGTTACCGTCGGGAAATTCGATTATACCACCAAGGTAAAAGGAATAGTAGAGATCTGTTACGAACCGACCACCAACCTGATCTACATTGAGATCACGGGTGCTGATTTCCCATTGAACATTATGTTTTTGGGCAAAGAACGGCATTTGTGGGACGTGGACCTGGTCTCTTACTTCGAGACCCCTTTCACATTTGAAGGGCCTCTGACCATGGGTACTGAGATGGTTTTTGTCATGCCGGACGGAACTAACAAGACCATTTATTGCCATCCTGCTAATTGTGGCGTAAAAATTGCGGAAAAACAGATCATTGTTTCGGCCGAAACCGAATTTGTAGAACGAAAAACGCTTATCGCTCCAATAAAAAAATAAATACTCGTATGAAAAACCTTTCCCTTGCACTGCTCTCATTTTTCATTCTGATCTCCACAACCACATTCTCCGGTAATCCTCATTCAGACGGATGCTCGATCAAGATTACATCCAAAGGACTCAAAGAAGGTTCAATGTGTTTGCTGGCTTGCTATTATGGTGATAAGAATTACATCAAGGATTCGGCAAAGGCAAACGCCAAAGGAGAAGTTGTCTTCACCTCCACCGAAAAGTACGATCAGGGCATTTATCTCTTTGTCCCTCCCAATAAAAAATATTTTGATTTCGTAATGGACGGCGGTCAGCACTTTTCTTTAGAGACTGACACCCTGGATTACATCAAGTATATGAAAATCACCGGATCCGAAGAGAACAAGTTTTTTTATGAATACCAGCGTTTCATGGGTGGAAAACAGAAACAGATTGAGCCGCTGCGTGACCTTTATAAACGCGTAAAAGACAACAAAGATTCCGCGAAAATTGTCTCCGACAAAATTGCGGCTATCGACAAAGAAGTTATAGAGTACAAAGCGAATTTCAGAAAAGAACACCCCGATACTTTTGTATCAAAGATCTTCAAAGCCATGGACGAACCGATTGTCCCTGAAGCACCCATCCTTCCCAACGGCAGAAAAGACAGCACTTTCGGTTACCACTATTACAAGACCCACTATTTCGACAACATTGATTTCACTGACGACCGCTTGCTGCGCACTCCGATCTTTCACAACAAGATCAAATATTATTTGGACAAACTAACGCCACAGACACCCGATTCTATTGCCATTTCTACCGACTACATCATTGAAAAAGGAAGGCCGAACGAAGAAGTATTCAAATACTTAGTGAACTGGATCACCTATACTTATGAGAGTTCGAAGGTAATGGGTATGGATGCCGTATTCGTTCACTTAGTGAACCGTTACCACGCGAAAAAACAAACTCCCTGGATAGATTCCACACAGCTTTACAAGGTCATAGGTCGTGCATACATCTTAGAGCCACTGCTGATCGGCAAGAAAGCACCTCCCATTCTTATGAATGATACACTTGGAAAAGAAATTTCCCTTTACAATGTAAAAGCAAAATATACGATCGTATTGTTTTATGACGAAGGCTGCGGTCATTGTAAAAAGGAAATGCCGAAAATAACGGAGCTGTACAAAAAAATAAAATCCAAGGATGTTCAGATTTTTGCCTATGAAACCGAAGACAATCCTAAGCTCTGGAAAAAATTCATCAAGGACAACAATCTTGATTTCATCAATGGATATCAACCCGACCATTATAAAAGGGCGGTAACCAAAAAGATCTACGACATCTACAGCACTCCTGTGATCTATGTATTGGACGAGAACAAGATCATCAAAGCCAAACGGATAGATGCAGAACAGCTAGGCAACCTGATCGAAGCTTTTGAAAAAGAGAGAATGGAAAAGGAGAAGCTGGAAAAAGAAAAGAAGAAATAGTTCCTGACAAAAACCTACTCTTACCCTTCTGCTACGCTCAGGGTGAGGGAATGTAGAATGGCAATCCTTTAACTATGTCAAATGTTATCCTGCGCCCAGCAGAAGGAGCAACGAAGCGTTGACATGTCGTAAGATTCTTTTTATTTTATGCGGGTAACAATGATGGTATTCCCTCTGGAATAATCAAATCTCCATTCTTTGTCGAAGATCCTAGGAAGGTAACGTTTGTAGAGGTTGATGCGGGAGGTCAGTTTATCTTCCGGTTCGGTTTCTTTAGCCAGACCTGTGAATTCATAAGTGACCATTTTAGGATGTTCGGTCATAAACATTTTTACCACTTTCACTATGGTCGTCATCACACGGTAAAGTTCGCCTTTGTTGGTAACAGTATATTCTTCACCCTCGAACTCATCATTGGTTACCCCGAATACAATTGTAGCATGAAGGATGTTATCCTGCCTGCGCCCGAAACGGACCTCATAGTTGATGTCGCTATCCGTAGTGAAATAGTAAACACCTGCCGTACTTATGGCAGGAGCAGTAATCGCATATTCTTCTACCGAACCCAATTTGCTTGTTTTTTACAAAGGCTAAAATTATGAAAATATTCGGGAATTCAACTTTTTTTGAGCAGAAAGCATCAGATTATTGAATACCTTTGAACTGTTCTTAAAAACAACAAAAACAATCCCCTGTTTGGAGCCTCTTTCTTGAAAAAAGGCTATAAATATTGAATCATGAGTCGCCCCGAGAAAAACACACTTTCTTTATCTTTTTTTGTTTTTTTTCTGCTTTTCTGCCTCCAGGGCTTTACTCAGCAGGTGCCCATAATAAAGATCGGCGACCTGGAAAAACGTATCAAAAACGACTCTGATACCACTTACATTGTTAACTTCTGGGCCACCTGGTGTGCGCCTTGTGTAAAGGAATTACCGGATTTCGACAGCATTTCAAAGGTCTATGCCACTAAGAAAGTAAAAGTGCTCCTGGTGAGTATGGATTTTAAGGAAGATCTGAAGAGCAAAGTACTCCCTTTTATTATTAACAAGCATATTTACTCAGAAGTCTTGCTGTTGGATGAGCTAAATGGGAACTATTTCATCCCCAAGATATCCGATGCCTGGAGCGGTGCTTTGCCTGCAACCCTTATTATCAACCGGACAAAGAAATTGAATCATTTTTTTGAAAAGAAACTCACTTACGAATTCTTAAAAACAGAACTGGAACAATGAGGCCAAAATTCATCAATATTGCTCTGTTGGTAGTCGCCGCAGGCGTTTTTTTTTACGCATTCTTTGTCTACGACACCGACAAACCCATCCGTTACTTGCCGATATATGGTGAAAAAGCCTACGAATCGAAGAACGGAAAAACCGATACAACCTTCCACTC
Organism: Bacteroidia bacterium; assembly: GCA_046594925.1. Taxonomy (GTDB): domain Bacteria; phylum Bacteroidota; class Bacteroidia; order 2-12-FULL-35-15; family 2-12-FULL-35-15; genus 2-12-FULL-35-15. The sequence goes on from JBKJQG010000014.1 coordinate 4,851, forward strand.
CATTCCCGGCTTCAGCTTCATCAACCAGGATGGAGATACGGTGACAGAAAAAGATGTGGAGGGAAGTGTTTACGTAACCGATTTCTTTTTCACCACTTGCCACTCCATCTGTCCGATCATGAGCAACCAGATGGAGCGCATTGCCACTCATTTCAAAGGAAATCCCGAAGTAAAATTCCTCTCACACACCGTGGATCCTGAAATTGACACGGTACAGCAGCTAAAAGAATATGCCCTGAAACACAATGCAGACCCCAAACAATGGATGTTCCTAACGGGAGAAAAGAAAGCCCTTTACGGCATTGCCCGGACAGGTTATCTATTGAATGCCGAAGAAGGCGATGGCGGACCGGATGACTTCATCCATACCCAAAACTTCGCCTTGATCGATAAAGACAAACGCATACGCGGCTTTTACGATGGGACGGATTCTACGGAGATGAATCAGCTTATCAAAGACATTGATCTTTTGCTCAAGGAGCATCACTACAAAGAGAAAAAGTGATCGCTTGGTAATGAGCAGGATTGCTTCGTTCCTCGCTGATCAAGAATTACTAAAACTATAAGATCTTCTTTGGAGAATCTTTACATTTTACAAAAACTTGCTTATACATTAAGCGAAATCGAAATTAATGGAAGAAAAATGTTCGGCGGAAGAGAGTGGAAAGCCTATACAGTCAGAGAGCTTAGAGGAAATATTCGTTAGGGAATTAAGAGAATTTGAAGCCAATGGTTTCACTTTTGAGGATAATGCCCGGGTATTATATTTAGGAAAACCTTCTACAAAACTATTAAGTGCAAGTGTCCCAGACCTTCCTATTGTAGTTCTGCAGTCGAGTATCAAAAAAGCTTTCGGTCTTGCAAAAGGAAAAGCTGACGATGCACACGAATTGAAAACAACTCATTTAGAAACGTTAGTTTCATCCTTGCAAAACCCTGTTTTAATATTAGAGAGCAATTCGTTTCCCGGTGCCAAGGTTGTTTTTACTGAAATCAGAGATAGTAAAGGAGAGACTGTAATTGTGCCGTTGCATTTAAATCGATATTTACCAGGCAAAATTTCCGTAAATATTGTTCCGAGTATTCACACCCGAGCACATAAAAAACTGATTGACCTAGTTATTATCGCAGAATCCACAACTAGTATCTTGTATATCGATGCATTGAAGCTAAAGGATTGGCTCAGAAGAGCGGGTTATCCACAGTTGTTGTCTACGATATTGAAACATTTACCCCAATAAAAAACTGGTTTACCTCGTTGGGCAGCTCCAATCGCTGCCGAAGTTGATAAACCAGTTGTAAAAGTGAGGTTACCCTCAAAATTCTACTACAAATATAACAATTATTATTATTACTTACAAAAATATTATGCTCGATTTAATCAATATATAATGATGGCAAATTAAAACTTACAAATATATAGCAATAACCAATATAATTTATTGTGTTTCAGAGCATTACATTACCGAGACTAAATCGATATATTGTTCATTTTCAACCTAATAAGAACTATTCCATACGTTTAATGGAACAACCAACTGATTTAGAGGAATTCATTTTTACAGGCTTTCCGGTTCCTACTGCAACAATAGCGTCTTTTAAGAAATGCTCTTTTGCTTCGGCAGCAGACTTGATGTTGTCATCGATCGCTCCACGGTAAACAAGTCCTTTCTTGTCGAACAGAAAACAATGAGGAGTGCGACTTGCACCGAATGAATTGGCAACGGCTGAATTTTTGTCTACCACATAGTAGAAATCGTACCCTTGTGACTTTGCATATTTTTTCATTTCATCATAAGAATCTTCGTCAGCACGTTGTGCCTCATTCGAATTCAACAAGATAAAGCCAACCTTGTTGTCTTTGGTTACTTTGGATAATTCTTTGATACGGGATTCGCTCAATTTAACATAAGGGCAGGTGTTGCAGGAAAAAACGACTAATAAACCGTTTTCGCCTTTTGCTTCCGACAGGGAGACTTCTTTTCCGCTGACGTCCATCATTTTTACATCAGCACTAGGAATTACTTTACCGATCTCCAGCTCTGTATAATCAACTAATTTAAAAGCCGTAGCGGTAGCGAATACCACTACCAATGCTGTTAAAACTTTAACCGTTGTCTTCATGATTTGTTTTTTATGATTTATGAACCATAAATTTACAAAAATCAAACCAAAAACCCTTCAATTTTTTATCAATTCTTTGTAAACAAACTTTTCTTGAAGGGATTCGAAGGGACGGTAGATATAATAAACGTAATCATCCTTTATTTTGACCTTTTCCACGTACTGGTTGCTGAGCTTAAAGGAGGATATGATCTTCCCTGTTTGCATGTTTATGCGTTTTAAGTAGTAAAAGCCGTTTTTCTGGTACAAGGCGTAAGCAGCATTTGCTTCTTTGTCTATGATCACCTCATTTTTCCATTCTCTCCAGGCCTTCGGGTGATTGTAGTCGATAGAGATGGAATCCACCTGTTTTAGGCGACTGTCGTACTTAAAAATAGCGTTGCTGCTGTGGTCGAACACGCAAATGGTATCATCCATCACAAACAAGGGCGAATACAAGGGGGTGAAATACATGCTGCTGGTGAGTCCGCTCATGCTGGCCGCGACCCTGTGAAAGTCAATGCCGTAATAATTGGCGATCTTGCGTACTTGCACCCTTTCTTTTGGCGGTAAAAAATAGTATTCCATATTATAGCCGTGCAGCACTTCCGGATCACCGACCTTCTTAATGGTCTTGAATTCCTTTTCGCTGGAATTGTAGGCATAATAAGTGAACTCCGGATAATCCCGCTGGTAGTTGGAAAAATAAATGGAATTGTGAGCGCTGTCAACACAGGGCATAATGAATTTCTTGTAATCTTCCACGGGCAAGGATGCCAGGTGCAGGGCGTCGTTCACAATGGTAATGCGGTAAATGTGATCCACACACATCACGTTGACATACCCCATATAATCTTTGTAGAATTTCTGTGCTTCATCGGGCAACTCAAAGGAAGAAAGTACTTTTTTACTTTTGTCGATCAGCCTCAATGTGGCTTTTTCTAAGCTGTTCTTGTAGGTGAGCACAACGATCCTGTCATCAATAAATTCAAAATCAGCTATGCTGTACTTCCAACTACCGAAAACCGTGTCCACTATGCGCTGGTCCGAAACCGAAAGGGTGGGAAGGTCGTATGTCTTTTGTCCGCAAAGGATCAGGGATGAAAAAAAGATAGCAGATAGTAGTAAAATGGAACGCATAATGACCTCCTTTTTAAGAAACAGACGTTTTTACCGTTTTTTTCCATAAATTAGTATCAATGCAATACGATTATTATAAAGTACTGGAGATTCCACGCAGTGCCAACCTCGACGAAATCAAAAAAGCTTACCGTCTCAAGGCCAAACTGGTGCATCCCGATGTCAACAATTCTCCCAAGGCGAATGAAGTATTTGCAGTGGTGAGCGAAGCCTATGAAGTACTGTGTGACGATCAGAAAAGATACATGCACGATGTCAAGCTAAATTACATAGATTCCGAAAAGATGAATGCGGAAAAAAAACGTCAGTATTACGGATCTTCCGTAAAGAACGACACGTTCAGCAATCCCGCCAATTCCGGAAATGACTCCACGGGATTTGGCAGCTTCAGCAATTATGCTTGCAAGGAAAAATCGGACGAAGACTATTACAAACGTTCGCCTTGGCTTTACAATACATTTTTCGCGAGCGGTATGTTCATTGGTTTTCTAATCATTTTTGTTAGCATTTACGGAACGCTGAAAAACTACTGGCCGATTCCTTTTGTGCTCATCAGTATTTCAGGATACATTTTGATCCGCGAAGGATGGAAGGGAATAATGGGAAAGAAATCTATATTCTGGAATGTTTTGGGGAAATTTTGGAAGTGAATGCTGTCAATCTATAATCCCGCTGTCCCCTCCCGATAGCTATCGGAATTAAGGAAAAATTGTTAGCACCGCTTTTCAACCGACATTAAATCTGAAATTAAAAATTCAAAAAAAAGCCCGGACTAATAGCCGGGCTTTTCTGTTTTTCAAAATGGATTAACCAACTTTGAACATCCAATTGTGAACGTCAGGTGTCTTCCCTTTTCTAATGTTGTCTAATTCCGTAGCAACGCGGTTCGAGAAAATTCTTCCTTCTGAAGGAGGCAAAATATAATCTTTTCCTTCAAATCCGATCTGAGCAATCTGAGCAATGGTTGCTGCAGTTCCTGTTCCGAAAGCATCTTCAAGAGTTCCTGCTTTGTGTGCATCCAATACTTCATCAATGCTGATCTTGCGTTCCTGAACTTTCATTTTCCAGTCACGGGCCAACGTTAATACACTGTCCCGAGTGATCCCTGCTAAGATGGTATCTCCCAAAGGAGGCGTGATCAAAACATCATCTATTACGAACATCAAGTTCATTGTTCCTGATTCTTCCAAATAACGGTGATTGCGGGCATCGGTCCAGATGATCTGATGATAGCCTCGTTGCTGTGCTAGTTTCGCCGGGAATAGCGAGCGTCCGTAATTTCCGGATGCTTTTACATATCCTACTCCTCCTTCTACTGCACGGATGTAATTTGTCTCCACCAAAACTTTCACGGGTTCGTTGTAATATTTTCCAGCCGGTGATGTGATGATATAAAAACGATAATTGTCGGATGGTTTCACTCCGATGAATTCATCTGTTCCAACAATGAAAGGACGTATATACAAAGAAGAACCTTCTGTATCTGGCACCCAGTCACGGTCTAAGTCCACTAATTGGGTCAACCCAGCCATGAACATCTCCTGGGAGATGGTTGCCATCGCCATGCGTTCTGCCGAAATATTTATTCTTTTATGATTGTCGAGCGGACGAAACAAGAACACTTCGCCCTTATCGTTCTTGTAAGCTTTCATCCCTTCGAAGATCGCCTGACCATAGTGCAGTGCCGACGTAGCCGGACTCATCGGGATTGGGCCGTACGGAATGATCTGTGCATCTCCCCATTGCCCATTTTTAAAATCAGCATAGAACATGTGGTCAGAAAATAACTTACCAAATGTAATGTTGTTGTAATCCAGTTCCTTTATGCGCGGGTTGGCGGATTTCTGAATTTTAATAGGTGAAATGGCGGTTGTTACCATAAATGAGTTTTTTATGTATTCTATAAAATTAACTAATTAATTTATCTAAACAAATAATCTGAATGTTAAATTTAGACGAATAATGCCTGTGGCCTGACGAAACGCGATTTTACTTGTTGTAGGGAAAGATTGCTTCGTACTTCGCAATGACGTGCTACGGATATTTATAATGCAAACCGGGAGTGATCCGCGTTTAATGATAGAGGTTGCTTCATTCCTCGCAAAGACGAGCTATGGATGTTTAATCCTTAATAAGCCCCATTTCGCTTCCGCATGAACCATTCGAAACTCAGGAAGATGAGGAGCAAGAAGAAGATCCATTTGATGTTGATCACGTCCCGCAATTTCTTCTCGGAATAGGATACGGTCTTAATGTCGTCACGGGCATTCAGCTTAACCGCCAAAGATTCCAGCTGCGATGGGTAAACGAGTTCGCCATCGTGCTTTTTTGCAAGGCTGTATAACAACTGATGATCGGCCACGGTATTGGTCAACTCAACTTGGAGCGCGGTGACACTGAACTCTCCTTTTTGGGCATAAACCTTCGCCCCTACTTTCACTTTTGCCTCGTACTTATATTCGCCAACGGGCATCATACCGGCATTAAGGCGATAGGCATTCGTGGTCTTGCTGAAGGTGTAATTAAATTTTTTGTTGTCCGAATTGGATATCACAATGTTCACTTCCGGCTCATTGATGAGCTCATAGCTATCGTTATAAACTTCTGCCTCCAACTCTATCGCTTCGTTCTCGAAAAAATTATTCTTGCCCAATACTTTGAAAAAACTCTTGTCGACTTTTACCGACAAATACTGAACGGTCTTTGAAACGAATTCATCAAACAAGGAATGATTTCCAGTCGCAGCGAAGTTCTGCAGCCTCCAACGCCAAATGCCTTCTCCGGTAAAAACCGCAGTTTTAACTTGTGCATTGGACGTAAAGGTCATCAACGGAGTTTTCGTATCAACTATTCCAATACGCTGATAGAACAAAGCATTGCTACCGTTGTCGGACGGAGCGCCACCGAAAGGACAAGCAACTGCAGGGAAATCATTTATGGCTTTTCTCAGCTCTTCGCTGATGGTGAACAATGGGAAATTTTCTTCCAATACCGGTTCTACTTCATTGGTCTTGTTCACTTTCGAAAGGATGGAAAGATCAGTCCTCTGTATGGAATTCGCTCCTGAGAAGGACCATACGGGTACATCAGCAGCATTTAAGTCCGACATTAATTTAGTTGCCGGATTTTTTGCGTTCGGCAGGGAATGAAGGATCACGAGATTGTATTTCTTCAAAGGCTTGTCGAAACTTTCCGCGGTAAAACTTTCCACTTCGTAATTTTGATTCGCTTCAATGGATTGTTTAATGGCAGCGATATCGGGATGGGGGGCATCGGATAAAAGGAGAACTTTCTGGCGCGCATCCAGCACGTCTATGAAAACATCCCGATAATTGTTGGCCTTGCTCATTTCGTCGGTCACCGTGGAAAGCCTTACGCTGTAGTGCTGCAAGCCCGTTTCTTTTGCTTGAAGCAAGACAGGAACAGTCACGGTGTAAGCATCCGAATTGAAATTAATGACTTGCGTGAAGAGTATCGCATTGTTCTTTGAAATGGTCAGTGTGGAAGATTTCCCTTTCAGCTGTTTGGCGTTCACAACAACTTCCAAAGGAAATTCATTTCCTAAGTATGCGAGGCGGTTGTGTTCAACTTTCGTCAGAATAACATCTTTCTTTATAGTAGTATCTCCCAAAGCAACAACATAAACGGGAATCTTGATCTTGTCGGAAGTAAACACCGGATTGGAACCCTTGTTATACAGACCATCACTGGCCAGGATCACAGCCCCCAAATTACGATTACTATATCGCGTTTCGATCTCATCAAACAAGGCTGATATGTCCGTTTGTTTTTCATTAAAGCTCAAGGAATCGCTACTGCTTAATTGCCTGATCTTATCTGCAAAGGAATAAAGTCTAACGTCGTATTTCTCACCCAAGACATTCATTAACTTCTGAAGATTCGCTTTGTATTCATTTCTATAGTATGCGGAATCCTTGCCCACGACCAATGACTCGGAGTTATCCTGAGCAATCACTATGACTGGCTTTTCAGTTGTACGGCTGACGGTTTTTAATAATGGAGAAAGCAATAAGAAACAAAGAATGGTAACCACAAGAAATCGAAAAGCAGCCATCAGGCGAATGAGCCACAGGTTGACCTCCGAAAACTTTTTGTCTTTCCTGTAAAGGATGAATGTATAAACAAAACCTGCTAATAAACAGAAGACGATAAACCAAGATGGGGACTCTGTTATGATGTTCATGCTATAATTTGAAGTGATTATAGATAAGAGCTGATTTCATTTTATTGATTGGAATCATTTGCACATACTATCGGTTGCTTCCAGTTTCTGCTAAAGCGCAGAACCCGCAATAATGCCCTTATGATGACATTCACTATTAGAACCGTTATTGCGAAGCACGAAGCAATCTTTCTCTAATAGATGAGTTAAACTTTATTTAAGTAAGCATGCCGCCACAAACATTTAATACCTGTCCTGTGATATAGGCACTCATATCTGAAGCCAGGAAAACCGTCGCATTGGCAACATCTTCCGAAGTTCCGCCACGTTTCAATGGAATCCCATCTCTCCAGCCTTCAACTACTTTCGGGTCGAGGGCATCTGTCATTTCGGTTTCAATGAATCCCGGTGCGATCGCATTGCTGCGGATGTTGCGGGAACCTAATTCGAGGGCAACTGATTTCGTGAATCCAATAATCCCTGCTTTGGAAGCTGCATAATTAGACTGTCCTGCATTTCCTTTCACTCCAACTATCGAACTCATGTTTATGATTGAACCTTTGCGCTGTTTCAGCATTGGTTTCTGCACTGCTTTTGTAAGGTTAAAAACGGACTTCAAATTCGCGTTCATTACTTCGTCCCACTGCTGTTCGCTCATGCGCATGAGCAGCGTGTCGCGGGTGATGCCGGCATTGTTAACCAACACATCCACCGTTCCGAAGTCGGTTACCACGCTGTTTACAAGTTCTTCCGATGCTTTAAAATCGGCTGCATCCGAACGGTATCCTTTTGCTTTCACTCCGAATGCTTCCAATTCTTTGGCAAGGGCTTCACCTTTTTCAACCGATGACAAATAGGTAAACGCAATGTTGGCTCCTTGTTCTGCAAATTTCAATGCAATTCCTCTTCCGATGCCGCGTGAAGCGCCGGTGATCAAAGCCACTTTTCCTTCTAATAATTTCATAAAGATCCTGTTTGATTTATGTTCTCAAAGATAATAAAAAGGTACGGATAAAGGATAAAAGGATATGCCAAATCTGTGGTTTTTTGAGCCCCAATGGAGCGATTGAGTCCCGCTTAAAAAGCTGGCAAATCCGAAGGGTAAAAAGATTTATTCGTGCAGTGAGAAAAATCAATTTAAGAAACAAAAAGGGTTAAACACTTATAAAATCAAGGGGTTGATCATACGAATACAGTCCAAATAATCCAGAATGGAAGCTTGAATGGATATTGTTTCTTATAAGATTAGCGATCCTGATAAATATTTAATATATTTGAGATACTAATTTTTTAACTAAATGGCTATGCAAAAACTTATACTACTTACTGCGATCTATTCTCTTACTTGCGTTTCTCAAGCATTTGCAGGTGATGACGATAAAAAAAGCAGAACCCTTGAACTTCATGCAAAAGGTTCGGCCAACTCTACGTTTCTGTTCAACAACAACATTTCCGATGCCGGCGATAACCAGGATTATGCAGCGGGATGGAGCTTAAACTATGGATTAGGCGTTACAATGTATTTCGGAAAAGTTGGTTTTGGCGTTGAAGGTCTGATCGGGAATCACCGCGGAGCTTATGCAGGGACTATTACGACAAAGGACGCAATGGGTAATACAACCAATACGGACTACAGCTCAAACGTCAACTTAAAGATCACTCAGATCCCGATCTTTTTTAAATTGAAAAGTGAAATAGGCGGTTACCTCGAAGTGGGTCCTCAATTGACTCTGATTTCGCAAGCCGACTATCATTATACTTCCGACGGTGTTCAGATTGATACGATGATGACCGGAAGCTTCGCCAAATCTTATTACTCAGCGGTTATAGGTTTCGGATTCAAGATCCCTGTAGCAAAATCGAATTTCTCAGTCCTTGGAGGAGTGAGATTACAATATGCGTTTTCCGACATCAAGGGAATCGATGCTTTGGGAAATGAGTTCATTAATCCGTTTGTATATAAAGATGGACCAGGCAAAACGACGGGTGCGACAGCAGGATTGATGCTGGGGGTGGTTTATACTTTGGGCGAGAAGACCGATAAAAAGTGATGGGGTGATGAGGTGATGAAGTGATGGGGTGATGGGGTGATGGGGTGAGGGGGTGATGAAGTAGGATAAAATAAAAAATCCGGCAGAATTCTGCCGGATTTTTTATTGGATTTAAATCTCTGTAACTACATATTTTACACAGTCGAACGAAGCATGAACTTCCCTCATCACATCATCACCCTCTAGTCAACTCTATTGGCATGGTGATGCGGACTTTCTTTTCTCACATCGTCAGCAAGTGCTTTCGCCATCGCCTTTCCGATGTCTGCCGGTGAATCCACCACAATTATTCCGCATTCTCTCATAATCTTCTTTTTTGCTTCTGC
>JBKJQG010000172.1:0-3855 GCA_046594925.1 Bacteroidia bacterium
GCTTTGATACAAAACATCACTCAATCATGCTGCCAAAGGAGGATGCGGTGATTACTTTGTGGATGGAGGTGGTGGCTGACATTTTATTTTTTCAGTTTGCTGTCTGTAAAATCCGAATAATCATTCAATTTGAACCGATGTGCCTTTATTATGACCTTCCCATGTCCCTTTCGGTAGACCTTAAAATGCGTTGGCGATCCGAATGATTCATAAAGCATCTTTTGGTACTTACTTGGGACACTTTTGTCGTTCGCCGACATTACAAAAAATATGTCCGAAGAAGGCCTGCACTTAGCATAAGTACAAGGATCGATCTTGAGATTTTCGTTGATCTTTTTCCTGAAATCATCGTTTGTCTTCAAACTCTCCTTTACCATACGCTCGTTCTTGTACTTCACAATGTGTTTTTGTTTTGAATCCGTTACAATGTCGCCGATCGACCCACCAGCCACAATGAGAATGCCCGCATTGATTCTTTTGTCCTCACCAATCACAATACTCGAATAAATTGCCCCCATACTTGAAGCCCAAATAAAGACATTGCTGGAATCGACCTCCGGCTTTTCAACCATCACGTCGATCACCGATCTGACAGCGCCGACAAATGAAAGCAAGTTATTTTCAAATTCATGGAGAGCAATGGAACTATCAGAAATATTCTTTACCGGTTCAATCACTATTGTGCTGTATCCTTTAGAGATAAAATGATGAGTCACCGAATTTTCCCTTGAACTAACGCCATTGATCGGAGGAACGAGGATTAACAAAGGTAATTTCCCTGCCTTTTTGTTCTTGTAGTAATGTGCACGCACTTTCAGCGTGAGCTTCGTTCTCGGATCCGTTTCATCGATCAGCAGGTCGTACTCGGTATAACTTGTTTTTTCCTTTACCAATTTACTTTCCAATATGCCTTTTGATTTGTAATAGGGAATGGCAACGCCGTCCGCGTTTGCGAATGTGGCCTGAAAACAAGCCGTAACGAAAAGAACAAGGATACCTTTTCTTATGAAATTGGGGGTGGTCAATTTTTAGTGCTAATTTTGTTAAAATCCAATAATTTCAAATCGTCCTTTTGGGGCTTGTTTCAAATAAATCAGTATTTCGCGAATGCTTGTGCAACTAATATACAAAATTCATTTCAAAAAAAATGTCAGCCTAAGCTGACATTCATATTTCTTCGCGTCTTAGCGCCCAGCCTGTCGGCAGGCCGGTTCGTGGCAAAACTAGATCGAATTCGCCCCCAACATCAAAACAGGATTCTCCATGTTGTGTTTGAAGGTCTGCAAGAAGGCAGAACCAACTGCCCCATCAACTGTTCTGTGATCGCAAGACAAAGTCACTTTCATGACATTTCCTGGAACGATCTGTCCGTTCTTTACAACCGGTGTTTGTTTAATGGCACCAACTGCAAGGATACAAGAATCTGGAGTATTGATGATGGCGGTAAATTCTTCGATGCCAAACATTCCCAAATTGGAAATGGTAAAAGTGTTTCCTTCCCAATCGCTTGGTTGCAGTTTTTTCTCGCGCGCTTTCACAGCATAGTTGCGCACTTCCGTTCCGATTTGTGTGAGTGTTTTACCGTCGGCAAAACGAACTACAGGAACCAATAAGCCTTCTTCTACAGCAATGGCAACACCAATGTGAATGTGATTGTTGTAGCGGATCTTGTCGCCTAACCAGGATGAATTTACTTTTGGATGTTTGCGTAAACTGGCTGCAACGGCTTTAACGACAATGTCGTTGAACGAAATTTTAATTCCGGCTACTGTATTAATCGCTTCGCGGGCCTTGATGCATTCGTCCATGTCGATCTCCATTGTTAAATAGAAATGCGGAGCTGTGAATTTGCTTTCGCCCAAACGTTTCGCAATCACCTTACGCATTTGCGAAACAGGTTCTTCGGTATATCCTTCTACGCCAACGAATGTCGACATAGCACCGTTGGACTGGAAATTATCAATGTCGCGTTTTATGATGCGGCCATTGTCACCGCTGCCTTTTAAAGCATTGATGCTAATTCCTTTATCTTCCGCTAATTTTTTTGCCAATGGAGAAATTTTTGTTCTTTCCCCATTTGCCGATATATTTTTCGTCGCAACTGCAGCCACTTGTTTATTCTCGACTGCCGACTGTTTATTTTCTGCCTTCGTTTCTTCTTTCTTAGCCTCCGTCGTCTGACCGCCGTCCGCCGACTTGTTCGCCTCAGCAGCAACAATAGCAGCAACATCTTCTCCGCCTTTTCCCAAAATCGCAAGAATCGATTCAACAGGTGCACTTTTCCCTTGCTCTACGCCAATGTATAATAAAACACCATTTTGAAAAGATTCAAATTCCATCGTCGCTTTATCGGTTTCAATATCCGCAAGCAATTCTCCTGACTTCACATTGTCCCCAACTTTTTTATGCCACTTCGCCACAACGCCTTCTTTCATGGTATCACTCAACTGCGGCATTCTAACAATTTGAACTGTATCGGGAATTTTAACTTCCTTTTTTTCGTCGGGCGTCTGACGTCCGACGTCTGACTTACTTTCCTTTTTTACTTCTTCTTTCGCCTCTGACGATTTACTCGCTTCACCGGCAAGCAACGCTGATATATCTTCTCCTTCTTTACCTAAAATAGCAAGGATGGAATCCACCGGTGCGCCCTTGCCTTCTTGCACGCCAACGTGTAATAAAATTCCGTTCTGAAATGATTCAAACTCCATGGTTGCTTTATCGGTTTCGATATCCGCAAGCAATTCGCCTGATTTTACTTTGTCGCCTACTTTTTTATGCCACTTTGCTACAACACCATCAGTCATAGTATCACTTAATTTGGGCATTCGGACTACTTCAGCCATAAGTTAATTTTAGATTTTTTGATTTTTAGATTTTTAGATTTATTTATCTATCCTAAAAATATGAAATTAAATGTTTTCTAAAAAATTCTAAAACTCTAGAATTCTAAAATTCTAAAATTCTAAAATTGATTTATCCAATCGTTTCGTCGTCGTTGATGTATGGGTAGTCGGTTTGAGTATAAACGTCTTTGTATAGTTCGTCCGCAGTCGGATACGGAGAATCTTCTCCGAATTTCACGCACTCAGCAACGATCTCGTCCACTTTTAATTCGGCAGCTTCGATGTCCGTTTCACTCATCCAATTATTCTTTTTGATCGTTGCCAACACTTTTTCGATCGGATCTTGTGCTTGGTATTCTTTCACTTCGTCCTTAGTCCGATAGCTTTGAGCATCACTCATGGAGTGACCTTTGTAACGATAGGTTTTCATCTCCAGCAAAGTCGGACCATCGCCTTTTCTTGCTCTGTTCACGGCTTCTTCAATTGCTTCGTGCACTGCTTCACAGGTCATTCCATCAACCGGATAAGAAGGCATTTCGTATGACAAACCTAATTTCCAAAGATCGTGTACGTTGGAAGTACGTTCCACGGAAGTACCCATTGCGTAGTTGTTGTTTTCAATGATGAAGATCACCGGCAATTTCCAAAGCATGGCCATGTTGAAAGCTTCGTGCAATGCTCCTTGACGAACAGCTCCGTCGCCCATATAACAAAGTGTTACATTGTCGTTGCCATTGTATTTATCTGCGAAAGCGAGACCAGCACCTAAAGGAATTTGTCCGCCCACAATCCCATGGCCGCCAAAAAAGTTAAACTCTTTGGAGAAGATGTGCATCGAACCGCCCTTACCTTTGGAGCAACCGGTCACTTTGGCCATCATCTCAGCCATAATGTATTTAGGATGTAATCCTCGTCCGATCGGATGAGCGTGATCTCTGTATGCGGTGATCACTCTGTCTTCTCTGCGTAATACCGATTCCGAGTCTGCTACCAGAGCTTCTTGTCCAAT
>JBKJQG010000056.1:0-4564 GCA_046594925.1 Bacteroidia bacterium
AAATCTGAAAGTTTACTGCAAATCTGTTTGTTGTCGTAGCTGACCTCAGCCAATATCCTCGCGTTCTTCCCAATCTCATCACTGAATGCTTGATCATTCAGACATTTATTAAGGGCAGAAGCAAATTCCGTTTCTGTATCTGCGATTAAAATATTCTTTCCCTCCTGATAAGCAATCCCTTCTGCACCAACTGTCGTAGAAACGATTGTTTTGCCAAGAGCCATCCCTTCGATGATCTTCACGCGCATCCCTCCGCCCGAAAGCAGCGGGACTATCATTATTGATTTTGAATTGATGAACTTGGTGGAGTCGGCGACTTCACCTTCAACAATCACATTTTTCAGTTTAAGATCTTTGATCTCGTCAGTCATATTTCTTCCTGCCAAATACAATTTCAAGTCCGGATGTTTATCCGCCACCAGTTTCCAAACGGACCGAATGAACCAATTAACGCCGTCAATATTTGGCTGCCAGTCCATTGCCCCGATGTGAAACAAAGAAAATTTTTCCAAAGCAGCAGCATCTTGCTTGTATGCGGAAAGGTCGATTCCAAAAGGAATGGTGATCATAGGAACATTACATCCAGCTTTTTTGTAGACAGACGCATCCACATCGGTGATCATAACGACCGAATCGTATTTATTGAGCAAGGAGAGTTCGTACTTTTTCAAACGCGAAGCAAGCATGTTCAGGTAAACTTTTTTGAGAGGGCTGCTACAGGTTTCTGCCAGGCGTTCCCAGATCACATATTCAATGTTATGAGAACGCAAGACCACTTTCGCTTTCGAATGCTTCCTGATGGCTTCCAGGTAGGGCGTAACCCACAAAGATTCCAGCTGAATGAGATCATAGTGTTCTTCATTTATTTTTTTTAGGAGGACCTCTTCAAACTCTTTGGAATAAAAACGGGAAACGTTATAAGACTCTGAGGAAAATAAATTCAGAAAAACACCAAAGGGTTTTACCGAGGTATCAATGAAAACAGAACGGAAAGCTGTTTTATTCTTATATGCGGTGTCAATGTCGGCATCCACAACAAAATGTTTGGGAGTGCTGATGGCCAACACATGCACCGTATTTCCTTCCGCAGCTAATCCCTCAGTAAGCATTTTCATCGCTATGCCTCCACCATCTTTCGGCGAATAAGGGATTTTGCTGCAAACCTGTAATATCTTCATGGAGGGTTATGCAGATTTTTTACGTAGAAATAGCTTCTTGATCGGGTCGATGTATGCATTCGCATCGAACAAGGTACTATCGGAAGTTGCTTTGATGGTCAAAAAAATCCCCACCGGAAGCAAAATGGCCGTTGCCATCCACATTCCCAAATACGGAGCCAACTCACCTTGTTTCGCAAGCTTTTCACCAGTGATCGACAAGATGTGAAAGGTGATGAAGAAAACCACGGAGACGACCACCGGCATTCCCAGTCCGCCTTTTCGGATGATGGCACCCAATGGTGCTCCTATGAAGAACAAAACAAGACAGGCGATGGACAAAGTAAATTTCCTATGCCATTCCACATTGCAACGGAAGATAGAATATTCTTCTGATACAATGTCCGAGTCCATTCCTTCAGCAGCAGATTTTGCATTCCTCACCATGTTGTTGGCAGCTTCGATGACACTTAATTTCTGAGGCTTCGTTAATTTTGTAAAATAATCTTCTGAAGCGACTTTGATCTTATTCGAGTCCAAGCGGTTCAAGTACTTGGAGGAGTTGTTGTAATAGGAGTTATTAAGATGCTTACCAAAGTTGTAACGGCGTGTTGCATTCTTGAGCGTAAGTGAATCGGCAACTGCATTGAGCTGAGAAAGTGTCATCATCTGATAGTTGCTCTTGAACAAGTCTTCATTCGTCCTGTTCATTTTGAATTCAGAAAGATCGAAGCGGATCACTCGTTCTTCAAACTTATCCCTCACCAAAGGTCTTGTCTGCACATCCTTTGGACTGTCGTTCATCTCCTTGTAACTCACTCCGTCCTTCAATGAAAGAACCAAAAACATTCTGTCGGCCGTTTCTTCCATCCTTCCCCATTTCGCGGAGAGAACAGTTGTGTTTCCTTTCATGTCGCGGTGATCATAGATGAGGATATCTCCCAATGTCCTGCCATCTTTCTCCTTTTTATCCACCCGAATGCTGAATCCCTGAATGCTGTTATTGAAAACGCCTTCCTTAAAAAGCAATGCAGGCTTTGACTCACGCACATCATACAAGAGAGATCCAGCTTTTAGATTGGTGTAGGGAAGAATATTGTTGGAAAAATAAAACGCGGCTATCGACAAACAAAGCGTTGTAACAATCAGCGGCGACATCACCTTTTGTAATGATAATCCCGAACTCTTCATGGCCGTCAACTCAAAGTGCTCGCCTAAATTCCCGAAAGTCATCAATGAAGAAAGCAGAATGGCCAAGGGAAGCGCCATCGGAATAGTCGTAAGGGAAAAATAAAAAAACAATTCAGCCAAAATTCCTGCATCAATTCCCTTTCCCACGAAATCATCGATGTACTTAAAGATGAACATCATGAAAAACACGAACATCGCAATGAAGAAGGTCATGACAAATGGCCCGATGTAGGATTTTAAGATGAATTTATACAGTGTTTTCATTGGTTTACAAATATAACAATAAGTCTGCTAGGAAAAGAATGTTCTTCTTCATGGATGGGACGCGGATAAGACAGTTATACGGGTGTTTGTATGGTCAGGGATGGAACACGGATGACACGGATGAGACGGATTTGCGCTGACTTTTGTTGAGTTAGGTTAGTCACGGATTTGTTGCTTTTGGCAACGGATTGGATTAGTCTTAAAATGGAGGACAACCCACCTTTATAAATCGAATTTGTGAGTATCGTCATTGCGACCGTTTGTTGCCCTAGCTTTAGTGGTGGCAAAGGTACGAAGCAATCTATCATGAAAGGCTGTTCAGTCATCCATGTGAGTTTTGCTCATTAATTTTGCTATTTTTGCTGTAAGAATACATTCTGATGATAAACAACAAAAAGGTAGTAGTAGTATTGCCTGCATACAACGCAGCACTAACACTAGAAAAAACATACAAAGAAATTCCTTTCGACATAGTTGACGAAGTGGTGTTGGTGGATGACGTTAGCAAGGACGATACCATTGAAGTGGCTAACCGCATAGGGATCAAACACGTCATTAAGCATCAGAAGAACCGCGGTTATGGCGGAAATCAGAAATCCTGCTACGACAAGGCCTTGGAATTGGGTGCCGACATTGTTATTATGCTTCACCCGGACTATCAATATACTCCTTTGCTGATCCAATCCATGGCACACATCATCGCCAACGACCTTTACCCGGTTGTTTTCGGCTCCAGAATCCTCGGGAAAGGAGCTTTGAAGGGTGGAATGCCCATGTATAAGTATATTTTTAACCGCTGCCTGACGCTTTCCCAGAACATACTCATCAACCAGAAATTATCGGAATACCATACCGGTTACCGTGCTTTTTCACGCGAAGTATTGGAAACAGTGAATTATGAAGCCAACAACGATGATTTTGTATTCGACAATGAAATGATCTCCCAGATCTTCATGGCCGGATTTGAAATTGCCGAGATTACTTGTCCTACAAAATATTTCCCCGAAGCTTCTTCCATCAACTTCAGTAGAAGTGCTAAGTACGGAATGGGTGTTTTACGAGTTTCTTTCACTCACTTTTTCTATAACTTAGGATTGAATAAGTGTGAACGGTATAAGACAAAAAAACAATCTTAAGGTCGCAAATTGTGACCTTAAGATTGTTTTTTCACTGGAATTTTGAATCCTACCTTTTTCCTTGGCTTTTGTTTCTTCTCTAATAGTTCTTCGAAATAACTGAACACGATCTCGATATTTTTATCATGATTATCTATTTTCTTTTTAATTCTCTCTATTTCAAGCCTTAGGTCTGTGTGCGAAACCAGCATCTCCCGTAATTTGACAAACAATTCAATAATTCTGATACTCACTTGTATTGCCTGCTGACTATTCAAGACGTTCGCCAGCATTAATACTCCATGTTCTGTAAAAACGTATGGAAGAGTGCCACCCAAGTGAGCTTTTGAAGGTATCGCATTTTGCGACACCATGAATTCTACCTCTTTTTCTGTTAATTGAAACATGAAATGAATCGGGAACTTAGCAAGATTGCGTTTAACTTGTTCACGTAACCGTCTTGCATTTACTCCATATAGGGTCGCTAAATCCCTGTCTAACATTACTTTTTCATTTCTTAAAAAGTATATTTTATTAATCAATACTTCTTGAGGAATTACACTGACTCCTGTCACTTTCTTTTTCATACTACTAATCAAACAGGTGTCGCAAATTGCGACACCTCTGTTTATTCAGTAAAACTAAGGGATTCTACTATTAACAGGGTCGTAGTAAACGTGTAAAATCGGCTGATTTACTTCTGGATCACATTCCTAACCCAGAATACAAATCCATTCTTGCGATAGATCTCTTTCAGCTCAGGATAATACTGGGCAACATCATTTAATGCAGTGACCTTGCAGACAAAATAAGCCGGCTTGTCGATATCGCCATGGT
>JBKJQG010000292.1:0-6060 GCA_046594925.1 Bacteroidia bacterium
AATTTGAAAATTTGTTAATTTGAAAATTTGAAAATGAGGTTGAACCCCAATTCAAAGACTCTCATTTTATTTTTTTTATTTTTTAATTTCCAATCCCGATAGCTATCGGGAGGCAGATTGTTTATTTATACGAACGTGCAGAGATCTTAATCACTTCAAATTTTAATTCTTCTTTGTGCAATTCGTAAGAGTGATTGCCTTTATTTTCCCAAGCAGCAACGTATGCAAACTCATCATCTTTACGCAAAGCTTCACCTTCGTCCGTTTGCGATTCTTCACGGAAGTGACCTCCGCAAGATTCAGAACGGTTCAAGGCATCCATGCACATCAATTCTCCAAGTTCAATGAAATCCGCAACACGTCCTGCTTTTTCCAACTCCGGGTTGAAGTCGTTTGCTGATCCCGGTACACGTACGTCTCTCCAGAATTCTTCGCGCAAAGCACGGATCTCGGTGATCGCTTCCTTCAGTCCTTTTTCGTTGCGGGCCATTCCACATTTGTCCCACATGATCTTGCCCAAACGTTTGTGGAAATGATCCACGGATTTTGTGCCCTTGATGGAGAATAATTTATCGATGATCGCTTGTGCATCTCTTTCAGCTGCGACAAATGCTTCGTGATCGGTAGAGATCGCTTTTGTTGCAATTTCTTTCGACAAATAAGCACCGATGGTATAAGGAATTACAAAATAGCCATCCGCTAAACCTTGCATCAATGCGGATGCTCCGAGGCGGTTGGCACCGTGATCGGAGAAATTTGCTTCACCCAGTGCATACAATCCTGGAACCGTGGTCATCAGGTTGTAATCCACCCAAAGTCCTCCCATCGTATAATGCACAGCCGGATAAATTCTCATCGGAACTTCGTAGGGATTTTCTCCGGTGATCTGTTCGTACATCTCGAACAAGTTTCCATATTTTTCTTCTACAACTTGTTTTCCGAACAGACGTAATTGGTCAGCGGTTGGAGTAGAAATGTTTAATTTTTTAGCTTGAGTTTTTCCGTAACGGTCGATGGCGGCTTTGTAATCGAGGTAGACCGCCATTTTGGAGTTACCCACTCCGAAACCGGCGTCGCAACGCTCTTTCGCAGCCCGAGAAGCCACGTCACGCGGGACTAAATTTCCGAATGCCGGATATCTTCTTTCCAGATAATAATCTCTTTCTTCTTCCGGAATTTCATTTGCTTTTCTTGTATCGCCTTGTTTTTTTGGCACCCAGATTCTTCCATCGTTACGCAATGATTCACTCATCAAAGTCAGTTTCGATTGGTGATCTCCGGACACAGGAATACAGGTCGGATGAATTTGCGTAAAACAAGGATTTCCGAAGAAAGCTCCTTTTTTAGTTGCTTTCCAGGCTGCCGTCACATTGCTTCCCATGGCATTCGTGGAAAGATAAAATACGTTTCCGTAACCACCGCTACACAACAGAACTGCGTGACCGAAATGGCGTTCTAGTTTTCCGTTGATCAGGTCGCGGGCTATGATTCCTCTGCATTTTCCGTCAATGTTCACGATCTCCAGCATTTCGTGGCGGGCGAGCATTTCAACGGTTCCCAATCCCACTTGTCTTTGAAGTCCGCTGTAAGCGCCCAACAACAATTGTTGTCCGGTTTGTCCCGCAGCATAGAAAGTACGTTGCACCTGTGTTCCTCCGAAAGAGCGGTTACTCAACATTCCGCCATACTCACGTGCCAAAGGAACTCCCATGGCCACACACTGATCAATGATGTTGGCACTCACGGAAGCCAGACGGTAAACGTTTGCTTCGCGGGCACGGTAATCTCCTCCTTTGATGGTATCGTAAAATAAACGGTAGGTGCTGTCACCATCGTTCTGATAATTTTTTGCGGCATTTATTCCTCCTTGTGCAGCGATGGAGTGAGCGCGGCGAGCAGAATCCTGGAAGCAGAATACTTTTACCTTGTAGCCCATTTCAGCTAAAGAAGAGGCAGCGGAAGCCCCGGCTAATCCAGAACCTACGACAATGATCTCCAAGCTTCTTTTATTGGCAGGATTCACCAATGCAACGGAAGATTTGTATTTCTCCCATTTTTGTTCCAATGCTCCTTCAGGAATTTTCGAATCTAATTTTGACATATCTTAAAAGTATGATTTCAGTATAAATTTAGTTGATCCATTCAAAATACATGGCGATCGGCATGGACGCGAAAATCAAAGGAACGATAATGGAAAAAGCAGTTCCAGTGATCATGATCAAGCGGTTGTATTTCGGATGATTCCAGCCCAAGGTCTGGAAAGCAGAAGGAAAACCGTGAAGCAAGTGATAAGCCAAAGCAATCACACCTCCAACATATACAAACACCACCCAACCCATTTGAAATACTTCCTGCATCACCGCATAAAGGTTTTCGTGTCCGTTGGCATCTTCTCCGGGCAACCCGGTAATGCGTGATTTTACCCAGAAATGCATGAGGTGCACGACCAGAAAGATCAGTAACAAACTGCCCAGTACACCCATGGAGCGGGAATACCACTTACTGTTGGCTTTTCCGTTATTCACGGCGTATTTTACCGGACGGGCCTTGTTGTTTTGCATGGTCAGAATCAGGGCTTGCACACAATGGAGAATCAAGCCCAGGAACAGCACTATTTCCATGATGCGAATGAGGATGTTTGAGCCCATGAAATGTGCTCCGGTGTTGAACATCAATCCTCCATCGTTAAAAAAGATGAATGAATTCAGCAGGCAGTGAATCACCAGGAAGGAAATCAGAAACAGGCCTGTAAGGCCCATCAGCAACTTTTTTCCTAGCGATGATTGAATAAAATTAGCAGATGTATTACTCATAATGGACAAAAATTATTTTCAGTTTTTCGTGAACAAACCTACATAAAAAATTTAGTAATAAAAATAATAGAGCGCCTGATTTTATAACTAAATATGCAAGTGGAAGGGATTGGTTTGGAAGGTGTTGCCAGCCGAAAAAAAACAAGGAAAGTAGGCTGAAAACACATGAGCAATCCAAAGTGAGTTAATTTTCGTATATTTCAGTCTGAGAATGAGGATTTTGCCCTTTTTGCATTGATATTTAAGTGATTAGTTGTCAATTAGTTGAAAAAAAATGTGATTTATTGCGAATATTATTTTATTTTCGTGCAACTAACTTTGATTTTAATACATCTTATCGGCACACATACTCTCGTTCATAAGGCAAAATAATGAAATTGTCGAAAAATTAAATTATAAACAAAATGGTAAAAAGTAAATTATTCCTAAGTTGCGCTCTGATTGTAGCGTTCTGCATTGCGAACATCAATATGTTTGCACAAATGGTCGGCTCGGATGGATACATTCAAGGGAGTGTTGTTGAGATCGGTATCAGAGGCGCAGGTGGATTTGAAGGCGTTGATCAATTTGTGTCACCCCCTCCTGCTGGTTATCACGCTAGAACAACAACTACACCATTTGGTTTTATTGCCAACCCACAGCTAAATTCTTGGGCTGGTTCGGCATATGACGGTGACTTTTTTACACCGGGATCTCCCGAAAACGGTTGGGGAATTGAAATAGGCACATCTGCTGGTGTGTTTGGTGGTAACAATGGTTCAGGTGGCTCACCTTTTCTGAATCAAATACCCGGTACACTCAGCCTCGCAAACGTTTCCAATTGCCTTACATCGGATTGGGAGGGAGATATGACCTCGGGAACCGATCTTCATTTTAGAATAAGCTGGCTTTTGCACACCAATGATTTGTTCTATACTACTACAATATCGATTACAAATAATACTACGGCAACAATTCCCGATATGTATTATTACAGAAATGTGGATCCTGACAATAACCTAGAAATGGGTGGCGGGTTTTCAACAACGAATACCATAGTAAGTCAACCTGGTTCTACCGCTGGCTGTGAGTTAGCGCATGTTTCAGCAACGGCATCAACACCTTGGAGTACTTACCTGGGATTTGCAGCAATCGGGCCGAACTGGCGTGCAGATTATGGAGGTTTCTCCAACCGTGATGCGTCTGATTTATGGACAGGAACCGGATTTACCCAAACAGTGGGTTCGTCGATGACTGCCGATATTGCGATGTCTTTAGCATATCGTATTCAAAACTTAGCTCCCGGAGCTACAGAAACATTTAGCTTTGTCACTATTCTTGCCTCTTCCCAGATTTCAGCTGCTATTAATGATATGATCAATATAACCTATCCAGGTGCAATCGGAACAGCTTTTGCCTGCGACCCAGATACAATACCCACTTGTGGTGCTCCGGTTCCAATTTCACTTTCAGGGGCAGGCGGTATTAGCAGTAACTTCAGTTGGTCGTGGTCACCAGCAGCAGGACTGTCAACAACAACAGGAACAAGCGTAATAGCTAATCCTGCGGTAACGACAACCTATACGGCAACTGGAACACCATTGCCTGGTACTTGTGCAGCTTTTTCCCCGGTAACTATATCATTCGTTGTATTGGTAACCCCTTCTGGTGGTAACAATCCTTATATTACACCTGTTCCAGTCATCTGCGTCTCGGATCCTCCGGTTACGTTGGTCGTGGATTCCTCGGGTGGTGTCTGGTCTGTCAGCCCTTCTTGCGGCGGATGTTTAAATACGTCAACAGGTGTTTTCAACCCCTTAACAGCTGGTCCCGGAACTTATACAGTGGCCTATACAACAACCAGTGCTTGTAACCCACAGGATACAATGGTTGTAACTGTTGCTGGCTCGGATCCTACGATTACAGCTACTGCTCCTGTTTGTGCAGGGTCAGCTGCTTTCACAATGACATCTGCGTCTCCGGGTGGAACTTGGAGTGCAACTTGCGGTACTTGTATCAGTGGTGGTGGCGTGTTTGATCCAACAACTGCAGGAACATTTACGGTGACCTATTCAATCGCCGGATCTTGTACGGCAGTCGATACCCAATTGGTTGTAGTGAACCCTACGATTCCTCCTACAACAGGATTCTCTTATGCTAGCAGTCCGGTTTGTATCGGCGGAACCAATCCGACCATTACTCCTGTCGCGGGCTTTACTAGCGGTGGTGTTTTCTCTTCAACACCTGCAGGATTGTCCATTAACACGACTTCAGGTACAGTGAATTTATCCTCTAGTGCAGCAGGTACTTACACCGTAACTTATTCCTATGCAGCAACAGGTTGCGGACCTGCCGGCTCAAGTACTAGCTCGCTAGTGATACTGCCGTTGGTTGCTCCTACTTTGGGATTCACTTATCCTCCTACATCTTGTGAGGGTGATACTACCGATGCAACACCAACTACGGTAACAGGATTCACTTCGGGAGGTGTTTACTCTTGGACTTCTTCTACCGGCGGCACTTTGGTGATCGACGACAGTACAGGTGTGGTGGACGTGAGTGCCAGCACTCCGGGAACTTATACCATTACTTATACGGTTCCAGGTTCTACTTCTCCTTGTGCAGCTTCCGGCAACAATAGCTTTACTTATACCATCAATCCATTGCCTACCATTTTGTTGGGTGCTGCCCAAACGGTTTGGATCGGTGGTTCAACTTGGTTGTATGCTACTTCTACTGGTCCAAGTCCTTCATTCTCATGGAATCCGACACTGAACTTGAGCTGTCCTACTTGCGACAGTACAACTGCTAATCCTCCTGAAACAACGGAGTATTGTGTGACGGTTACTGAACTGGGTTGCAGTGACAGTGCTTGCGTGAAAGTGGGCGTTGAGATTCCTTGTCCTGCCAACAGAAACATGGGTGTGCCGAATGCTTTCAGTCCGAATAACGATGGTGTAAACGACCAGTTCTGTCTAGATGGTTGGGGAGATTGTGTCTCTAAATTCTCAATAGTTATCTTCGATCGTTGGGGAGAAAAAGTATTTGAATCACAAGATCCGGGCTTCTGCTGGAATGGTATCTACAATGGCAAGATCATGGATCCTGCAGTGTTCGTATACTTCATCAAAGCCTCTTACGAAAGCGCTGGTACTTTGCCAGATAGCCCAAGAGGAGCATTCGAAGCAAACAAAACAGGAAACATTTCTCTGGTTCGTTAAGAAGTCATTGAGCGATAAAAGGGAAGTACATTATTATATATGAAAAA
>JBKJQG010000313.1:0-7640 GCA_046594925.1 Bacteroidia bacterium
TGTTTGTGAAAAATATCACCTGATGGAACACTACGGCATCGATTCTACAGATAAGCTGAAGCGGACCAAATTATACGATGAATTTCAAAGCAATATTACCTTCAAGCGCACGGAATACATGTCCGTTAAAATTGAAGTGATGGATAACGATCCGGAACTGGCGTCATTGATGGCTAACGACATTGCTGCCTTACACGATTCAACAAAGATCAGGATTCAGAAAGATCGCGCCCTGCGTTCCTTAAAGATCGTTGAGCAGGAGTACCGCTCAAAGCTGCAAGACATTGCCGATGGTGTTGACTCCATGCAGGTGCTGAACAGTTATGGGATCTACGATTACGAGTCTCAGTCGGAAGTAACCAGTGAGCAGTATGCCATTGCGCTTGCAAAAGGGGACATGCGAGCAGCCAATTTGCTGGAAGAAAAACTGAAGATCATCGGTAAGTACGGAGGAGCTTACGTTTCCCTTCGTGAGAATCTTTACATGCAGCGGAAGCAGCTCAATTTGCTGAAGACGAAATACGAAGAAGTGAAAGTGGATGCTACGGAAGTGCTTCCTCAGAAATTTGTTGTGAGTAATGCCTATCCGGCGGAGAAAAAATCCTATCCGGTGCGCTGGGTCATCGTGGTGGTCTCCACGTTTGCAACGTTGCTGGCAGCGATCATCGCCATTTTATTATTAGAGAACATACGGCAGATCAGGGACGAGGTTAAGACGGGCACTTCTTCCGGAGAATGAATACGGAAACCCGTTTCAGCCGAGAAGGTAAGTGAAAAGGAAACGGGGAATTCATTGCTTGAAAAGGCAAAGAACATCCGGTCAACTATTTTAAGTGCAAGCCTTTTTAATCCGGAACCCAAAGAAAAAGCGTACATTATAGAACCCAGAATTAAAAAAAGCATAATGTCTGAGTATACTGAAACAAGTTATAATTACATTCAACTGATAATAAAAAAGAAGATCCATTTTCTTATTGTTACAGTTGCAGCTATAGCCATTGCTTCGCTGTTTTCAAGCCCTTGGGTCATCAAGCCAAAATACAAATCGTTTGCCATCATGTATCCTTCGAACATCACACCGTACAGTGATGAGAGTGCTTCGGAACAAATGCTCCAGTTGTTCGGGTCTTCCGACATCCGTGAAGCAGTTGTTGAGAAATTCGGCCTTTATAATTATTATGGGATTGATTCTACGGACAAAGGTGCTGCCGTGAGCATGATGGACGTTTATGAATCACGCGTAGAGGTGAGCCGCACGCAATACGAATCCGTCGAGATCACGGTGATGGATGAAGACCCTAAACGTGCTTGTGCGATGGTGGAAGAGATCATTCACCGCATGAATCTAAAGGCAAGAACTTTGCAACGCGAGAAGACTCAGGAAGTAGAAGTGGTGATTAGGAGCCAGCTCGACCTTAAAAAGAGAAACGTCGATTCTGTCAATGTCCGCCTGCACGAATTGAGAGTGAAATATCAGTTGTTTGATTACGACATGCAAGTGAAGGAAGTCACAAAGAGTTACTTGAAAGCAGTTGCATCGGGAGGTAAGAACCTGAAAGAGATCGATGCCATGATGCGCAACCTCGAAGAAAAAGGAGGGGAGTATTTTCAACTACAAAAAACGTTGAAAGCTTTACTGGACAGCTACAATACAACTAAGCTGGAATACGACGTGGTTCTGAAGGATCTGAACAAAGAGCTAACCTATGCCAACGTGATCACAAAACCAGCACCTTCTTACATCAAGGCTACGCCTGTGCGTTGGCTGATCGTTCTGGCTTCTGTTGCATCATCCAATTTATTTCTCTTTTTATTATTTATTGTTTTAGATAATAGAAAAAAATAATTCATATCCCTTGTTAGAACAAAAGAACATAAAATGGGTCTACGCCTTAAGTATTGCATTTATACTTATCAATGCGGTATGTACGTTTTTTGAGTTCTACTATTTCAACCTCATTCCGGCGGCCATCTTGGTTATTTTATTGGCATTATTTTCATTGGATAAACTTATTCTGTTTGTGGTTTTTCTGACTCCCCTGGCAATCAATTTGCAGGACATTGATGGAGGATTCGGATTGAGCCTGCCGACAGAGCCGATCATTTTCGGCATCATGATGATCTTTATTTTCAAGCAGCTTCACAGCAATTCCTTGGATGCAAAATTATTGAAGCATCCGGTGACGATAGCCATCCTGGTTAACCTGACCTGGATCTTCATTACATCCATCACCAGTAACCTGCCCGTGGTGTCCTTTAAATTTCTGATCGCGAGAATGTGGTTCATTGTTGCATTTTATTTTTTGGGCACACAGCTGTTTCGTAAATTCAACAACATAAAAGTTTTTACCTGGCTCTACATCATTTCTTTTTCCATCATCATCCTTTATACTCTTTACAATCACTCCCTGGTGAATTTTGATGAGCAGATCGCAAATTACATTATGTCGCCCTTCTATAATGACCATACGGTTTATGGAGCCATGCTGGCCATGTTTCTTCCGCTGCTTTTCTTTTATACGATGAACAAGAATTACAGCGGCAGTATTAAATTTGCAGCCTTCCTCTTCCTGCTTTTGTTTGTGGTGGCTCTCATCTTTTCATATACACGCGCTGCTTGGGTAAGTCTGGTCGTTGCATTGATCGCATATATCCTCTTGTTACTCAAGATCCGTTTCCGGACGATCATGTTGGTTTTTCTTGCGGCCGTAGCGATTGCTTTTGCTTACCAGACCGAGATTATCATGAAGCTGGAAAAGAACAGACAGGATGCTTCTCAGGATTTTAATGAACACATCGAGTCGATTTCCAATATCTCTACAGATGCTTCCAACTTGGAGCGTCTGAATCGCTGGAATGCTGCTTTCCGCATGTTTCAGGAGAGACCGGTCTTCGGATGGGGGCCTGGAACGTACAGTTTTGAATACGCACCTTTTCAGCACGCACACGAAAAGACCATCATCAGCACCAACATGGGTGATAAAGGAAATGCGCACAGTGAGTATATCGGGCCTTTGTGTGAGTCAGGTGTTCTGGGAGCTCTTACATTCATTATGATCATCATCATGGTCTTGGCGACAGGCTTCCGCTTGTATTATACCGTTAAGGAGAATGAAGTTAAAAAGATGGTTCTGGTACTGCTCTTAGGATTCATTACTTACATCGTTCACGGTGGATTGAATAATTTCCTCGATACCGACAAAGCATCTGTCCCTTTCTGGGGATTTGTTGCGGCACTCGTTGCCATCGATATTTATCATAAGAATAATCTGGAAAAAACAGCAGCAGAAGACGCTGAAAGGAAAGCAGAAAGCTAGAATACCTTGATGCTGAACAAGGCGATGTCATCGATGTAAGGCCGACTTTGCTTGTAATTCATTACGGTTTCCATGATCCTTACGTTCAACTCCATCATATTCAGTTTGGTGTTGTTCTTGATCAGGTCTTTTAAAGAATCAATTCCAAAATCCTCTCCTTTATCGTTTTCCAGCTCTGTAAGTCCGTCGGTATAACAAACAATGGTGGTTCCTGGAGATATGTTCACAATGCCTTCCTTGATCTTGTCGATCTCATCAAACATTCCCAATCCGGTACAGCCTATCTTTAAGGTACTCACGGAATTTCCGGAAGCCATCAAAGGTGGATTGTGTGCAGCGTTCACGTATGTAAGTGTTCTTGTGACAATGTTGTATTTAGCGATGAAAAGCGTGATGAATTTTTCACCTTTTGCATTTGCCATGACTTTACTGTTGAGTTCTCTCACCAATTCGGTAAGTGAAGAAGTATGGTTGAAAAGCACACGCAGGTTGGCTTGAAAGTTCGACATCAGTAAAGCTGCGGCAACTCCTTTTCCGGAGACGTCAGCCACACAAAAAGCGCATTCGTTCTCATTCAGCCAAATGAAATCGTAATAATCCCCTCCGACCTGCTGATGCGGCAGGTAAAAGGCTGCTGTATCGATGTTTTTGTCGCGAGGCAATGAACTCGGAAAGAGCATCGACTGCATTTCGGATGCAAGCTCCAACTCTTTGCGCATTGCTGCCTGACGGATGGTGTCGCGGGCGAGTTTCTTATTTTCTATCGCTACTACAATGATACTGGTTAGCGTTTGTACGAAAGGTAAATGCTTGATGGCCGGACTCACTTCGACTTTATCTTCCAAATCGCCGATCAAGACATAAGCGAGTGGCTGCGACTTGTGAAATACGGGAATAACGATCTCGAAAGCTTTACTTAATCTTTTTTGGGAAAAGTTGATTGTTCCAATTTCGTGTATGGACAGCAGGTCGCGCTCTACGTTGATGTCGTTGTATTCATCTCCAACACCGTATTTCAAGATGCATTTCCAGCTGTCGTTTTCATTGCTAAAAAGAACGAGCTTTCCAATGTTGAGTTGCGTTTCTAATACTTCTTCAAAAATTTCGAGGAGCTGCTCGGTGGAGAAATTGTTGTTGATGGCCTTGGTAATTTCCAACAGAGAGTTAAGTTTTATGTCCTTAACTCGTTTTGAAAGATTTTTATTTGATGGGCTTACCGGCATGACGTTAGAAAACAAAAATATAGTATTAATAAGCTGTTGACGTTAAATTTAGACAAAAAAAAGGATATGCTACGACATACTTGGTATTCTGTACTATTTCTCCAGAATCTTCTTGATCAGCTCTGGCAACATCTTTAAGGCTGCAATTTCTTTCATCTTGGCTCTGGCTTCTGATGCAGGTGATCCGAAATAGGTTT
The DNA here is from genome assembly GCA_046594925.1 of Bacteroidia bacterium. Classification (GTDB taxonomy): domain Bacteria; phylum Bacteroidota; class Bacteroidia; order 2-12-FULL-35-15; family 2-12-FULL-35-15; genus 2-12-FULL-35-15. The sequence continues at coordinate 4,738 of JBKJQG010000313.1, forward strand.
TCCCCGCCGGAATGTCTTCTCCCAGTCCCGACTGTGCAAGCAATACCGAGCCTTTGCCCAGACGAACATCGCTCCGCACTCCCGACTGTCCCCAAAGTGTTACTCCGTCCTCAATGATCGTAACCCCAGCAACTGCAACGTGGGAGGCCATCAGGCACATCTTTCCGACTTGTGTATCGTGTCCGATCTGAACATGGTTGTCTATTTTAGTTCCTTCACCTATGATCGTGTCGCCAGAAACTCCTTTGTCGATAGTGCAAAGCGCCCCTATCTCTACATTATCTTCAATCAATACTCTGCCACATGAAATCATTTTATCGAACAACTCCGGACGCTTTTTATAATAGAAGGCATCAGCACCGATAACGGTATTTGCATGGATGATGACATTGTTTCCTAAATGACAATTGTCGTAGATCACCACATTCGGATGCAAAACGCAGTTGTCGCCGATGGTCACATTGTTTCCCAGATATACACCCGGCATCACCACGGTATTGATCCCAATTTTTGCTGAATCACTCACCTGTTTGCTGGAATAGGTGATTGGTTGAAAATGTCTCACGAGCTTGTTATAATCTCTGAAGGGATCTTCGGAAATGAGCAGGCCTTTTCCCTTCGGACATTCTACTTTTTTATTGATAAGGATGGTCGTTGCTTTCGAAAGCAAGGCTTTGTCGTAATACTTTGGGTGGTCTACGAAAACGATGTCGCCGGCTTCCACCATGTGAATTTCGTTCAGGCCGTTGATAGAGTGGTCTGCACTTCCTTCAAACTCGCAGGAGATGAGGGCTGCTATGTCTTTTAACGTATATGGTAATGGTAATTTCATAATAATGGCTAAGGGTTGTTCTTGTCTCAAATATAACAAAAAAGTCCCCAATCTGATGCCGGGGACTCTTTAAATGTAAATGGGTAATGAAGATTTTATTTTCTAAACAACCCTTCTCCTTTTTGACGAGAGGGGCAGGGCTAAGGCTACTTTACTCGCTCAACATAGGAGTTGGTGCGGGTATCGATTTTGATCTTTTCGCCTTCGTTCACGAACAAAGGAACGTTCACCACAGCGCCTGTTTCCATAGTCGCCGGTTTCAGTGTGTTTGTTGCTGTATCTCCTTTTACGCCCGGTTCGGCATAAGTGATCGTCAATTCCACAAATACGGGTGGCTCAGCCAAAATCGGCTCATCTCCTTCGAAGGAAACTTTGATCTCCATGCCTTCTTTTAAGAATTTCAATGAGTCGCCTAATAAGAAAGAAGGCAGGTGGATCTGTTCATAGTTGTCGTTATCCATCACAACGATGAATTCTCCTTCAGGGTAGATGAACTGCATGTTCTTGTACTCTACACGTACTACTTCTACGGCTTCACCGGCACGGAAACGGTTCTCGACGATCTTTCCATTCTTTAAGTTCCGCATGCGGGCCTGGTAGAATGCACGTAAATTTCCCGGAGTACGGTGTTGATATTCCTCTATTTTACAAAGTTCCCCGTTGAAACGGATCACTGTACCTACGTTGATGTCGCCTGAATTTGCCATTTGATTAGTTCTAATTTGAAATATATAAAGTTAAATGCTGAAAGTTTAATGGTTAATGGAATAAATTATGGATTGCAAATATAAGGTTTATGGGGTAATAACCAAAAACAAGCTTCATAGCAGGAATACGGTCTAAGTTGTAGGCCTTTTCACGTAAGGGATAATGGCGTTTATCGAATATGATGGCTTGGAAGACCCATTCCTACTGAACTTTGTCTTAGAAATTAATTTAAACCATAGAGCCATGAAAAAGTACATCGTCATTTTCCTTCTGATTGCAGGTCTTTCAGAAATCTCTTTTGCACAACAAAAATATACATTCAAACAAAACGGCTTCGAGCGTGTCACAAAAAAGAAACACCAAAGGAAACAACAGGTAACGCATTTTGAAAAAAACCGAAAGGACAAAAGATTGGCGACTAACGGGACCAGTTACAAAAACGTTAAAAAGCACAAAAAAGTGGATGTCAAAAGTTTTGCTTCAGCAAATGGAGTGCGAAACGATAAAAAATTTGTTTCGGCATCCCGTGCACAGAAAAAGCAATACAAAAGCCAGTTGCGCGAGTCGGTGTATGCGAAAAACACCGGAGGAGGTTCTTTAAGAAGGCAGATGCTTTATGGAAGATAGATTATTTGTAATCCTCGATGTTGATTTGTTTGTCGCAGAAAGGATATTCGTACTCCTGTTGGTTGGATGCCACTATGATCAGACGGTCTTTTGAAAAATCCGTCACCAGTTTCTGATACCAGCTGATTGCTTTTTTGTCAAGATTGGAAGTGGGTTCGTCCAGCAGGAGGAGAGGAGTGTCGGCTAAAACGGCCAGTGCAAGCCTCACACGTTGCTTCATGCCAGAAGAATAATATTTAATTTGTTTGTCTTTAGATTTATCGAGCTCCGTTAATTCAATGATCTTTTTCAGATCCAGTCCTTTTTGAAAAGGTTTAAACTTTTCCTGAAAGTCAATGGATTCAGTCAAGGTGAACTCTTCAAACAGGTCCAAGTAAGGGGCACAAAAACTGATGTGTTTATAAACATCATCAGGATCGATAACCGAATTTGATCCCGATAGTGATCGGGACTGAAATTTTGAATCCCCTTCCGAATGCGTTAAGTTCCCTGCAATCACTTGCAAAAGGGTTGATTTTCCTGAACCGTTTCCGCCTAGTATTACGTAATTGTTGCCCGATGAGAACTCGTAATTCACTTTACGAAAGATCCATTCGTAGTTGTAACGTTTGCCGATATTGTTGAGGTTGATTTGGATCAAAATGAAGTTTATCGCTGGTGCAGATAGCGAACAGGAGCGAAACTACGAATCTGTGTGTTTAAAAATCGTATTTCTTTTTTTGCCTGTTTTTTAATT
>JBKJQG010000369.1:0-4052 GCA_046594925.1 Bacteroidia bacterium
GCTCTTGACAGCGTCTTGTGTTCAAATAAATTATTTAATACCGTCTTCATTTTATCTTTTGATCCAATTTTCTATCATTTGTAAACCGTGCTCTGTCAAAACGCTTTCGGGATGAAACTGCACCCCTCTTACGTCAAACTTTCTATGTCTAAGCGCCATGATGCTTCCTTGTTCATCCAAGGCTATTACTTCCAGTTCATCCGGAAGATCGCTCCTGTTTACCGCCCAAGAATGGTATCTGCCCACATTCAGCTTTTTAGGGATGTCATGGAATAAAATATCCTCAGCCACAATTTCAATTGGCGTTGAAACTCCATGAAATACTTCCGACAAATTATTTAAAGATCCTCCAAAAGCTTCCGCAATAGCCTGTTGACCGAGACAAACTGCAAAAATGCTTTTGGAAGGTGAATATCTTTTGATCAACTCCAACAAGATTCCGGCTTCGGAAGGAATGCCCGGCCCCGGAGAAAGTAAAATTTTATCAAATTTTCCAACATCATCCAAGGAGATCTTGTCATTCCGATGCACCTGAATCTCTGCATCAGTAACCTTTTCAAGGTAATGCACCAGATTGTAAGTGAAACTATCGTAATTGTCCAATACTAAAATTCTCATGATCATATTTCTTTTGCCAGCACTATTGCTTTTTTTAAAGCAGCCAGCTTGTTGTTAACTTCATTCAATTCACTTTGCTCATCAGATGCGTCCACCACTCCTGCTCCAGCCTGGTAAAACAAACAATTATCTTTGCTTAAAAAAGAGCGAATCATGATAGCGCTATTAAAAGTACCATCAAATCCCAAAAATCCAATACATCCGCCATAAAAACTTCGGTTCCCGTTCTCGAAGCCATCGATTAGTTGCATGGCGCGGTGTTTTGGAGCGCCGCTCAGAGTGCCAGCCGGAAAAGTATCACCGATGACCTTGATCATGGAAACATCTTTTTTCAGCTTTCCTGACACATTCGAAACCAAATGAATAACATGGGAATAATACTGAACCTCCTTGAATTTTTCCACCGTCACTTGCTCGCAATTTCTGCTCAGGTCATTCCTTGCCAAATCCACCAGCATTACGTGCTCCGCATTTTCTTTTTTATCGAGTTTGAGTTTTTCTGCCTGTTCAGCATCGGCTTCATCGTTCCCGGTCCTTTTAAAAGTCCCGGCGATCGGATGAATGGTAGCCACACCCTTTTTTACAATCAGTTGTGCTTCCGGAGAAGATCCGAACAATTTGAAATTACCATAGTCGAAATAAAACAAATAGGGAGAAGGATTAACCGAACGGAGTGCTCTGTAAACGTTAAAATCATCTCCGGTGAAGGTCTGGGAGAATTCCCGGGAAAGAACCAACTGAAAAACATCCCCGCGCTTGCAATGGCTTTTCCCTTTCCTGATGATGTCTAAGAATGCCTCATCCGTGAAATTAGATGCTTCTTCGCCTGCCGTCTTGAATTTGTAGGATGCGAAATTTTTATTATTTATGTATGCTTCGAGCAATTCTATCAAATTCTCATCCGTTCCACAAGAATGTTGATAGATGCTGATCTCATCTTTGAAATGATCTATTGCTATTACACACTGATAAAGATTGTACATCAAATCGGGAATACTCTTTTCCTCCTTCTTTTTTGCGGTGATCTCTATGTCCTCGAAATAACGGACCGCATCGTAAGCCATATAGCCGAACAAACCGTTCATGGGTTGTCCTGAAAAAGGAGTTTTCAAGTCCATTTCAAAACTGCTGCCGAAGTTTTCCAATTCTCTCTGAACCGACACAGAAGGATCAATCCTTTGGGAAGTTTCTGACCCATCCGGAAAAAAGCAGGAAAGAAAACCATTCTCAGCCTTGATTCCTGCAATCGGTTTGCAACAGATGAAGGAGAAGCTGTTCTCGTTTCCATGATAATCCGAACTTTCCAGCAAAATGCTGTTTGGGAACTTATCGCGCAACTTTAGATAGATGCTCACCGGAGTGAAAGTATCCGCCAATAGTTTTTTTGATGTAATGCTGATCTTAAAATTCATTTTGTTGGAGTTAAGACAATAAAAAAAACGCCTGTTCAAATGAGAACAGGCGTTATTAAAATATCTTTAGTATTAAATAATAGCTTATGCCGTCCTCAAAGAGTACGACCACCACCACATGTTATTTAACAATTGTTTTTTCATTTACCGGACAAATATAAGCTTGTTTTAAATTAAAAACCAAATTTATTTTCAAAAAAGCAAAAAAAAGCTGAGCACTTATCTCTAAAAACCCATTCTAATAGAGGAATTCAGAAATTATTTTAAAAAATTGCATTCGGGCAAATCCGGGATGCTTTTAAACCCGTAAATGTCACTGAGTATAAACTTAAACCTCAAAACAAATGAAAAAAATAGTATTATTTGCAAGCATAGCTTGCTTCACATTCGGAACAGCGAATGCTATCACTCCTGCTAAAGCAGCAACCTCAGTAACTACAACCAGCGAGTGGATGAAATCCGCTGATGGAACTTGGGATGGAATGCATGACGGCAAAAAAGTATGGTACAAGCTGAACCTGAAAGATGCCAGCCTTTGGTGGAGCATGGACGGAAAAAAGTGGGAAGCTGTAAAAGACGGAATGTGGCAGGACAAAGACGGAAAATGGCTGAAGATCGTTGATAAAACGATGTTGAAATGGTCAGCTGACGGAGGAAAGACCTGGTCAGACGTGCCAGAGTGGAAATGGGAAGGAAACAGCGGTGCTTGGTACAAGTTTGACAAAGATTGGTCTTTGTGGACTGTGGCAGCAAAAAAATAATGATTGAAAATAAGGCTTCGTTTGATTACGAAGCCTTATTTTTTTGAGATCAGTCGTTCCAGTATGGCTGTGGCACTTTGCCAATTGAATCCAGTGAGGACAAATTGATAACCGTTCATGCCGATCTGTTTGGCGCGGGTCTCGTTCTGCAGGAGATGGATGATGTGGACAGCATACTGCTCCGGCGTATCAGCAACAAGGATCTGCTCATTCGGTTTTGCTCCCAGAGCATTGTTTGCCAAGGATGAAGTAATACACGGCACCTGCATGGCCATTGCCTCAAGTAATTTATTCTGTAGCCCTATGCTGATCTGCATGGGAGCAACTAAGATCTTTGACTTTGCAAAATTTACCCGGATATCATCCACCCATCCAGTTACTATTACTTTGTCAGATGCCAGATCCAGCACCGCTGCACTTGGCGAAGCTCCTGAGATCAGCAGGCGTGTAGCGGGAAATTTATGCCAGACATAAGGCATTACCTTTTCAACCAGGTATTCCACACTTTCTATGTTGGGTGGATAATTCATGTTCCCATTGAACAGCAATTCAAATTCTTTTTTATGCGCAATGGGCTTGAAATAAGCGGTGTCGACCCCGTTCGGAACGACCACTATACTTTTTTTATCCGGATGTGGAATAAAATTCTTGTCTTGTTCTGAAATGATTGTTTTGTTGTTGAAATAACCGAAGACTTTCTTCTCATATCTCAGCAAGCGTCTGTATTCCATCAGCAAAAAAGGCTTCATATAAAACGGATCACTTGATTTTCTGCGCTCCACTCCTTTCGAGAATACATCCATGTAATCCAACGTTTTTGGAATATGAGGATACTTTTTTATGTATTCCGCCGTGCGGATCAATTGGCAATAGATGTGATCAGGCTTATGTTTGGCGATCAGTTCATCGACTTTCTTTTGGGCTTTGTCAAAATAAAAATACCCCACCTGCAAAGGCTTTCCGTTAAAGAACGCCCGTAGTAAATTAAAAAAGATCGTAAACTTTGAAAATTTTACAATGGAAATGGCCACACAGTATTTTTTGAGTTCCGCAATAGCCTTGTCGTCCAGATGGGTATCATTCAAAGCAAACAGAATGATTTGATGCTTTTTAGACAACTCTTTAATTTGATTGAAAGCACGGAGTTTATCCCCTTTTTCAAGCGGATATGGCACACGTGATAACAGAACAAATAACTTCATAACGTTTTATAAAAATCTGAAAGTATACTGCAAATCTGTCTGTTGTCGTAGCTGACCTC
>JBKJQG010000135.1:0-8925 GCA_046594925.1 Bacteroidia bacterium
CAAGAAACAAACGCTGGAAGAACTCTATTTGGAACCCTTAGAAAAAATCTGCAAAACCCGAAACGAGATCTACAAGAATGAACCGCTGATACTGCTGGTAGACATAAAATCGAATGCAGCAGAAACCTATATGGCCTTAAAAAAAGTGCTGGAAGCTTATTCATCCATCCTGACAAAATCAGAAAACGGCAAACTCATGCTTAATGCTGTTACGATCGTACTCACCGGAAATAAACCCTACGAAGCTCTTCAAAAAGAAAGCAGCCGTTACGCATTCATTGATCAGAACTTGTTGGGAGTTGCTTTTTTAGCGGAACTTTGCCCATTGGCCAGCACAAAATATTCCAACGTCTGGAACTGGAAAGGGAAGGGTGAATTAACAAAAGTAGAAAGGGAAAGACTGACAGCCTTGGTCAACCTGGCGCATCTTCAGGGGAAAAAAGTCCGCCTCTGGGCTTCGCCGGAAAATGAGAAAGTGTGGACAGAATTGCTGAACTGCGGAGTGGACCTGATCAGCACAGATGAATTGCAAGAGCTGAGTGCTTTTTTAAAAGGACGAAAAAAAACTATTGTCCCTCGATGATCTTGGAACGGAGAGCGTCTACCTTGGAATGAATCGCTGTGAGTTGCTTTTCATTCATAGTAACATCAGAAGTGATAGTATTGTATTCAGAGGTGATACTTTTTAATTCTGCGATCATTTTGGCGATGTTCTCGTCTTTCTTGTATTCTTCCAGAAGCTTAATGACGATGACAAGACTTTGTTTTTGCTCACCAATGGTTTTATACAGTGAAGCATTGTCTGCGGTTTTCGGTGCATCCTTAAATGTCTTGGTAGAAAGGTACAAGCCTTCCAGCCAGCTTCCGGTCACGACCAATGCCGCCATACCCACACGATCATCTCCTTTCAATGATTTGTCCACTTGTTCAAAGGAATCGTAAACAACTTTGGTGAGAGAATCTTTGTTGTCCTTGAATTTCGAATATTTGTCCATCATTTCCTGATCAAAAGCAAAAGGAATATTCAGCTCTTCAGCAAGGCGTTTGGTGTTTTTCACATAAGCACCCATTGGCTGAAACTCTTCATAAGTGACACAGTAAGCCAAATCCGCACCATAGATGCCTAGGTTCAGAGCTTTGGAATTGTATTGATTGTATTTTGTGATGCTCCTCACTTCGTTCATGGCGTTTTGATTGAACAGTACTTTCTGGGAATATAACTTATCCAGGATCTCAAAAGGAAACGGAATGTCGCTGATGACCATCTCGTATTTCAGGGCAGCAGTAGTTTCAGTCTTGCTCTGCATCAAGGCAAGTGAATCACCGGAGTTGAAAGTATCTTTTGTGGTAACGGAATCGCTGCTGCAGGAATAAAGCAGCAAAAAAGACGAGAGTAAAAATAGGATGCGGGTAAGATGTCGGATCATAAAACTATTTTTCAAGTTCTCATACGGAAAGGGAATCATAAAGTTTCCAAAAAGGTCAAAATAAAAAAAAGGGACCGAGGCCCCCCTTTTTTTATTTCTTATTGTATTTGAAATCGTGGTTGTTCTTGATCATTTTCAGAGTTTCAAAGATCAGTTTGATTACATTCTCCACATCATCCTTGTGGACACTTTCCACGGTTGTATGCATGTAACGCAGCGGAAGAGAGATCAATGCAGAAGGAACACCACCGGTTGAATAAGCGAAAGCATCGGTATCTGTTCCGGTCGCCCTTGAAACAGCGGCACGCTGGAAAGGAATTTTCTTTTTGGTCGCCGCATCCAAGATCAGCCTTAGCAGATTGTTCTGCACAGCCGGACCGTAGGTCACAACTGGTCCTTTTCCGCAAGCCAGGTCACCGCTGGATACTTTGTTCATCATCGGTGATTGTGTGTCGTGGCAGACATCCGTGATGATGGCTACGTTCGGGCGGATGGTCTGTGAAATCATTTCTGCTCCCCTCAATCCTACTTCTTCCTGAACCGAATTGGTAAAATACAATCCGAAAGGAAGCTTGGTCTTGCTTTCTTTTAAAAGGCGTGCAACTTCTGCGATCATGAATCCTCCTACTCTGTTGTCCAATGCACGTCCCACATAATAACGGTCGTTCAGCACCATGAACTCATCTTCGTAGGTGATAACACAACCTACATGCACACCCAATGCTTCTACTTCTTTTTTTGTGGAACAGCCGCAGTCGAGAAAAATGTTTTTCAGAGAAGGTGGCTCTTCACGGGCGGCATCACGCACGTGGATGGCCGGCCATCCGAACACGGCTTTCACTATTCCTTTGTCGGTATGAATGTTGACACGTTTCGAAGGAGCAATCATGTGATCACTGCCACCGTTTCTGCGCAGATAAATAAAACCGTCGTTGGTGATGTAATGTACGAACCAGGATATCTCATCAGCATGTGCTTCGATAACTACTCTGTACGAGGCTTTCGGGTTGATCACCGCCACGGCTGTGCCGTAATTGTCAGTAAAATAATCATCGGTATAAGGCTTGATGTAATCCAGCCAGATCTTCTGTCCTTCACTTTCGAATCCGGTCGGAGACGCATTGTTCAGATATGTTCTTAAAAACTCGTGCGATTTTGCATTCAATATTGATTTGGATGCTTTTGATTTAGGTGTAGCTTTTTTTGCCATAGTATTAGTTCATTGGTTCACTCGTTCATTGGTTCATTGGTCGGACGGTGTGTCAAGGTTAGTCTTTCTTTCTACTTTTGACCTTTTCCTCTTTTGATTTTCGTCCTTTTGACTTTTCTTCTTTCTGCTTTCTTTTAACTTTTAGCTTTCTCCTCTTTTAACTTATTACTTTCCCAAGTGTGTACCATCTCCTCAAGAATATCCATCGGAACAGGCCCGGACGTCAGAATAACATCGTGAAATTCGCGAATGTCGAACTGATCTCCTAATTTCTTCTTGGCATTTTCACGCAACTCGATGATCTTGTTCATTCCGATCTTATAACCGGTTGCCTGGGAAGGCCATACAATGTAGCGTTCTATCTCTTTTTTGTTGTCGCCCTCCGGATTCGGAGTGTTCTCTTTAAAGTAAGCCAACGCTTTCTCGCGGGACCATTTTTTACGGTGGATGCCGGTATCTACAACCAACCTTGCTGCCCGGAACAACTCCATCGCCAATCTTCCGAAATCGGAATAAGGGTCTATGTAAAAACCGATCTCTTTAGGAACCAGCTCTGAATAAAGTGCCCAGCCTTCAAGATAAGCAGTGTTGCCACCATGCATACGGAATTTCGGAATGCCTTTCAGCTCCTGGGCGATAGCAATCTGCATGTGGTGACCTGGAATCCCTTCGTGGTAGGCCAAGGCTTCCATTTGGTAGATCGCCTGGTCGTTCATGTTATAAAGATTGATGTAGTAGCGGCCCGGACGTGTTCCATCGATTGCCGGGTCTTCATAGAATGCACCGCCCGCCGATTTTTCGCGGAATGCTTCTACCGATTTTACTACGATGTCGGCTTTCGGTTTTGTTAGGAATAACTTGTCCAACTCCACTTTCATGTCGTCAATGATCTTCACAGCTTTCACACGATAGGCCTCTTTTCCTGCTTCATCATTAGCATAATAGAATTGCTTATCGGTCCGCATGAAATCAAAGAATTCCTGCAGATTATCGCTTTTAAAATTCACCTTTTTCATGATCTCCCTCATCTCGCCGTGAATACGGGCCACTTCTTTCAGACCGATTTCATGGATCTCATCAGCTGTCAACTTTGTCGTCGTGGTTTGTCTCAATGCAAAATCATAATAAGCATCTCCGTTTGAAACTTTCCAGATCCCATCATCCGTTGTTGCTTTTTTCTCAAGTTCTGACCAATAAGCAATCAGCTTTTCATAGGCTGGTTTAACACTCGTCAACAACGCATCTCCAGCTTTGACTATCAATATTTTCTTATCTTCATCACTCACATCCTTCAGCGCGTTCACCTTTTTTGTAAAATCTTCCATCAGCGGATTCACAGCTGTTGACTTATCGAAAGGTTTTCCGCTCGTGATGTTCTTGCAATCGTTAAGCACATAAGGAAAAACAAATTTAGGCGGGATGATGTTCTTAGCTTCGCGCAGTTTCAGATTCTCGATCAGCTGATCGAACAGGACGTTCATTCCCTTTAAGCGGGAAATGTATGCTTCGGCATCGCTCTTGTTTTCCACCAAGTGAACATTAATGAGAAAAGTCGGCACATCGCTGTGGATGCCGCCCATCTGGTTTACAGGGTAATCGTAAAGATGCCAGTTGAAATTCTCGATCGCGTCCTGACAGACTTTTTCAAATAAGCGGTAACTAATTTTTGTTTGCTCATTCAAAGACTCCAGCTTAAAATTCTTGTGCAAAGAATCAAGCAGGGTTTTTGAGATCTCGGTTTCTTTCTGAACATTACTTTCGCTGAGGTCCTGCCATTTACCATAATCCTTCTTGATCCCGAACACAGATTGCTGCATCGGGTCACGGTCGATCTTTGCATCAAAGGCACGGTCAAAAAAAGCATTTGCCTTCTGACTCTCCAAAGCGATCTGCTCCGGGGAATAACCTTCTGTTTTTTTACCATCTCCGCATGCGGAAAAAAGCATAGATAAAAAGACAGAATAATAAAGAATGTGTTTCATATTACAATGATATTAAAATAAAGTAATTACAAAAGCAAGAATCTGATGAACGGGCTAAAAAATCGCTTTATCTTTCCTATTTTTGACTGATTTTGATGTAAACTTAAGCTTTTTGTGCAGATAATAAAAGCCTACTTTCCATACAATTTTGGAAAAAATACTGATCTTTTTTAGTTCAAAAAAAACTTGCTATATTTAGCGTATCATTTAAATGAAACATTATGAAGGTTAAGAAATTATTACTTGCCGTGGCTTGCTTGCTGAGTGTTCACCAGCTAAGCTTAGGGCAGACAGACACCATCGTGAAAGCAAAGGTCTTGGATGACGGCTCACAGGATGCTGAGAAGTACTACAACAGCGGAATCTCCAATTTTGCCAACAAAAATTTCAGCGGGGCTCTGAGCGATTTTAATCAGGCCATTGCTGTAAAAGCAGATTTCGAAAGAGCCTATTATAACCGCGGAACAACCAAGTTCGAGATGAAAGATTACAACGGGGCGATCGCAGATTTCGACAAAGCGCTGACGATCAACCAGACAGCCGACAGCTACTTCAGCCGTGGTCAGGCGCAATACGCCCTGGGCAAAAAAGATGCTGCCGCAGTCGACTACGGAAAAACCATCGAGATAAAGCCCGATTATGCCCAAGCATATTATTATAGAGGCGGAATCAAGTTCGAGACCAGCGATTATAAAGGAGCGATCGAGGATTTCACTAAAGCCATCACTATTAAACCGGATTATGCTTATGCCTACAACGACAGAGGAAGTGCAAAACGTCAGCTGGACGATATGAAAGGTGCGATTTCCGACTACAACAAAGCATTGGTTGCTAATTCAGAAATGGCCTTTGCCCATAACAACCTGGGAAGTGCCAAACGCAAACAAGGCGATTTTAAAGGTGCCATCAGTGATTACACAGAAGCAATCAATCAGAAAAAAGATTATTACGTAGCTTATAATAACCGTGGAAGTGCAAAACTCGACAACGGCGATTTTCAAGGCGCTATTGATGATTTTTCGAAAGCCATCCAGATCAAATCCGATTATGCTTTTGCTTTCAACAACAGAGCGGTAGCAAAATACAAACTGAAAGATTACAAAGGAAGCATCGACGACTGTAGCAAAGCCATTCAGCTGAATGCATCCTACGGTTACGCTTATCTGAACCGCGGAATCGCCAAAGAAATGCTGAGGGAAAATGACGGCGCCTGCTCCGACTGGAAGAAAGCGGCCGAACTGGGCGTTGAATCAGCAAGGAATTATACCGGAGATTGTAAATAAAAAGTCGACAGTAATCAAAAGACAATAAAAAAATTCAGATGAAAAAACTAATATACATCCTCGCATTGATCATTTCTGGTTCTGCCATCGCTCAGAACGTAGAGTTTACCAAAGACAACTTTAAGGACGACAAAGACGGATTAAAAGAAGCGAAGAGAAATCTTGAAAAAGGAGATGAATTCTTTTCCTTGGCGACCGTCTTCTACAAACAGGCGCTGGACCCATACTACCTGGCGGCACAGAAGTTCAACCCAAACAATGCATTGCTGAACTACAAGATCGGTAAATGCTATTTGAATTCCAACTATAAACTAAAATCCATTCCGTTCTTGGAGAAAGCACTACAGCTGAACCCTGCCGTAGATCCTCAGGCACATTACCTCTTAGGAAAAGCGTATCACCTGAACATGGAATGGGACAAAGCCATAAAAGAATTCCAAACTTTTCAAGCCACATTAAAAGGAGAAGAGCTTGCCTTGGTGATGGGTGACGTAAACGTTCACATCAGTCAGTGCTTAACCGGAAAAGAAATGGTTAAGAATCCAATCCGCGTGTTCATTGATAACGTGGGCGCGGACGTTAACTCCCAATTCCCGGACTACGGCCCGGTGATCTCCGCCGATGAATCGGTGATGCTTTTCACTTCCAGAAGAACAGGAAGCACTGGAGAAAAGATTGATCCGGAGATCAACGAATTCTTTGAGGACATATACATGTCGACTCGTGTGAACGGCAAATGGACCAAAGCGGTGAACATGGGCTCCCCCATCAATACCGACAACCACGATGCGAATTCCGGACTTTCAGCTGACGGACAAAAATTCCTGATCTACATTGGAAACAACAATGGTGACTTGTATGAATCCGAATTAAAAGGAGACAAATGGAGCAAGCCCGATCACATGAACAAGAACATCAACACCGCTTACCATGAGTCCTCAGCTTGTTACACTCCAGATGGAAAGTCTGTTTACTTTGTGACCGACAAGCCCGACGGTGGATTGGGTGACCGCGACATTTATATTTCCACAAAAGATGAAAAAGGGAAATGGGGAAAACCCGTGAATCTGGGACCGACCATCAACACTCAATACGGTGAAGAAGGAGTGTTCCTTCACCCCGATGGAAAAACACTTTACTTCAGTTCGCAAGGACACAAAAGTATGGGAGGCTATGACATCTTCAAATCCGTCTACAACACCGACACAAAAACCTGGGGAGAGCCTCAGAACATTGGGTATCCTGTGAACACGCCCGATGATGACGTATTCTTCGTGACTTCCGCCAGCGGAAAACACGGATACTATGCATCGTTTAACGCGAACGGTTATGGGGAAAAAGATATTTATGTAATCACATTCTTGGGCTTGGAAAAACCAATGGTTATGAATAACGAGGATAACTTATTAGCCAGCCAGGCAGCACCAGTAAAAGAAACAGTCATTGCTCCTACCCTTGCTATCAGGGAAGCTCAGCTGACCATCTTAAAAGGAGTGATCACAGACGAGTTGACCAAACAACCTTTAGAAGCAACGATTGAAATTGTCGACAACTTGAAGAATCAGGTGATCGCTAGTTTTACTTCCAACAGTGCGACAGGAAAATACTTGGTATCACTTCCTGCAGGAAGAAACTACGGTATTGCTGTGAAGAAAGAAAACTATCTTTTCCACTCCGAGAACTTCGACATTCCGAATACAGCAGCTTATCAAGAAGTAGTGAAAGATGTTGCGTTGAAGAACATTGCAGTAGGAAGCAAGATCATCCTGAAGAACATCTTCTTTGATTTCGACAAAGCAACACTGCGTCCAGAATCCACCAACGAGCTGGAGCGTTTGACCAAATTATTGAACGATGTACCGACATTAAAAATCGAGATCTCCGGCCACACCGATTCAAAAGGTGCGGATGAATATAACAAGACACTTTCCAACAACCGTGCAAAAGCCGTGCTGGATTACCTGGTGAAATCAGGAATTGCCGCTGGAAGATTGACTTCAGTAGGTTACGGGGAAGAACAGCCGATCGCTACAAACGATAACGATGAAGGCCGTCAATTGAACAGAAGAACAGAATTCAAGATCTTGAGTAAATAGAATATTCTTTCCTTTGTCTTCGACTACGCTGCGCCACCGCTAAAGCTATAGCGACACGCGGCGGCGCAGCGTAGTCGATTGCTTTCGGAGCAATCACAAAAATGAATACAGAACTCATCACGACCGCTGACGGCTCACATTCCATCTATGTAAAGAACCTGGATGAACACTACCATTCCATTCACGGCGCGATTCAGGAAGCACAGCATGTTTTTATGAAGGCAGGGATTCAGCATTTGGTATCAAAGAACTATGGCGATATTTCCATCTTAGAGGTCGGCTTCGGAACCGGATTGAACACGTTGCTCTCTTTTCTGGAGGCAGAAAAATCAAATCTGAATTTAACTTATACATCACTCGAAGCCTTCCCGCTTTCTGCAGAAATCACTGATCAGCTGAATTATGTAAAACTCATTTCCGGATTAGAAAAACAAAACGAAGAAGAAGTAAAATCAATTTTCAACCGCCTTCACGCTATTCCATGGGAAGAACCAATCGAATTATCAAAACGGTTCAGCTTGTTAAAGATCAAGGATACTTTACAAGAAATAAAATTCAGTTCTACTTTCGATCTTATCTTCTTTGATGCTTTCGGGCCAAGGGTGCAACCGGAGATGTGGACAGAAAAATTGTTTGCAAAAATATACGAAGCGACCAATCCGAACGGCTGTCTGGTTACCTATTGTGCGAAAGGCGAAGTAAAGCGAACATTAAAAAAGACAGGATTCACAGTTGAAACTTTACCGGGACCTCCGAGAAAAAGAGAAATGGTGAGAGCTGTGAAACACTCACCATTCAGTGAAATGAAATGAAATGAGCTAAATGGTGAGAGCTGTGAAACACTCACCATTCAGTGAAATGAAATGAGCTAAATGGTGAGAGCTGTGAAACACTCACCATTCAGTGAAATGAAATGAAATGAGCTAA
>JBKJQG010000194.1:0-9640 GCA_046594925.1 Bacteroidia bacterium
ACCAGACTCAAAAGGCTTCTCTGGAGCGATTTCTGAAACTAAGACCCCGGACCCGCCGTATACGAATCTGAAATCCCCTAAACAAAACCCATGAAGACCCTTCGCTTCTTTTTGGCAATTGCGTTTTTTTTGTTTTCAATAAAAACAAACGCACAAGCACTGACGCCTCAGCAGCAGAAAGCACTCACAGACCTTTACAAGACCAAGAAAACTGTCAATTTTAAATTTAAAGTGAATTCCATGCAGGAAGTGAAGATGATTGCTGCGATCATCTCAGTGGACAAAGTGAAGGGTGTAGAAGTCGCCGCCCACGCCAGCAAGGAGCAGTTCAAGAAATTTCTTCCTTTCAACTATAAATATACGGTGGTAGCCGGAACAGCAGCAAAGAAGAAAACTCCAGCCAAGAAGCCAGTCGCAAAAACGACTACCGTTAAAAAGAAATGAACTAGAAGTTTCTCCAACGGCCGAAAACACCCAGTGGCAGTTTTTTTCCTTCGGTGGCCTGAAGATAGAGTTCTCCGACATTCAGTTTATCACCTGCTTTTTCTTTGAGCAGATTCTCGATGATGAGTGCAGAAAAGCCCAATGAATAGGCATTCAGAATGAGGAAGTGTTCTTTATCATCCAGCAGGTTCAAAACACCTTGCATCATTTCATTGATGTTGTCTTCCAACTTCCATTTTTCACCATTTGGGCCGTGACCGAAAGCAGGCGGATCCAGAATGATTCCATTGTATTTATTTCCTCTTTTCTCTTCCCGCTTAACAAATTTCAAGGCGTCTTCCACCACCCAACGGATGTTGTTTAATCCCGACAACTCCATGTTCTCTTTACTCCAGGTTACCACCTGTTTGATGGAATCCACATGCGTGATGTCAGCTCCTGCAGCTTTTGCCGCCAGTGAAGCACCGCCGGTGTATGCGAACAGATTCAAGACCTTGGGCTGGGGCGTACTCATTTTTTTTATGCTCTCAAAAATAAAATCCCAGTTAGAAGCTTGTTCCGGAAAAATTCCGACATGTTTAAAAGAAGTTAACCCTAATCGAAATTTGATGGCCGCGTCCGAATTATTAATAGAATAACTTACTGGCCACTGATCCGGCATTTGTTTGAACTTCTTCCATTCACCGGATGAGCTGGAACGAGGCATGAATTTTATATGCGCACGTTTCTCCCATTCTGCATTGCTGAGTGTTTTGTCCCAAACAGCCTGTGGCTCCGGGCGGATGGTGATGTAAGCACCGAAACGCTCGAGCTTCTCGAAATTTCCGACGTCGATCAGTTCGTAATCTTTAAAATTCTGCGGAGTTAATAATTGCATATTCTTCTTTTAGAGCAACAAAGGTATGATTTAATTAATGTATCCCCACAACGCAAATATCGCCTACTTGTTCCAAATTGCCTTTCGCGGTATAGCTCCGCAAAAGAAGCAGGGCGCTGGACCATAAGCATTTTTTATGTTTTTGGCGGAGAGATGTCATTTCTTTAATTAGATTTTAAATATACCATTATCTTTGCAACCCAATATCAATTATGATGGAAAACAAAAGAGTCAGATTGC
This sequence comes from Bacteroidia bacterium, assembly GCA_046594925.1. Lineage (GTDB taxonomy): Bacteria > Bacteroidota > Bacteroidia > 2-12-FULL-35-15 > 2-12-FULL-35-15 > 2-12-FULL-35-15. The sequence continues at coordinate 1,562 of JBKJQG010000194.1, forward strand.
GTTTTGCACCAAGCCCCACCGGAGGCTTGCACATGGGTGGAGTGCGTACCGCATTGTTCAGCTACTTGTACGCAAAAAAGCACGGAGGGGACTTCATCCTCCGGATTGAAGATACCGATCAAACCCGCTATGTGAAAGGCGCAGAGGAATACATTGTTGCTGCCTTGAAATGGTGCGGCATAGAACCGAACGAAGGTGTTGGCTTTGGTGACGGTCCGCACGCCCCTTACCGTCAAAGTGAAAGAAAAGAACTAGGCATTTATGCAAAGTATGCCAAACAGCTGATCGATGGCGGACATGCTTATTATGCATTTGATACTACCGAAGAGTTGGATGCGATGCGCAAGCGTCTGGAAGCCGCGAAAGTAGTGGCTCCGCAATACAATTCCGTGAGCCGTCAAACGATGCGCAACTCCACGACTTTGTCGGAAGACGAAGTAAAAAAATTATTGGATGCCGGAACGCCGCACGTGATCCGACTGAAAGTTCCACGCAACGAAGAGATTCGTTTTCATGACATCATCCGTGGATGGGTAGTGGTGAACTCAACTCAGGTGGATGATAAAGTATTGTTGAAAAGCGACGGCATGCCGACTTACCATTTGGCTCACATTGTAGACGATATTGAAATGGAAGTATCGCATTGCGTAAGAGCCGAAGAGTGGTTGCCCTCAGCACCTGCCCATATTTTAATTTACAAGTACTTGGGGTTGGAAGAGAAAATGCCTTTGCTGGCTCACCTTCCTTTGATCTTGAAAACAGACGGAAATGGAAAATTATCCAAACGTGACAAATCCGGCATTCCGATGTTTCCGCTGGACTGGCACGATGAACGTACCGGAGAGACGTATACCGGTTACCGCGAGAATGGATTTTTTCCGGAAGCATTTATTAATATGCTGGCGATGTTGGGCTGGAATCCGGGCACAACACAGGAAATATTTTCTTTGGATGAATTGGTGGAAGCATTCACATTTGAACGCGTGAATAAATCGGGAGCAAAATTCGATCCGGAGAAAACAAAATGGTTCAATCAACAATATTTGCGCGCTAAATCGGATTCTGAGTTGGCAGAACTTTTTATGCCGATTCTCAAAGAGAAAACCTCTTTGTCTCCCGACTCCCCACTCCTGACTCCCCGCTTTGTAGAAGGTGTCTGTCGCTTAGTAAAAGAAAAAGCACATTTTATTTCTGAATTCTGGACGAATGGAAGCTATTTTTTTGTTGCGCCAACAGCTTACGATGCCGACGTGATCAAAAAACGATGGAATGAGCAAAGTGCTGCATTCATTAAGGAAGTGACCGAAGCTTATAAGAACTTAAGCAACTTCACTGCAGCTGAAACAGAAGCAACATTCAAAGCAACAGCAGAAAAACTGGGAATAGGTTCTGGTCAAGTGATGCAGTTGTTCCGTGTTTGTCTTAGTGGCGTAGGCGGAGGACCAATGTTATTTGAAATGGCTGAGTTGTTAGGAAAAGACGAAGTCATAAAACGCCTGGAAACAGCTACAAACAGTATCAAGTAGTTGGATCGAATTCCCCCTTTGGATCCCGATAGTCATCGGGAGGGGGTTAGGGGCCTGCCTGCCGGTAGGCAGGGATTGAAGAAGAACATCAATTGAAATGAAATCATCATCATGCACAAAATACTGGTAGAAGGAATTAAAGTTTACGCTTATCACGGTTGCCTGGAAGAAGAAGGGAAGATCGGGACGAACTATGTCGTGGACGTCACGATGGAAACTGATTTCGCGGAAGCCGCAAAAACAGATGATTTGAAAAAGACCATCGATTATGTGACCGTGTACAACATCGTGAAAGCAGAAATGGCGATTCGCTCTAAATTGATCGAGCAGGTCGGACAAAGGATTGTGGACAGATTAAAAAAAGAATTTTCTTCTCTCAAGAAGCTCGAAGTAAAAGTAACAAAGCTCAACCCGCCAATGAACGGGGATGTTGAGAAAGTGAGTATTGTGATTACCGCATAACCCCTCGATCTCACCCAACTCCCTCCTTGTAAAGGAGAGGGTATGTGATATGTAAAATAAGATGTCCAGTAAAAAGTGTTCTAAATGTTTGACAGAGTTCATCTGTGGAAATGAGCGACCCGGTTGCTGGTGTGAGGATTTGTTTCTCGACATCGAAACCCTGAAAACTTTAAAAACAGAATTCTATAATTGCCTCTGTCCTGGCTGTTTAAAGGAATATTCGCTGAAACCCGTTAAAAATTAGTGTTCTTTATCTGAATTTTAGTATTTTTGCGCTTAGTAAATGGTCCTGTGGCCGAGTGGCTAGGCTCAGCTCTGCAAAAGCTGCTACTGCGGTTCGAATCCGCACGGGACCTCGATAATGTCTGATTCCATCCGCTTTTCGCGGATGGAATTTTGTTTTTAAGGAGGCGACAGTAAAGCTTTTTCAGCTTTGACTGGCGAAACCTTAAAAACAAAATTCGGCACGCAGTGACGGAATCAGACATTTGACTCAGCGTTGCGAAGGAAATCTAATCCGCACGGGACCTCGATGAAACACGATTCCATCCGCTTTTCGCGGATGGAATTTTGTTTTTAAGATAACACAGCAAAGCCTTTTCGGCTTTAGCTGGTGAAAGCTTAAAAACAAAATCCTGCATATAATGCAGGAATCGTGTTTTTGACTTTAGGCTTGTCCGAAGGAAAACCGCAGGTAATCCGCACGGAACCTCAAAAAGATCAAATTCCATTCGCTTTTCGTGAATGGAATTTTCTTTTTTGGATAAGACAGCAAAGCCTTTTGGGCTTTAGCTGGTGAAAGCTTAAAAACAAAATCCGGGACGCAGTGACAGAATCAGACATTTGACTCAGCGTTGCGAAGGAAATCTAATCCACACGGGACCTCAATGAAACACGATTCCATTCGCTTTCCGCGGATGGAATTTTGTTTTTAAGATAAGACAGCAAAGCCTTTTCGGCTTTAGCTGGTGAAAGCTTAAAAACAAAATCCTGCATATAATGCAGGAATCGTGTTTTTGACTTTAGGCTTGCCCGAAGGAAAACCGCAGGTAATCCGCACGGGAAGGATTCGTCTATCCTCAGACTTTTAATTTTATTTCACTTGCACCACTTTCTTCATTACAATTTTTCCGTCAATATTAATTTTTACAAAATAAACCCCTGCTCCCAAGCCTTTTTCTTTTGCTGAGAATTTGCATTTATAATCCCCCGCCGGTTCAACTGTATTTACCAATGTTTGTATTCTTTCGCCGATGGTGTTATACACCTCAATATCAACCTTGGATTCTTTCGTTAATGAATAAGATACCTCTGTTGTTCCTGCGAATGGATTCGGGTAAACAGCAATTTGGTTTTGCTGGGTAGATTCGTCTGTTCCTAAAAACAAAGGATCGATCACAATGGAAAAAGGGAGAGAATTAAACAACAAATTGTTTCCAACAGAATCATTTGCAACATAACCCGAATAAGAAAAATTCATGGTTGATAAAGCAGAGATAGAGCTATTTGTTTGAAAACGGAAGGTTGCTATTTTACCATAACCATCCGCATTCACATGATCGATACGTGTTTCCGCTCCATAGGCTGTTGATGATACGGCAGCTATTTTTGCGAATGTAATTCCATTCGTGCCCGGATCAGCAAACCAACTGTTTGGAAAATTCAAACTTTCTGTTCCGCCCTGAACAAGTGACGCATCGTAATTAATATTAAATGCGAGTCCGTACAGATCATCCACAGGAAGAGTTGATGTTCCTGCCATCACATCTACATCCACCCAGCTTCCCGGGCCATACGTTCCGGTGCTCGAAACAAAATAAAGTTCAGGGGTCGTCAATCGTACGTCGGCGACATGAGGCATCATCGCATGTATTGAATTGAAATTTAAATTGATCGCGAGTGTATCATTGTTATTGATCGTTCCATCACCATTACAGTCCGCATTCTTGATGTCGGCCCCGCCTGCTTCAACCATTCCCCAATCCATTGCCGGATAAGGAAGCCATGCATTACTGATGCTTCCACGCATAGTTCCTGTCTGAGCATAAAATATTCCGATCTCCAGAAGATCTGCATTGTCGGCAACGGAATCTTTGTTTGCATCACCGGGCCAAACATTATCTGCTTCACATGATTGATTGCGCATGATCGCTAGATTATTAGGACCTGAGTAAGAATACATGATGTCGGCTTTCCCGTCATTATCCATATCGCCGGTAAACACATTCCTTGGCCAGGAACCGGTTGGATAATCGACTCTTGTAGCCAAGGTAATACTTCCGGGAGAACTTGTATTTCTAAACAAAGAAATAAAATTTGTTCCTGTAGCAGAAGCAATAATATCGAGTTTACCATCTCCATTCATGTCATCCAAAGAAATATCGCCTGACTCACTTTGGGCAGTGAAATTTTGAATCGGTGCAAATGATATGCTTCCAACAGAACCGGTATTTCTTGCAATGTCAATATGACCAGAAGAAGAATTGTTATTTCCAATTACGATATCTGCTTTCCCATCTCCATCTATATCCCCCACTTTAACTTGTTGCGGATAAGAAGAACCGGCATTGTAGATCACTCTTACAGCAAAAGAAATGTTCCCGACAGTGCTTTGGTTTTTATAAATTCCGAGATCAACTGCAGGAAATGATGAGATATATATTAGTTCTGGCTTACCATCTCCATCAAGGTCTTCGATCTTTACGCTTTTAGCGATCGCGGTTAAGTCGGTAGAAAATGGAATTCCGGCAGCGAATATGATGGAGTCTCCTTCACTGACGTTCCGTAAAACAGAAATATAATTATAATCATTGAGCACCGCCAGATCAGGTCTGCCGTCGCCATCAAGATCCCCTGCAGCAACGCTTATAGCATGTGAGCATGCCGGGAAATCCTGATACGGCAAAAAGGAGATCGTCCCCGGAGCAGAAATATTCTTTAGAACAGCGATATGCCCTGATGCATAATCCGGAATGATCACTTCTTTTTTTCCGTCTGCGTTAAGGTCAAAAATTGCCAGTTCGTATTCCGCAGTTCCTGAAGGAAAAAGCGTGGGCGGAGCGAATGAAAGATTTCCTGCACCGCTTGTATTCCTTGCTATGCATGCCGCACTTCCGATCCCTGTATAAAATCCTGTTTTTACCAGATCGGATCTTCCATCATTGTCAAGATCACCATGTGCAATATACAAAGATGAAGAGGGCGCGACTATAGCATCCATACTTGCCGAAAGGGAAGAGCTGGTGAATACCGCTCCACATGAAAAAGTTGTGAGGAAAGGTGCAGCTGAATATCCGGTTGAATTGTTTGTTAAGTTCGCCACAGAAATATCTTCATGTGTTGCACCCAAAGGAACAATTGCTGTTATAACAGATGATGAAGCAGATGTTATTGTAGCTTGTGTAGCACCGAAGAATACAGCATTGTTGGAAGGGATAGGATCAAAACCGCAACCGTTAATAGTAACGGTTGTTCCCGCAGGACCTGTTGCAGGAGAAAAAGAACTGATCGATGTTCGAACAGCGGCGATCACACATACTCTTGGAATAGAAGTACATCCCCCACCTGTTACATCTACATAATAATTAGTAGTAACAGCCAGTGCCGGTGTTGTAAAACTTGGTCCTGAACCCAGTGATGTTCCACCAAGTGTTGTTGCATACCAATTAATAATACCTCCCGAAGCTGCTGCATTAAGCGTTACTGTTCCAGACCCACAAGAAGAACTTGAACTTGCTCCTGTAATTGTAAATCCAACATAATTCATGTTTCTAAAAACAGAGATCCCACTTGTGCTCTGGCTAACGGAAATAATATCCGGCTTTCCGTCACCGTCAAGATCTCCAATGGCAGAAGAGCCACAAGACATTGAATATACTCCAAGCGAAAAATCAAGTCGTGGAGAAAGTGAAATTGTTCCGGCAGTTGTTGTATTGGTGTAGACAGAAATAAATCCGTTGGAATTGGAGAGAACAAGATCTTGTTTGCCATCTCCATTCAGATCGTTCACCGCCACATCGTTCGACTGGTAGCCATCGGCAAAGTCGACTCTCGGACTAAACGAGAGTGTCCCCGGCGTACCGGTATTCTTAAGAATAGATATTTTATTTGATTGGTTCAAGACGACGATGTCTTGTTTTCCGAGTCCCGCCATATCTGCAACGGTCATTGCAATGGGAATACTGTCAACGGCAAAATTAACTGAAGGGGCAAAATTGACTGAAGCACCAACTGTTGTATTTCGAAATAAAGAAACAACGTGAGCGGCTATATTTCCTACGGCAACATCTTTCTTCCCGTCGCCATCAAAATCCGCAACGGATAAGGTCCACGGAGAGCTAGAAGCAAAATTGATCCTCGGCGCAAACGTAAGTGTAGCTAAAGATCCTGTATTTACAAAGACCGAAAAAGTATTGTCTGAATAGTTAGAAACAACAACATCTGGCTTTCCATCGCCACTAAAATCATGGATGGCAATTCCGCTAACGTTATTTCCTGCAGCGAAGGAAATTCCTGCAGCGAAGGAAATATTTCCCGGCGTACTTGTGTTTCTGAAGACGAGTATACTATCATAACCGTTGGTTACCAGATCCGGTTTCCCGTCACCGTTAATATCTCCAATGGTAGCTTTTATTCCATAAAATGTATAATCAATCCTTGGATCAAAGGATATAGTATCGGGCACCCCTGTGTTGTGATAAAAAGAAAAACCGCCTTGTCTTAACATTCCGACATCTATCTTTCCGTCGCCATCGAAATCGCTTTCAACAACCACTCTCGGATCAGTGGGCGGGGTGATATCAACTTTCACAAATGAAGCAGGGATAATTGTTCCGCCACAAGAAAAGGTAACATGAAAGGGTGCCGCCGAAAACGCTGTAAGTGCAGTCGAGCCGTTTGTTACCGTGATCGGGTGTAATGTTGCGCCGATAGGCACAGTCACTGTAATTGATGTTGCACTCGCCGCCGTGACATTTGCTTTTGCAGCACCAAACATCACCGTATTTAGGGCAGCTGTTGTTTCAAAATTTGTTCCTGTGATCGTTACTGTCGTTCCCACCGGTCCGGATGCCGGAGAAAAAGAAGTAATAGTTGGCGCACCAATTCCGGCAAGCGTTGTGAAAGCTTTTCGGTTTGAGTTTGAACTCAATCCACACGCAGCAGTTGAAACCCTTAATCTATAATAGTATGTATTATTCGTAACCAAACCCGAAAGATTATAGGTTGTTACATTTCCAACATTCAGATCATTGAAGCCGGACACGAAGCTTGTAAAAAGTGTATCATAAGCCACATCTAAAAAATAAGTAGTAGCTCCGGCAACGCTATTCCAATTAGCTGTTGCGGAGGAAGAAGTAATAGCGGTTGCCGGAATTGACACTGGAGAATAATAAGCTGTGCTTCTCAATATTGACATCGTTCCGGTTGCGGAATTTGCGGAAAGAAGATCCACTTTTCCATCACCGTCAATATCTATGATCGCCGGGTGACGCGGCGTATTCCCAGTAGCAAAACCAAAAGCAGAAGCAAAACTTATCGATCCGGCCGATGTTGTATTCGAATAAACAGCTAACTGATTTGCTGAGTTCTTTGAAAGGACCACATCCGGAATTCCATCGCCGGTTACATCGCCGGTAGTAAGTCCGTAAGCTGGTGCGGTTGTAGCGACATTCACAATTGGCGCAAAAGAAATTGTTCCTGCAGCACTCGTGTTTGAAAAAACTGCGAAGTTGGTACTTCCGGAAGTAGAAAGAATATCTTGTTTTCCATCATTGTTTATATCGCTGACAGACATTCCTTGAGGAGCAGCTCCTACCGGAAGATCGACTCGCGCAGCCATAGAGATAGAATTGACCGCACTTGTATTCCTGAAAATTGAAATTGAGTTCGAAGAAAAATTTGAATTTATAATATCTACTTTGCCATCACCATCAAGATCAGCAGTAGAAATAACCAATGGCCATGAACCAGTTGTAAAATCAACCTTAGCAGCAAAGGTGATCGCAGATGCAGAAATGGTAGTGTTCCTTAATACAGAAACAGTTCCTCCCATATTTCCCGAAATGATCTCCGGTCGGCCGTCTCCATCAAT
>JBKJQG010000008.1:0-4374 GCA_046594925.1 Bacteroidia bacterium
GCCAGACGGTGCAACAGCTGCTACTTTGCCGCGGTTTCAAAGGCCTGACGCCCACTCTCCGTGATCAATCCCGTTTCCAGTTTTGATTTTAGAAAGTGTGCAGCCATCGCTCCCAAAGCAACGCCTGTTGCCCCGGAAAACCCACTGAATATCAGAAATCGTTTTTGCATTGTTCAAAATTACAAAAAAATAAGTTCATTCGTTTGTTGTTCATTTGTTCACTAGTTTATTCGTTCATTGGTTTTCGGAGGTGAGAGGTTTGCCTTGATGCAATTTGATCAGTAGGCAATTGGGCGAATTTTTTTCGCTCATTTTGTTGTTTTAGTTCTAATTTTTTTATCTTTTTTTATTTTATTGCCAATTGCCTACTGCCTCAATTGCCTATTGTCTATATTTGCCTCCGATTTAAATCATTATGCAGAACATCTTAGTCATAGGAGCAGGCCGCTCCGCATCATGCCTCATTCAATACTTGTTGGCACATTCCGTGAAGGAAAACTGGAACGTTACCGTTGGAGATGTTTCCTTAGATTTAGTAAAGCAAAAAACGGAGGGACATGCGAATGCAAGATCCATACAGTTTGATATCCATAACGCAGCACAGCGCGAAGAAGAAATAAAGCGTGCAGACATCGTCATCTCAATGCTTCCTGCATTCATGCACCTGGAAGTGGCGAAGGACTGTGTGAAATTCAAAAAACACCTCGCAACAGCTTCTTATGTTTCCAAAGAAATGAAAGAGCTTGACGAAGAAGCAAAAGCAGCAGGCATCATTTTAATGAATGAAGTAGGACTGGATCCAGGCATTGATCATGCTTCGGCGATGAAGGTGATTGACCACATCCACGAAGCAGGAGGGGAGCTGACTTCCTTTCAGTCATTCTGCGGTGGTCTGGTAGCTCCCGAAAGCAATGACAACCCCTGGGGATATAAATTTTCCTGGAATCCTCGTAATGTGGTTTTGGCCGGACAAGGCACAGCGCAGTTCATAGAGCACGGAGAATACAAATACATTCCTTATAACAGGTTGTTCACTCAGATCTGTACCATTGAAATGGACGGTTACGGAGCCTTTGATGCTTATGCCAACAGAGATTCTTTGTCGTACCGAAAGATCTACAACCTCGAAAAAATTCCAACCATGCTGCGCGGAACCCTGCGCATGCCGGGCTATTGCAAAGCCTGGAACGTATTCGTGAAATTGGGGTTGACCGATGATTCCTACAAGATCGAAGCATCTCATACCTTAACGTACAAACAATTGATGCAGGCCTTTTTACCACAAGGCAGTGCAAGCGTGAAAGAAAAACTGATCGCATTCATGGGAGCTGAAATGGATGCAGATACCTTGAGTAAAATCGAATGGCTCGGCATTTTTGAAGACAAGAAGATCGGCCTGAAAGACGCCACTCCAGCTCAGATCCTGCAATACTTGCTGGAAGAAAAGTGGCTGCTGAAAGAACACGATAAAGACATGATCGTGATGCAGCATCAATTTGATTATGTGCTGAAGGGCGAGGCAAAAAAGATCACATCTTCACTGGTAGTAAAAGGAGAAGACCAAACCTATACCGCCATGGCAAAGACTGTCGGCTTGCCTTTAGCGATCTCTGCTAAACTCATTCTGCAAGGAAAGATTAAAGCAAGAGGAGTAACCATTCCCACCATAAAGGAGATTTACGAGCCAGTGCTAGCCGAGTTGGAAACGCTGGGTGTGAAGTTTGTCGAGAAGGAGAGCTGACGGCGGCGACTAAGTAACTAGGTGGGTTAGGACGTGCATTTGTTATTTCGGACTCAGCGCAGCAAGTAACTTAGAATGACTCTCCCGTGAAGTTTAATTTTCGGCCTTATTTTTAATTTAATCCGTTTTATCCGTCTAATCCCTGCCTACCGGCAGGCGCGTTCCAATCCCCAAATCAAAACGCCAAATAATAATCCTTAGTCAACTCCTTGTACTCGTCGGTATACGAATGTCTCTCATCCTTTTCGATTGTAATAGTATCTTCCGAATAAGCACGCTGAATAAATTCAAACCGCATAAGCAAACGCTTTTCAGGTTTATCTGTCCGCGTAATTACCTTGGTAACTTTCGTTAAAAACAATTTATGATTTTCCGCATCTTCTTTAAAGAGCTCACTTTCTTTGGTAGGGAGGATCACATAAAATTTTCCGGTCGGACTTAGTAATTTCAAAACCCCATCCAACAAATCTTTGTAAGGCAATTGATCTGTATGGCGAGCATTGGTACGCGACTCTTCGGATGCTTTGGAGGAATCAATGAAATAGGGAGGATTGCTAACAATGAGGTCGTATTTATGATCGCTTTCTTTTGCGAACTGCTGCAGGGAAATGTGATGTGCTTCGATGTGGTCTTTCCATTGGCAGTTGCTGATATTCTCGGTTGCCTGAATGTAAGCATTCATGTCGATGTCGATAGCATCAATACGTGCGCCCGATCTTTGTGCCAACATCAGCGCTATGATCCCTGTTCCGGTACCTATATCTAAAATAGTCTTTGCGTTGGAGGCGTTCACCCAGGAGCCTAATAAAACAGCATCTGTGCCGACTTTCATGGCACACTTGTCCTGCATTATCTTGAACTGCTTAAAAGCGAATGATTGATTCGGCATAAAAGAGTAGTGAACTTTGATTAAACAAGGTTCGTCCTTAAGTACAATAAAGATAATCTATTTTTTGGAAAAACAAAAAGGGCTGTAAATTCAATTGGAAAGGATGAAGTATCGTCAAGCAAAGCATCCGTAGCGACGGATCGAAATGCTGGCGGAAAGAGGTGTGATGCATAATGGCAGAGGGAAGATGTAAAAAGCGGTTCGTAACCCCGAGCGCAGTCGAAAGGCACATGAAAAGATGTATGATGTATAATGGCAGAGGGAAGATGTAAAAGCGTTTCGTCACCCTGAGCGCAGTCGAAGGGCACATCATTTCAGCGCTGAAACTTTGATTTCTGATTAAAAACAAACCCGAAGGCCCAAATATTTATGATAGCATCGTTGTAGCATCCGCCCTTCGACTACGCTCAGGGTGACGAGAATCCAACAACATCTTTAAAGTAAATCTTCCATCTCACATCATACATCTTCCATCATACATCTTCCATTACTCCGAAGGATCTTCCTTCTCCGATTCGTCTTCTTCTTTTTTGGAAATGTAAATATCGATGAGTCCTTCTGGAGCATCCAGTTCAATGCGTTTAATGTCGCGGTGGATAGCAATGATGAATTCTTCCTTCGCAGGAATTAGAATATCGTTCTCGCCGCGGCGGATCTGCAGAATGGTCTGGTGTGGGAAGTCCAGCACTTCGGTGATGACGCCCACTTCACCGAATCTTTTATCGGTTGCTGTGAAGCCGGCTAATTCATGGATATAAAATTTCTTTCCCTTTAAGGGAGGCAAAGCGCTCAAAGGTAAGTAGAGTGAGCATTTTAGGAGTTCTTCTGCTTTGGTGATGCTGTCAATTCCTTCCAGGGAAACAGTCGCATTGTTTCCTTTGATCTGGATCTTTTTAATGAAAAAAGGTACCAGTGAATTTCTGATCTCAATAAAAACAGATTCCAGTTTCGAGTATTTGCCTCCATTGTCAACGTCAAGTACAAAGCCCAATTCACCATGGTTTCCGACCCTTCTGGCAATGTATCCCAAATTAAAACAGTCTGTCTTATTCATTGTCCAGGATCACTTTTAATTGTCCGCAATGATGTTTTCCATGCCAGGCATATAAAGCCACAAGTTCATCGAGTTGGAATTCTTTGTTGTATTCAGGATGGGTATACTTCTTTTTGAAATCCGCTTCAGTCATCGACTTTAGAAGATTTGTAAAACGGATGTGAATCGCTTCCGTCATTTGCATCGAAACTTCGATTGGTGTGCTATCAACATCTGCCAAAACAGCCCAAGCATTCTGATCATAGGGCTTAATAACGGGATTGTTTTCCGTCAGCGCCAGTTTCACACGGGTAAGCGCATTCGAATGGCTGTCGGCAATGTGATGAATGATCTGCTGCGCATTCCATCCGCCATCGCGGTAGCTTTTCTTCAATTGCGAATTACTAAGTTTAGCAGCAACATTAGTAAGCATAGTAGGCAACCCCTCTATGGCTTTGATATTCTCTTGCGTTTCAGCAGATGAATAGGATTTTCCATATTCAAATTTTCCGTAAGGATAAATGTTAGCGTCAATCATAGTTCTTTTTTTTATTAATCACCCTCATCACTTTATAACTTCATCACCTCATCACCTCATCACCCCATCACCCCATCACCCCATCACCTCATCACCCCATCACCCCATCACCCCATCACCTAATCACCCCATCACCTAATCACCTCATCACCCAATCACCCAATCACCCCATC
>JBKJQG010000316.1:0-8208 GCA_046594925.1 Bacteroidia bacterium
TGAATGAGTTCTTTGACGATCTCTTTATCCATAATTAAGTTAACAAGCGAAATGTATTTCACTTTGATCAGTTGTTTCGCGATCACGTAGGAGATCTTTCCGCCTCTGTAGCAAACGACTTCCGGCACACCGAACAAAGCGGTTTCCAATGTTGCTGTACCGGAAGTCACTAAAGCCGCTTCGGATCTTTGCAACAATTGATAGGTCTTTCCAAAAACGATTGGAACGTTACTGTTTCCCATCAGACTTTGGTAATATTCTTTGGGCTGTGATGGTGCTCCGGCAATCACAAATTGATAATCAGAATAATCCATTTGCAATGACAACATCAAAGGAAGCATTGCCGAAATTTCTTGCTTTCTGCTGCCCGGAAGAATGGCTATGATAGGCTTATCCCGTGGGATATCTAGGGTGGCTGATTCACCGGCGTAATTGTCAACCGCATCCAACAGCGGATGTCCTACAAAATCTACGCTGTAATCAAATCGTTCGTAGAATTCTTTTTCGAAAGGAAGAATGACAAACATGTGATCTACCGTCCTTTTGATCTTGTGAACTCGCGATTGTTTCCAAGCCCAGATCTGAGGAGAAATGTAGTAAAACACTTTGATCCCTTTCTCTTTTGCAAATTCAGCTATGCGCATGTTGAAACCCGGATAATCTACTAAGATCAATACATCCGGACGGTGTTCGAGAATGTCTTTTTTACAAAGATCGATGTTCTTAAAAATGGTGCGGATATTCATTAGTACCTCCGTAAAACCCATGAAGGCGAGATCGCGGTAATGTTTTACAAGGACTGCACCTTGTTTTTGCATCAAATCTCCCCCCCAGCAACGGAAGGAAGCCTCTTTGTCAAGGACCTTCAAAGAACGCATCAGATTGGATGCGTGCAGATCACCGGAAGCTTCTCCTGCTATGACGTAGTAGTTCATTAACCTATGCGGAGGGAATTGGTGAAAAAAACCAGGCCTGCAATGACTCCTGCCCAGATGAATGTCGCTATTAAAACGCCTTTCAATCCTTTATATTTATCTTTTCTCTGATAGAGGTAAAAAGGGATCAGGTTGGTGGCAACACAAAGACTGACGTTGACCTTTTTTATTCCGGAACTGTAAACGAAATAATAGTAAATGGTATAAATCAGCACCGGCGTCAAAATCCCTAAGGCCAATCCTACCCATGTTCTGTCCCAATTGAAGTTCTTCATTTCTCAGTATTTAAAATTTCCACTTTTTCAATGTCTTGATCGTATGGTGTGCGGTCATGTCGAACTGTGTAGGAACCACCGAAACGTATTGGTTATCGAGTGCCCAGACATCCGTATCTTTTTTTCCTTTATCGTAATTATCAAATCTTCCAGTCAGCCAGAAGTAAGTCTTCCCGCTAGGGTCTTTTCTTTCATCCAGTTCTTCAATCCAATTAGCACGTGCTTGCCGGCAAACTTTAATCCCCTTGATCTCATCAGCTTTTACTTTCGGGATATTCACATTCAGACAAACATCTTTTGGCAAACCTTCCTTAAGAACTTTAGTAACGATTGTTTTTACAATCTTTTTAGCTGCCGTAAAATCCGCATCGATGGAATCGTTCAATAAAGAAAACCCGATGGAAGGAACGCTTTCAATGGCGCCTTCCACGGCGGCAGACATTGTTCCGGAATAAATGACATTGATGGACATGTTGGAACCGTGATTGATGCCCGAAACCACCAGGTCAGGCTTGCGTTTCAGAATCTTGTTGATGGCTATCTTCACACAATCAACTGGAGTGCCTGTACAGCTGTATTCTTCCTTTACACCGTAAATATTCACTTTATTGATGCGCAAAGTCGCGTTAATAGTGATGGCGTGCCCCATGCCCGACTGTGGTTTGTCTGGAGCCACCACTACCACATCGCCCAAAGTCTTTACAACTTCAACGAGTGCCTGGATGCCGGGAGCTGTGATCCCGTCGTCGTTTGTAACCAATATTAAGGGACGTTTTGTTTTCATTCATGCAAATTTAGGGAGTTCTCTGAAAATGGGCGTCTTTTCCTTAATAATGCATTCACATCTCATTGTTGATAAACTTCCCAATTGGATAAAGAGCCAGACAATGTTCATCTCTATAAATTGAACTGATCCTACTTTTTTTCTGATAAAAAAAGTAGCAAAAAAAATCAAGGCCAGGCGAAGGCTTCCCTTCTCTCACCCCTTGACGACTTCGCGCCTGGCCTCGGCTTGCCCGCGGCTTCGGAAGGGTAATCGGAGCCCAAGATAGAATGAGACGCCAAACAAAACCTGCGGACTAGAAACCCCATCGTTAACGGCGGGCTGGCCAGAAAAGGCTGCGGCCGCTGGTTGGCTATAGCGCAAGCCGGTGGCTTTTTCTTGAATTTTTGTTTCTTTTTGTTCAAGCAAAAAGAAAGAAACAGAATTGCAGGCCGAAAAAACCGCGAAAGTCCGTGACTCACTATTGGAGGGATCAAATCCAAGCTTTCGAAGAGAAAAATTTATTACTTTTGTCAAGCAAATGAAGAACTTCAATATCCCCGACTTTTACAAAAGTCCGGTCATTTCCAAAGTAAAAGAGATCCGCAAGGTGAATGATCCTCGCAAAAAGGACTTCAGCCCTACAATTCTTGACTTTGGCTGCATCCGTTTTCACATTGCTCGTCACTTCGGTTTTTGTTACGGCGTGGAAAACGCAATTGAAATTTCCTACAAAGCCATCGAAGAAAATCCCGACAAAAAAATCTACCTGCTGAGCCAGATGATCCACAATCCGGATGTGAACAACGATTTATTGAACAGGGGCGTAAAATTTTTGATGGACACGAGCGGCAATCCTATTATTCCGTTCACAGAACTGAATCAAAACGACATAGTGATCATTCCTGCATTCGGTACCACTTTGAAAATCGAATTGGAGCTAAACAAGATCGGAATTGAAGTGAGGAAGTACGATACCACTTGTCCCTTTGTGGAAAGGGTTTGGAAGAAATCGGAAAAGTTGGGCGAAGATCAGTATAGCATCATCATTCATGGGAAATACAATCATGAAGAAACAAGAGCTACATTTTCAAGAAGTGAACAGAATGCTCCTTCCATCATCGTAAAAGACATTGTTGAATCAAGAGTGCTGGGAGAATACATCCTGGGCAATATCGGTCTTGATGCATTTAATGAGGTGTTCAAAGGACATCATTCCGATAATTTTGACCCTACAAAACACTTGGAGAGAGTGGGCGTGATCAATCAAACAACCATGCTGGCGACTGAGACGCAGGAAATAGCAGATTACTTCAAGAACATCATGGTCCAAAAATTCGGTGATACGAATCTAAAAGATCATTTTGCCGATACACGCGACACACTTTGTTACGCGACCAATGAGAATCAGGAAGCGACATACGGCTTGTTGAAGAATGAAGCCGATCTAGCCATAGTAGTTGGAGGCTACAACAGTTCAAACACTTCTCACATTGTAGAACTTTGCGAGGAGAAACTTCCGACCTACTTCATTTCTTCGGCCCGGGAAATTGTTTCCAAGAACGAGATCCACCATTTCGATTTCTCTCATCAAAAACATTTGCATAACATGGATTTTCTTCCCGAGAAAGAAGTCGTAAACATCATCCTGACCAGCGGAGCCTCTTGTCCCGACTCTGTTGTGGACGAAGTGCTGCAAAAGATTCTCTCCTATTTCCCATCAGCAAAAAAGATAGAGGACGTGATTTCTGCGTTGAATTAAATAACACCTTATTAGAACGAATAACATTCAACCAACGTTTCGTCACCCTGATCGGAGTCGAAGGGCGCATAAAATCAGCGAATGATTTCCTCGTTTCCCGACAAACATTTCCCGAAGTCTTGCGCTTTTCCTTCGTAGCGTGTATCACTCGATTCTTCGCGCACAATCAGGTCATGGGTCAAAACATTTATAATTGCTGCGCTGTAACATCTGCCCTTCGACCCCGCTCAGGGTGACGACACTTGCGATCAGCACAAAAATCCAACAAAAAAGGCGCCCTAATCAGAGCGCCTTTTTTCTTTAAAAAATTTTCTTATTTTGAGATCACTAATTTTCTCACGATCATTTCTCCGTCAACAACGATCTTGCAGGTATAGATGCCCGCATCCAGATTGGAAACGCTGATGGTCAGCATTCCTGAATTAGAATTCACATCTGAACTATTTACGCGTCTACCTTGCACATCGTATAATGAATAAGTAATGTTTTTTGCATTGAAAGGAATGTCATAATTGATGGAAGCCGATTCGGATGAAGGATTCGGATAGAAATCCCCGAAATAATCATTCAATGCATTTTCATGAACGCCTGCACCCGAAACATATACTTTTTCATAATTGACATTGATCATCAAGTCTTCTGTTTCTCTGTAACGGTATGGAGCCCAAACATTGCTGATGATCTCGAAAGTTCTAAATGAAAAAGGAGGAACTTGGTTTTGTCCAAGGGTCAATGCATCGCCATTCATTTCCCAGGCAATGTAAAGTCCACCTGATGTAATAGTAATGGGAGTTGCCAAAGGAGTGGTATTCCAGGCGGGGAAGGTAACAATCGACGGACCCATGTATATCGAATCCAATTTTGTTCCGGCTGCGCCACCGGTTCCGTTGTCATCAAATACCTTGATAGAGTAACCAACAGTCAATGGGTTCGCTACAATGTAAGCGTATACTTCTGTAAACTTAGCCGGATAGGTAGGAGGCACAAAATAAATGGCTGCCCCGCCTTCTCCGCCTGTCCAGTTCAGACCGCCCAAGCCTGCTTCCATGTCATTATCATAAGACAAACGGATGCCTGTTGTAGTGGTATCAAGAACTACGATCTCTTGCACTTTCTGGTCATTACTAGGCGTTGCATCGCCGGCCAATTGTGTATTGGTTAGGTAGCGGTAAGTTCCTGCCGTCAGGGGATTGAACATGTTGGTCATTGTTATGTTCTCTGATTGTCCGGGAACAGAAGGAAGACTTGTTTTGTTATCCGAAACCATAGTTGTTCCAACAGAATTCAGCACACGTGAGAAAACGTTGTAGGCAGGGAGATTTTGGTTACCTGTATTTTTTATGCTGGTCGTCATGGTGAATTGAGCACCGTTCTTAGCGCGAAACAAGCCACCTGTTTCAACATTGTCGTTATATGTGGTAGATGCATCGTTCACCACATAAGTAGTACTGCTAGGATATTGATACTTAACGGAATAATTCACAGGAGGAAAGATGTTCAATGAATGTTGTAACCCTATGCTTCCTGAATTGTTCTCAATTCCGATCACTACATTGGTTCCTGCAGCAGGAAAACCTGTTTGTGTTTTATACTGATAAGTGATGGAGCTATCCACCGCGCTCAGAATGATTTGAAAATCATTGTTCCCAGCGCCTGCAGGAATTGCTGAATCGTAAAAAGGAACGTTGAGCCAGGAAACGACCAAGGTATCTCCGGCAGGATTTGTATATCTCCAGCATTCTGCACTGTTAGACACATCAAACAAAAGATCGCAAGCCATGGCCGCCAGAAAATTCTGAGTTCCTGCGGTGTTCGGAATCGTCCCAAATGGAGCAGAGATTTGTCCGTTCGTAAACCCTATGTATCCGTTAGAGCCTACCCAGAACTGAGAGACATCGTACCAATAATAATGAAAAGGAAAACCTATTGGGAAAGAACCTACAGTATTGTCATCCGCCAGGAAACGGACTTCCTGTGCTCCCACCAGCGGCAAAACATCGATCCAATTGTATACCGGCCCTAAAGCATCATTGCTGTCGCGCCAGATATAACCGTATGCATCAGGGCCGCCTGTGGTTTGTCCAAAAGTAGTATTGAGCCCTAAAATGCATGCAAAAATGAGTGTAGTTATTTTCTTCATATGTAAATTTATAAAGTTGTTTATTTCAGATTGTAAATTTCTATGCAATATAATGAATACAGAGTATAATACCAAAATACCGTCAATAATTTCTACTTTTGTTGGAAACTCTATTTTTCGTCTTCTCACTCAAAATTAAAGTGATGAAAAAAATATTCTTATTCGCAGCATGCTGCCTTCAGCTCACACTGATGGCTCAAAAGACATGTCCGATCGAGAATAATAGTTTCAAAGCCGGTGAAAAATTCCAATACAAGATCTTTTACAATTGGGGAGCACTCTGGATGGAAGCCGGAGAAGCCAGCTTCAGTGTTTTTCTGAATAAGATGAACAACAAGGACGTGTATCATTTTGTAGGACTGGGAGCAACGTACCCGAAATACGATTGGTTCTACAAAGTACGCGACAAGTATGAATCCTATGCAGACACGTCGACGTTGAAACCGCTGCGTTTCATACGCGATGCAAAAGAAGGCGGAAGTTATACCTATGATGATTATGTATTTAATCAGAAAAAGAACAAGGTCTATACTTCCTCCAAGCGCAACAAAAAAGCAAACAAGTTGGATTCCATCAGCG
Source organism: Bacteroidia bacterium (assembly GCA_046594925.1). Taxonomy (GTDB): domain Bacteria; phylum Bacteroidota; class Bacteroidia; order 2-12-FULL-35-15; family 2-12-FULL-35-15; genus 2-12-FULL-35-15. The sequence goes on from JBKJQG010000316.1 coordinate 6,455, forward strand.
TCACTGCCTGTACTAATGATGTGATGACTGCTATCTTTTATGCACGCTGCCTTGATTTTTCAAAATACAAAGCAAAGGACACCATTCCCATCACGTTTGTGCTGGACGGTGAAATATTTCCTTCCTACATCCGCTACCTCGGAAAAGAAACCATCAAATCCGATCTGCTGGGAACTGTCCGTTGCATTAAATTCAGTCCGAAACTAATTGAAGGCACTATTTTCAAAGGTGGAGAAGGCATGGTGGTTTGGGTAACCGATGATGAAAACAAAATGCCAGTCTACGTGGAAACGCCCATCATTGTGGGCACCATCAAAGTACGTTTATTCCATTACGAAGGTTTGAAGAACGAGCTCAACTGCGTTATCCCTAAATAAAAACAGCTCTTATCCGGAGATGAAGAGCTGCTTTAAGAAATTGTTTAGAGAGACAATTTTTTACTTTACAATGAGCTTCTGGTGAAATATTTTATCGTTTGCTGATGCCGTAATCAGATATATTCCTGAAGTTAAACGATTGCCATCTGTTGTCAATGTGAACAGAAAGCCATCGTTCTCCATTAATTCTATTTTCGAATAAATTTCCCTTCCTAACATGTCGTAAACCACCACGAGTAGATTGTCTGCTTTGAATCCCTGTAAGCTGACATAAGTATCCGCCTCACTTTGATTCGGATTCGGGAAAACTTTAAAGTCCGCACTTTCTGCAGGGATCTGCATGTCTTGGGCGGAAGCCTTTTCTGCCAACATAAAAAATGAAAAGCAAAAGCCGATGAGAGAGATTTTCTTTACTAAGTTCATTTACAGTTTTTTAATTATTGTTATAACAAATAGAGTTTAATTTATTTACAAAAGCAAAAAAGCCATAAGTAACTTATTAACAGTGGAATGTGGGTCATTTTTAACATTTTACCACCAACAACCTGCATTTATCGATGAATCTGAGATTAAAGCCTTCTAACGAACAAAAAAGCAAAAAAATGAAAGAATAGAAACACAAAAACAAGGACTTATCGCTCCGCTTAGCAACACAAATAACTATGGAATCTAGTTAGTTAGCCATTTTGAAAAAAGCTACATTTGGTGCGTGAAACAAGATTTTTCATTATTAGGAGAGCTCGTAGCCATAGGAACAACACTTTCCTGGAGCATCGGGATCTTTCCCTTTACGGAAGCGGCCAAAAGAATGGGTCCAAATGCCGTCAATCACATCCGATTGGTCTTTGCAGCCATCTTCCTCACCATCATCTGTCTGATCTTTTTACCAGTTTCCTTCACAGGACTTTTCACAAGCCCATTGCCCGAGCATTGGATTTGGTTCGGGGCATCGGGATTAATAGGGCTGGCCTTGGGTGATTATTTCGGATTTACTTCTTTTGTGATCCTGGGACCAAGAATTGGCAGCATTTTTACGACCCTTGCACCGGCTGCAGCGCTAATAGCAGGTTTTTTTCTTATAGGCGAACGAATTAACTTCATTGGCATAACCGGTATTCTCATCACTATTGCGGGGGTCGTTTGGCTGAGCTTTAACCGTGGAGGCAGCGCTCCCATGAAGGACCACGCAATTGGAAATGTAGGGAAAGGGATTTTGTTTGCAGTATTATCAGCGGTTTGTCAGGGCGTGGGCTTAGTTCTCGCCAACAAAGGATTCGAATCGCAGATCAACAATGCTGATCTTCCGTTTTTTCAGGCTACATGGATAAGGATGATCGTTGCTGCCGGTGTGATGTATTTTTTTACAATCATCCGTGG
>JBKJQG010000198.1:0-17944 GCA_046594925.1 Bacteroidia bacterium
CTTCAATTGTCTACTTTTCACCTATTGCCCATTTCTTCAATTGCCTACTTTTTACCTATTGCCTATTTCTTCAATTGCCTACTTTTCACCTATTGCCCATTTCTTCAATTGCCTACCTTTTACCTATTGCCCATTTCTTCAATTGCCTACCTTTTACCTATTGCCTATTTCTTTAATTGCCTACTTTTCACCTATTGCCTATTTCTTTAATTGCCAACTTTTTACCTATTGCCCATTTTAAAAATTGCCTACTTTTCACCTATTGCCCATTTCTTTAATTGCCTACTTTTCACCATTGCCTACTCCCTTCAATTGCCTACTTGTTACTAAACAGTTTTCTTCCTCTTGTGATGCTGATCCCACATATCGAACAAGCGGACGTTCAGACTTACATTCACCAGCAGATGCCCCTCAACTCCTCTTACTTGATTTTTTTCAATGTGCACTTCTTTTATCCCATCAACGTTCTCCACCTCAGCGTGAATGTCCTTTCCCATGTGCATCATGTATTGACAGGTAAGTGAAACATCTGTGCGATCAGTAATGTTGTAATGCATTCCCAAACCTGCCTGAACCGCGCTGCTCAGCTTATCAAGTGAAAAGCCATCATTATTCCTGGAAATTTTTGAGTAATCAAAACAGTGTCCTGCTAAAATGTAGGGAGTAATCTTTCCTTTAGTGCTGACACAGTTAAAAGGATAAGCCAAAACCGACCAGCCGATGTGAAGATCTTCGCGTCTTGCCAGGCCGGCTATGTCGGTTTTGATGTAATCGGCATACCAATCTGTGTTGACGCGGCTTAAGACACGGATGCGAAACTGGCCACCCATCCCAAAACCTTTGGCTCCGTCATCGCCGAATGCACTTACCACATTTCTAATTCCTAATTGAAAATAACCGCTCTCGGTATCGAGGTGCTCCTGAGCTTTGCCCATTACTGGAATGAGGAAAGCAATTAAAACTAGCTTTTTACTCATAAGCCTATCTATAGACTTAATGAATTCGTGAATACTACCGTATTTCATGGGGACGTTGTTTTTATTTGTTTTGAATGTATAACAAACAAAGTCGAGACATATTGCCGGTGAAACTTTGAATTGAGGCCAATACCTGATAAGATTCGGTAAACATTTAGTAATTTTGACACCGCAACTCATGGAACAAAAAAGCATACATCGGTTTATTTTCATCGCACAGATCACGCTGGCATTTATTTTTCTGGTGATCATTGCAGGTTCGATTGTGCGCGCAACGGGCTCTGGAATGGGTTGTCCCGACTGGCCGAAGTGCTTCGGGAAGTGGATTCCACCTACAGACGTTTCTCAATTGCCTACTGATTACAAAGAAGTTTATGCCGGAGAGCACCACGCCGTTGCCGAATTTAATGCTTTGAATACCTGGACCGAATACCTCAACCGACTTGCAGGCGCAATATTGGGCGTGATGGTTTTCATTCAATTGATCTTCTCGATCTTCATTAAGAAATACGACAAACGCATTTTCATTTTATCCATCCTCCTGTTTATTCTGGTCGGATTTCAAGGTTGGCTGGGTGCAAAAGTGGTGAGCAGCAATTTGGCTCCGATGAAAATAACCGTTCACATGGTGATGGCTCTTGTTATTTTAGCAATAGGCGTTGCCGTCATCTTCCGTTCCAAAAAATTGATCTCCGCGGTAAAAGAAGTTGCCTTTCCGCCTTTGATCATTCAACTAGCCGCAGGTGTGCTTTTCCTTACCATCATTCAAATCATGCTCGGAACACAGGTGCGGGAAGAAGTGGACGTGATGCTAAAAAATTTTGACGCTGTATTCAGGGGCGATATCATTGAAAGCCTCGGAATCACTTTCAAGGTTCACCGTACCTTTTCAATCGTCATCATTTTGCTGAATTTTTTCCTGATCTACAAGATTGTAAAAAGCGAAGCTTCATCTTCTTTGAAAAACACTGTGAAGCTTTTAGGAGGAACGCTGATCCTGGAATTATTAGTAGGAATTATACTGAACCGTTTTGCATTGCCAGCCGCATTGCAGCCTGTACACTTATTGCTGGCCTGCTTCACTTTTGCTCTTCAGTTCCTCATCATTTTAAAGGTTTTGAAGAAGTAGGTCTCTATCTGTCCTTCCATTCGAAAGTTTCTATCAGGTGATAGATGTCCTTTCTCACAAAATCCAAAGCCGGAGCAATGGAATCCGTGTTCGGCGCAACGTTAAAATACAAAGCTCCGCGAATGAAATGTTTGGTACTGTCCGTTAAAAAGAATTGAATGGATGAAGCCGCATTCCCTCCGATTTCATAAATGAGTCCATACACCTTACTTGAATCCCTTGACACCAGTTTTTCTTCTATGCCCGATGCTTTTATCTGATGCTTGGAAGCCAGTTCGTTGGTTTCTTCGAGGTATTGGTTGATGTCGTTGTGTACTTCGTGGTAGGTCAAATGCAAAGTTCCGTTCAGCTGCGGAAATTCCAGGTTCAGCCAACACGGTTCTGCTCTGTAACTTTTATCCTTCACCATTTTTGCATAAACCGGAACATCGAATGAAAAAGGACAAGTAGAATCATAAGCAACGTATTTTTTTTCTGGGAACACCAACCGGAAATAAGCACGCGGTTTGGGCGCAATCGTTCCCTCCTCATCGTCACCGCAGGAAGGCATTAGACAGCAGGTAATAGACAATAGGCAAAAGGCAAGAATGTAATTTCTCCCCACCTGAAAACTGATCCCGAAAGCTTTCGGGATTGAGATCTGAAATCTATTCTTCATCATCATTTTCCCTTTCGATGGTAATTTTAACCCGCTTGATCTTTCTGTTGTCGGCGGACTCTATAGTAAATATCAGGTTTTTAAAAGCGATCTTTTCATTCTTCGTCGGAATGCGTCCTTCGACCTCAATGATCAGTCCTGCCAAACTATCTGATTCCCCTTTGGCTTCTTCAAAGTCTGCTCTATCAATCTCCAGTATCCTGGCCACATCGTTCAAGGCTGCTTTGCCTTCAAACACAAAATTATCAGCATCAAGTTTTGAATACACCAGGTCGTCATCATCAAACTCATCATTGATCTCTCCAACAATTTCTTCAATGACATCTTCCAAAGTAACAATCCCGGAAGTACCGCCATATTCGTCCACAACCACGGCGAGGTGAATCTTCTTGTACTGAAATTCACGCAACAAATCATCAATCTTCTTATTCTCAGGAACGAAAAAAGGAGCACGTACAATCGTCTGCCAATTAAAGCTGTCGGATTCGTTCAGGTATTGAAGCAAGTCTTTTGTATAAAGCACTCCGACAATGTTGTCCAGTGTTTCCTTATAAATGGGAACCCGTGAAAAACCATGAGCGGTAATGTCGGCCAGTAATTTAGTAAAACCGATTTTATATTCGAATGCGGTGACGTGTGTACGGGATTGCATGATTTGTTTCACATCCGTGTTTCCGAATTTAACGATTCCTTTTAAAATCTTGTGATCTTCCTCGGCCATGTCATCATCAGAAGTCAGATCCAAAGCCTGCGACAATTCATCCACGGAGATGTTATGCGATTTCGGCTTGATGAGTTTGTCGAGCAAAGAAGTCGTATAGATCAAGAAAGAACTCAGCGGGTAAAACAAGCGTTGCAGTAACAGCACAAAATAAATAAGACTGCGGGAAGCCTTCAAGGGATTCTGGGTAGCGTAGATCTTAGGAGTGACCTCACCGATAAGCAAAATCAGAAAAGTGACAGCAACCACTTGAACAACAAAACCCAAAGTCGGACTACCCGGAAAATCGAACCACCCTTCTGCACCAAAAATAAACGTGGAGTTAATGATGACGATGGCGATATTGATAAAATTGATGCTGATCAAAACAGTGGCAAGCAAGCGTTTCGGAACAGAGATCAAATGTAAGATCTTATGGTCGGAGCGGGAGTCGGATGTTTTCAAATCATCCATGTCGTTCGGCGTGAGGGAGAAAAAAGCAGACTCTGCGGCCGAAACCAATGCAACAACGAGCAACAGCACGAACATGATGATGATGGCAATCAGGATACTTAAGGAAAAAGGATTTACAACAATGCTGAGAAGCGAAGGATCAAAAAACAGACGGGTACTCGTGACGACCAAAATTCGGGTTATTAGTTAGACTTATGTGAAAGCAAAGATAGTGCTTTGCAAATTAACGGATCAAAAAGGCAGATCGTCTCCTGTTTTAGGGCCGGAGATGCTGCTTTCTTCGTTGTTGCCGGGAGAAGGGTTCTCTTTTTTACTTAAGATGGTAAAAGTATCACCTACCACTTCCGTTGTATAGCGTTTATGTCCTTCTTTATCATCCCAGGAACGTGTCTTCAGCTTTCCTTCAATGTAAATGGTCATTCCTTTTTTCAGGTATTTTTCTGCGACTTCAGCCAAGCCTCTCCAAACGACAATGTTATGCCACTCGGTCTGCTCCTGACGTTGTCCGGTCTTATCTTTATATATTTCAGTAGTCGCCATGGGAAAATTAGCAACCGCTGCGCCGCCTTCCAAGTGACGCACCTCCGGGTCCTTGCCCAAATTGCCCACCAATATTACTTTATTAACGCCTGCCATGATTGAAATTTATTTGTATAATCTACCTATCGGCAGACACGCAAATATATGAAAGGCAGAAGGGGAATGCAAAAGTTATGAGGAGATATTTATGAAATGCTACATTTTTGAGCAATGAGCTTGTCGTTTTATTAGGAGCACAAGCATTTGGCTGCGCAACTATTTTTACACCCGCCTTTCTCTGCAATCTTTTTGCCCCGAAGCCGCGGGGCAAAAAGGATTTCCGTTGCAGTCGGGGCTAGAGAGAATGGGATACGCTCCGTTTTCGGAAAAACTTCCCTTGTTGTTTCTCTTTCTTTCTTTTTGCTTGAACAAAAAGGAACAAAAATTCAAGAAAAAGCCACCGGCTTGCGCTAAGTCCGACACGCTCCGCTGATTTTTCGGGCCACCGCGCTCGCAGCAATTTTGATTTTGGTTCACTTGCTGGAGAAAGCAAACGGACATTCAGATAACGCATTTCAAATCCCTTGCCCAAGGCAATAAATCCGTGGTAACCCCATAAAAAAATCCGTAAAAATCTGTCTCATTCGTGTTCCATCCTACATCGCAAATCACTTCCCCAGGTAGATCTCGATCAAACGCGGGACCGCATACTTCTGGATGGACGTCTCTTTGATAACGATGGTATCCTCGGGAAGAAAGTCCTTTAGAGGTTTGGACGAGCTCACCTCAATGAATCGCGCATAAATCTTTTGATGACTGAGAATGTGTTTGTGAGGAGGAGAAAAAGATTTTATGATAAACTTCGTTTTTCCGAGCAGCTTTTTCCATTCGGCTGAAACCAAAAGTTGTTCTGGCGATACTTCCTTCGTTGTTTCGATCAGAGGAAAATCATGAAGGTTGATCCAAATGTCTTTTGCCCTGCGTTTCTGAATGGCAATGCTTCCCTTGTGACGGAACACCAGGTAATTAAAATAGCGGTTGCGGACCTTTGTCTTTTTTTCCTTTACAGGAAAAGAGGCCACCAACTTTTTGGAGAAAGCATAACAATGAGCATTCATCGGGCAAGCCGAACAATCCGGGTTCACGGGTTTGCATTGAAGGGCCCCGAATTCCATGATGGCCTGGTTGTGTCGCCCGGGATCTTTTTTATCGATCAGTTCATTGGCCAGTTTGTAGAATTCCTTTTTGCCTGCTGAGCCATCGATGGGCGTTTCTATCCCGAAGATCCTGGAAAGCACCCTGTATACGTTTCCGTCGACCACGGCATGCGACTTATCAAACGCAAAAGACGCTATAGCCGCAGCGGTATAATCCCCTACTCCTTTCAAAGAGAGGATGTCGTCATAAGCAGATGGGAATTTCCCTTTATATATAGTATGGATCGTTTTGGCCGCGGTATGCAGATTCCGGGCACGGGAATAATAGCCCAATCCCTGCCAGAGTTTCATCACTTTGTCGTTATCTGCCTTCGCTAAATGGCTGACAGTTGGAAAATTAGACGCAAATTTCAGATAATAAGCCATTCCCTGATCCACACGGGTTTGCTGCATAATGATCTCCGAAAGCCAAATCAAATAGGGGTCTTTGGTATTCCTCCAAGGCAGATCGCGCTTATTCAGGCTGTACCAAGCGGTAATTTTATGTGAAAAATGCTTCATTTTGGCCTTAAATTGCTCCTTTTTTAATAAAGAAGTCCGAAATTACGATTAAAATTTTTGTTTGAAAATTAAAATACTATCTTTGCCTCCCGAAAAATTATTAGTGTATTAATTGTTTGATTATAAATAGTTTATAGAAGTATGACAAAGGCAGACATCATCAACGACATTGCAGAAAAAACAGGAATTGAAAAAGTAGCAGTTCAGGCAAGTGTAGAAGCATTCATGAAATCAGTAAGAAACTCCATGGTGAGCGGCGAGAACGTTTATTTGAGAGGATTCGGAAGTTTCATTGTGAAAAGACGCGCTGAAAAGACAGGAAGAAACATTTCCAAGAACACAACCATCATTATCCCGGCACATTACATCCCGGCTTTTAAACCAGCTAAGACCTTTGCTGAGAAAGTAAAGAAAAACGTAAAAAAAGAAGCAACAGCTTAAAATTAAGTCAAAAGGGGAAAAGTCAAAAGTCAAAAAAGACCGACTGATGAAATTTAAACTTTGAACTAACATATAAAATGAAACTGAATAAAACTCAAATAGCAGTCGTTTCAGGAGCATTAGTACTTATCGTTCTTTTATTATTAGCAAACACCAAGCTTCTTCCAAAAGAAGGAGCCGGAGTTTCATCAGAACATGCCAACCCCAACAAACTTGCATTTAGTAAAATGGTGCAGGGTGCAGTTGACGGTCTGGATGCGGAAGAAAAAAAAGCTGTTCAGAAAGCGGAAGAAGCCATCAAAACTTCTCCCGATAAAAAAGCAGCTTACGAGCAGATGATCAACATGTGGGACAGTCTGCGATTTCCGGCAGTAGCTGCTTACTATATGGAACAAGCCTCAATGGCTTCTCCTACAGAAAGTAACTGGCTGGAAACAGGAAACCGTTATTATGCCTCCACCCGTTTTGTGGAAGAAGGAAACCGGCCTGTCATTTTCGCCAAAGCCATAGAAAGCTTTGAGCACGTGTTGCAACTCAATCCGAAGAACCTGGATGCAAAGATCAGTTTAGCATCCTGTTATGTAGAGGGAAGTGCAGATCCAATGAAAGGGATAGGCATGCTAAAGGAAATTGAGAAGACCGATTCAAACAACGTGAACCTTCAATTGAACTTTGCCTTTTTCTCCGAACGATCTGGACAATGGGACAAGGCGATTTCAAGGTTTGAGAAAGTGCTCAAGATCCAGCCCGACTTCATTGAAGCTTATCTGCATCTGGCAGATGCTTATCAGCAGAAAGGCGACAAGGCAAAAGCGGTGGAGAGTTTAAAAAAATACGTGGCGTTAGTAGATGACGTAACGATCAAAGCAGAAGTACAGGATTACATAAATAAATTAACCACCGGCGAAACCAGTGGTCAGACACAGTAAACAGATTTTATAAACATTAAATTTTTAAGTTATGCCAAGCGGTAAAAAAAGAAAAAGACATAAAATGGCTACTCACAAACGTAAAAAACGTTTGAGAAAAAACAGACATAAGAAAAAATAATTCCTCCGGGATCTATTTTTTAAATGTGAGCCAACGCATGTAGCTTAACAGAATGGAAATTCCAATTTCCATTCTGTTTATCAGCACACGCCTGTTTGTTTTCCTTTCTCCCAAAAAATTCGGGACGAAAACTAAGCACAATACATTTATTAAAACGTCCATCCCGAGCGGAGTCTCGAGACGGATATTGTATTTATTTAAAAAACTTTAGAGTGAACAGCGAATTAATCATTGATTCCAAACCCTCCGAAGTTGTTATTGCACTCTTAAATGACAAACGGTTAGTAGAACTTAACCGGGAAAAAAGCAACAATAACTTTTCAGTGGGAGACATTTACCTCGGACGCGTCAAAAAAGTGATCCCCGGATTAAATGCAGCCTTCGTGGATGTTGGATACGAAAAAGATGCATTCTTGCATTACCTCGATCTGGGGCCTCAGGCCTCATCATTCGGGAAATACACCAAACTGGTGCAAACCGGGAAACAAACCACTTCAAACTTAATGTACTTTAAGTTTGAGAACGACATTCCCAAGGACGGAAAAATAGGCAACGTCATCAGTGCCAATCAGCAGATCCTCATCCAGATCGCCAAGGAGCCTATTTCCACAAAAGGCCCGAGGATCACCACCGAAATTTCATTAGCAGGACGCTACCTCGTTCTAATTCCTTTTTCAGATAAGATCTCCGTTTCACAAAAGATCAAGACCAACGATGAGAAATCCCGTCTGAAAAAACTGATCGCCAGCATCAAACCAAAAAACTTTGGCGTGATCATCCGTACTGTTGCAGAAGGAAAAAGTGTTGCCGATCTGGATGCCGATCTGAATGACCTGGTAAAAAAGTGGGACATTTGTTACGAAGCATTGAAGACAGCTCAGCCGCCACAGAAAGTTCTGGGAGAATTGGACAGAACCTCCGCGATCCTCCGCGATCTGCTGAATGCAAGTTTCAACAGCATTCACATCAACGATCAGGCTTTGTATGACGAAACGAAAAGTTACCTGCATACCATTGCTCCCGACAAAGAGAACATCTTAAAATTATACAAAGGCACAACTCCCATCTTCGATAATTTCGGAGTAGATCGCCAGATAAAAGGCCTGTTTGGAAAAACGGTGACGATGAAAAGCGGCGGCTACTTAATTGTAGAGCATACAGAAGCGCTGCACGTTATTGATGTGAACAGTGGTAACCGTGCAAAATCCGATAACTCACAGGAGAACAACGCACTTGAAGTAAACCTGGAAGCAGCCGTTGAGGTTGCCCGCCAATTGCGTTTGCGCGACATGGGTGGGATCATTGTAGTCGATTTCATCGATCTTCATTCTGCAGAAAATCGCAAATTGCTTTACGAAAGAATCCGTGATGAGATGGCTAAGGACCGTGCAAAGCACAACATCCTTCCTCCAAGTAAATTCGGATTGATACAGATCACCCGTCAGCGGGTGCGCCCTGAGATGAACATTGTTACGGTTGAGAAATGTCCGACCTGTAACGGAACCGGAGAGATTCAAGCCAGTATCATCCTCATCGATCAGATTGAAAATAACCTTCGTTACATCTTAAAGGAACAAAACGAAAAAGATGTTATCCTTTGTGTACATCCATACGTGGAAGCATTCATTACCAAAGGGTTCTTCTCGTCTTTAAAAAAGACATGGGGCAAAAAATACGGTAAGAAATTTAAAGTACGTGCTGTTTCTTCATATACATTCATGGAATATCATTTCCTTAATAAAAATGAGGACGAGATAAAGATCTAGGTGCGAATAACGAACAAAAACGTCCCGATAGCTATCGGAATTAAAGATCTGTGTGTTTAAAAAAATAAAACGCTTTGAGAAATTGAAGCGTTTTTTTGTTGGAAGAGAATTGGGTATCTTTGCTTAACGAAATATATAAAATGAAAAAACTGTTTCTTATTTTCTTTCTGTTTCTTCTTCAACCTTCATTTGCCCAGGATCAGACGCCTCCGGACACCGTTTCGGTTGGAGTTTACATCAACAGCATTCACGACATCGATTTCAAGAACAAACAGTTCACCATCAACCTCTGGCTCTGGCTGAAATACAAAACCCCGGATTTTGATTTTTCCAAATATCTGGAAGTGCCGATGGCAAAAAGCGTTGACAAATCCTTTTATACGGTGGATACTTTGGAGGACGGCCGCATTTACATGATGATGAAATTGCAATGTGTGATGAAGGACTCCTGGAAGATCGAGAACTTTCCTTTCGACCGGCAGAAATTAAGATTCTACATTGAAAATTCACAATACGATGCCAGCACGTTGATATTTTCGGAAGACACCGTTGGGGAACATTACTCCAAATGGACCTTCTCGGGCTGGAATGTGATTCCTGACAGCTTTAACATCTCGACCAAAATCAAAAAGTATGCAACCGGTTTCGGGGATGAAACACTTGAGAAACCACAATCTTTATTCAGTCAGTACCGAGTACAAGTCGGAATTGAAAGAGATTCCTGGTGGCTCTTCCTGAAACTATTCATCGGGATGTACGTTTCTTTTCTCCTTTCCTTTCTCTGCTTTTTTATTCACAGAGAAAGCATTGAGTCGCGTTTCAGCCTAAGTGTAGGTTCCTTGTTTGCTGTTATTGGGAATAAATACGTTGTAGAATCATCGCTTCCCGAGTCCACCAGCTTTACCTTAGTAGATACTTTACACCTACTGACACTTTGTTTTATTTTACTTTCCGTTGCGGCTTCAGTCTATTCACTTAAACTCATTAAAGCAAACAAAATTGAAGAGACACGACGATTCGACAAAATGTCTGCATGGGCATTGCTTGCCATCTACCTGGCATTAAACATCTGGTTTGTTTATGATGCTTATTATTTACCGGAATAAACCATATTCCATTAACTTTGTTTTTAGACCACACACTGTCAATTCAATGAAAAAAATTATCCCGATACTTTTATTTCTTTTCGTTTTTAGCACGATCAACGCACAAATCATCAATCCCGATTCGGTTTATTTTGTGACCAACTATTACAAAATAGAACGCAGCATTCCCATGCGTGACGGAATCAAACTCTTCACTTCCATTTACATCCCAAAAAACGCATCCAAGAAGTATCCCATTATGCTAACGCGGACACCCTACTCCTGCTCGCCTTATGGTGAAGATAAATTCAGAAACTTCTGGAGCAGGAACACAAAAGAATATTTTAAGCAAGGGTACATCATAGTGATGCAGGACGTAAGAGGCGCTTACATGAGTGAAGGGGTTTATGAAGATGTGCGTCCCTTTAATCCGAAAAAGAAAACTAAAAAGGACGTTGACGAAGCCAGTGATACTTACGACGCGATCGACTGGATGATTAAGAACATTCCAAGCAACAATGGAAATGTTGGTGTGAGCGGGATCTCCTATCCCGGCTTCTATTCCACCATGGCGGCTTTGTGCGGACATCCGGCTTTGAAAGCAGTTGGCCCGCAGGCACCGGTGACCGACTGGTTCATTGGGGATGATGTGCATCATAAAGGCGCATTTTTTATGATGGATGATTTTGACTTTGATTATTCCTTCGGAGTGCCACGGCCAAAACCAACCGCAAAGGACGGTCGTGACTTCACCTACCCGACTCCCGACAATTATGATTTTTTTCTGAAAGTAGGAACCCTAAAAAATCTGACCAAATTATACATGGGAGACTCCATGAAATTCTGGAATGAAGAAATGAATAATCCGAATTATGATAAATTCTGGAAAGACAGAGCGGTAACCTATCATTTAAAAGACATCAAGCCGGCAGTGTTGATCACAGGCGGACTGTTTGATGCAGAAGACGTTTGGGGAACATGGAACACGTATAAGACCATTGAAAAACAAAGCCCGAAAACAAACAACAAGATTGTCATGGGCCCCTGGATCCATGGCGGATGGGCGAAGACCGACGGAAGCTACCTGGGTCATGTTCAGTTCGGGAAAACTGACATTTCAAGCAATTATTACAAAGACATTGAAATGCCCTTTTTCAACTACTATCTCAAAGGAGAAGGAGACGCCAGCAAGATCGCAGAAGCCACCATTTTCTTTACAGGTGAAAATAAATGGACGACATTCTCTGAATGGCCGCCAAAAAATACAGAAGCAAAACCAATCTATCTAAAAGAGAACGGAGGATTGTCCTTCACAAAACCAGTTTCAGCCAATAGCTTCACGGACTATGTAAGTGATCCGGCAAAACCTGTTCCTTACACCGAAGACGTGCATCTTCACCGCACGCGTGAATACATGATCGATGACCAACGTTTCGCTGCACGTAGAACGGATGTCTTAGTCTTCAGCACAGACATACTCGCAGAAGACCTAACATTGGCCGGCCCAGTGATAGCCAACCTACTCGCCAGCATTTCCACTACCGATGCAGATTTCGTTGTGAAACTCATTGATGTGTTTCCAAATGACTTTAAATATTCTGAAAAAGACCCCTACCCGATGGGAGGTTATCAAATGCTTGTAAGAGGAGAAGTGCTGAGAGGGAAATTCCGAAACAGTTTCACACCCGGAGATTCCATTGGAAAATCACCCGAGCCTTTTGTCCCTGGTAAGATCACCCCCCTGAGTTTTGAATTGCCGGACGTGGCGCATACTTTTCAGAAAGGGCACAAGCTCATGATCCAGATTCAAAGCAGTTGGTTCCCATTGGTGGATAGAAATCCTCAGCAGTTCCTGGACATCTATCATTGTGATGAAAAAGATTTTGTCAAGTCAACCATCAAGATCTATCACGATGTGGCAAATCCTTCAAGTATAGTGTTACCCGTATTAAAAAAATAAACCATGAATTTAATCATCCAGATCATCATCGCCTTAGTCGCGATCATTCACATCTACATTCTTTGGTTGGAAATGTTTGCTTGGACCACCAGAGGCAAAAAAACTTTCAAGAATTTCCCCGAGCATCTGTTCGAGCCGACAAAAGCACTTGCTGCAAATCAAGGCTTGTACAATGGATTCCTGGCGGCAGGCTTGGCCTGGTCGCTGATCATTAAAAATGACTTGTGGTCGCAGAACATTTCGATCTTTTTCTTAGGCTGCGTTCTCGTCGCTGCGATCTACGGGACTTTCACAGCAGACAAAAAAATATTTTGGATACAAGGACTTCTTCCGTTGATCGGACTGATCCTGATCGCGCTGAAATAAGTTGATCAGTTGATTTAAGCTGATCTTAACAATGAGGAGATCCAGTGTAGCCCCGAGTCCTCCGGGCGGGATGACGACTCAAAAAAAATCTGCGTAAATCCGCGTAATCTGCGAGCAAAACCCGGAGAAGATTACTTATCAAAAGCATACTGACTATAATCCTGAACCACCGTCGCTAGAAATTGGGTATGAGGTAAATTGGTGCTGATTCCCATTGTTTCCTTAGTCTTCTTAGCCAACCTATCAATCGCTTGCTGATTCCCCGTTCTCAATGCAACTCGCATTACTTCTTTGATAATGGCGATGTCAGCATCCGAGAGTTTTGAGACTTCCTGATAAACGATCGTGTAATTTGGTCTAACTTTATTCAAGATGGTATCGTTGATCGTTACCTTTTGTTTCATTTTGATGACCGTAGTCCCCGCAGCCATATCGCCGATTCTTTGTCCTTTCCCATTTGCCAGAATGGCAATCAAAGCCACTCCGCCAGAGAACAACCGCGTGTCGATGATGCGCAACAACCAACGCAACAGATAAGCACCGAACCCGGCTTGTGAGCCGTCAATTTTCACGACCTTGATCTTCATGATCATTTTACCAAATGTTTTTCCTTGAAAGAACATTTCACACAAAAGATCGTAAAGCAACAGAGGCAGAAATAAAAGCAAGATGATCCAAACATTGCTCTCTGAAATGACTCCCGACAGCGCAGCAAAAAGAACTACCAGCAGAGCATAACCCAGAAAGAAAACATAATCCAGCAGGGTAGCCAGAATGCGGTCTCCCACACTGGCTAACTCGTATTCTATGTCCACATTCTGCGTGGTCTGTATTCTGATATTGTCCATTTATTCTGCTCTGTTTGTTTTCTCTGCCTTGTCTTCCGACTACGCTCAGACCGACGGCTAGGGTTCTATAATGAGTGTTGTCAAAGTGCTCTGACTGGCCTTTCCGACGTCACACTGAGCCTAGTCGAAGTGCAGACGGCGCCAAACATTCCCTAAAGTTAAACATTTAAAAGCATTCTAAAAAACGGCTTATTTAACGAATATTTTGCATAAATTTACAATGAGGGCTGCCGGAATTCGGCCGACAAGAAAACCAAGCGCGTTGTGAAAGAAATTACCTTTTTAAAACAAAATGCCGACAAGTGGCAAAAATTCGAAGAGCTCCTCTCCGCAAAAAGTGGTTCCAACCCCGACCTGATGGCAGATCTGTTCATTCAACTCACAGATGATCTTTCTTATTCCAAAACGCATTATCCGAAAGCAAAAACCACGCAATACCTCAACGCCATTGCAGCAAGGGTGCATCAGGAGATTTACAAGAATAAAAAAGAAAAGAGGTCCCGAATCTTCAGCTTCTGGAGATACGAACTCCCCTTCCTTTTTAAAAATTCACACAAACAGCTGCTTTATTCCTTCATCATTTTCGGAATAGCATTTCTGATCGGAGTGGTCTCCGTCCTCTATGACGATTCCTTTTTGAGAGTGATCGTCGGTGATGAATACGTGAACCGGACCTTGGAGAACATCAGCAAGGGGGACCCGATGGCAGTTTACAAAAGCGACACGCAGATGAATATGTTTCTGGGAATCACCATCAACAACATAAAAGTTTCTTTCGTCTGTTTTGTAATGGGTGCGCTCTGCTCCTTCGGCACGGGCTACATGCTTTTTTATAACGGCGTAATGTTAGGGGCATTTCAGTTCTTTTTCTATTCGAAGGGCCTGCTCTTACAGTCGGCACTCGTAGTTTGGATACACGGCACCCTGGAGATCTCAGCGATTGTTATCGCAGGCTGTGCGGGCTTGACCATGGGCAACAGCATTCTTTTTCCGGGAACTTATTCTCGTGGTGTTTCTTTTGTGAAAGGAGCCAAACGAGGCGTAAAGATCGCAGTTGGACTGGTCCCTGTTTTTATCGTCGCCGGCTTCCTCGAGTCATTCGTGACCCGTTACAGCGGGATGCCCATTTGGATGAGTCTTTCCATCATCGGGACTTCCTTGACTTTCATCATCTGGTATTTCATAATTTATCCCATACGCTTGAACCACAAAGCAAAACTAAATTTTCAATTCGTCACTTAAACTTAAAGACATGAATCAGGAAAAGATCAACTTACGCATGGTCCGCGATTTCGGAGAAACGTTCAACGTCTCCGTTAAATTTGTCAGACAGAACTTCAAACTATTTTTCAAGTCTTTGGTCTTCATTGCCGGCCCGTTCCTGCTGGTGAGCTCTATCGCCGGCGCATTCTATCAGACAGGCGCCATCAACATGCAAAGCAGATTGCAGTCCGGAAGATTCGGCTCTGATCCTTGGGACATTCTTGCCGACCAATTCGGGTGGACTTACTTTATTTTCATTGTCGCCAGCATTCTTGCGAATCTAGCGTTAATCGGAACAGTTTATGCATTTATGCTCACTTACGCTGAAAAAGGCCCCGGACAATTTACAGTGAATGATGTCTCTGCAAAATTGCTCAAGAACGCAGGAGGCATCATCGGCATTTTCTTCGCGCTGACACTGCTCTTCATTTTAATTTTTGTGGTGATCATTGGAATCGGTATCGGTATCGGAGTAGCCGTTCCTGCACTGGGTGTGCTTTTCGCGATCGCTGCTTTTTTTGGAATAATGATCTTGTTCCCTCCTTTGATATGGCAATTGTCGGTCGTATACCTCGTGAAAATGGAAAACGGAGGCGGCGCAATCGAATCTTTCAATAAAACAAAAGAAGTCATGCGCGGAAATTTCTGGTGGACCTGGGTAATCGTAGTTTGCTCCAGCATTGGAATTGGGATCATGGGATTTGTCTTTACACTCCCTCAACTAGCATATCAATTGGTTCTTACTTTCAGCGCTATGAAAGGCGAAGAAACGGAAACGTCCATCCCTTTCATTGTAATAGCAACCATCTGCACTTTCTGCGCAACTTTGCTATACAGTCTGATGTACGTCATCAACGGCATCCACTATTATAGTCTTGCAGAAAAGAACGACGGAAAAGGACTACTTCAGCAAATAAATGAGATCGGTAATATTACTCCTCCAAATGTCAATCAGCAATTTTAAACACTTCGTTTTTTTTGTCATGGTCTTCCTCTTTGTCATTTTAAAGAGCAGTACTGCGTTTGGCATCCACGACACAACAAAAACAAAGAGCAGTCTGTTAAACGATTCCAGCAAAATACAGATAAGACAACCGGATGAAGTGCAACAGCAAAAATTAATGGACAATCCCGATTATCAATACGACCGAGGAGGCCCTGCTCCAAAAACCTGGTGGGACCGGTTCAAAGAATGGATCGGAAAATCCATCGAAAGAATATTCGACTCCTCCGGCGGCCGACTCGGGCTGAGCGTTCTTCCCTACATCATCGTGTTTGCGGTGATCATCATCGTCATACTCTTGCTCTTAAAGAACGACCTACGCTCAGTATTTTACGGGAAAAGCGCCGCCTTAACTATCGACTTTAAAGAATTTCAAGAAGACATTCACAACCTGAATTTTGATGACCTTATTGCAGACGCCGTTACAAAAAAAGATTACCGAAGAGCAGTTCGTCTGCATTTTTTGAAACTGCTAAAAGAGCTGACCGATAAAAATCTGATCACCTGGCAGATCGACAAAACGAATAATGATTATTCCATCGAACTTTCAAAAAGTACATTCAGCACCAAATTTAAAGAGCTTGCTTTGGTGTATGAATACATCTGGTACGGTGACCTTCAACTCGATGAAACAAATTTCAAAAGCAGCATTGCAAAATTCAAGGAATTCAAAATAAATGCTTAAAGGAAACAAAAAATATTTTTTCATTCTTGCTGTCTGTTTTACAGGATTAATTCTCCTGCAGATCTTGGCACCCAAGCCGCTGAACTGGAACCAGACCTTTATGAAAAAGGATAAAATCCCCTTCGGAACTTCGGCCCTATTCGACGCATTACCAGGGATCTTTCCAGGTCAGGAGATCCAGACTCAACTGTTTCCGATTTATAATGCACTCAGCGGTGCGGAACTGCATCACTGCAATTACATCATTTTGAACAATGCCTTTCAACCAGATGAACTCGACACGAGAGAATTGCTGCAATTTGCGGAGAAAGGAAACAGCGTTTTTATTGCCGCGAATTATTTTGCCGGCACTTTTGCAGATTCCCTGAAATTAAAAACAGATAACTATTACGAATTGAAAGAAACTTTGAAAATTGACTCCGCAGCTTTGAGTCAGTTTTCGGTGCACTACGATACCGCCTGCATCAATTTTGTGAATCCCGGATTAAAAAGAACGAGACAGTATGTCTACATTAAAGGAATTGAGAACACACATTTTAATAGCTTCGACTCCACAAAGACTACTGTCCTTGGAAAAAATAGTGCAGGCAAAATCAACTTCATCGAACTCCGCTGGGGAAAAGGGAAGATCTTTCTCAGTACAGTGCCCGAAGTTTTCACGAACTACCTTTTTGTCAACAAGGACAATTATGATTATCCTTACAAAGCATTGTCGTATTTGCCCAATCAAAAAGTTATCTGGGATGAGCATTACAAAGCAGGGATCATGAAAAATGACAGCACCTTAAGAGTAATCTTCAACAACCCAGCTTTAAAGAGTGCGTACTACCTCCTCCTTTTTTCTCTGATCATCTTTATCATTTTGGGCGTAAAACGCCGGCAAAGGATCATTCCTGTGATTGAGCCTTACCGAAATACAACATTGGACTTTGTCGGCACGGTTGGCACCCTATATTACCAAACAGGAGACCACAAGAACATTGCAGATAAAAAAATGCTTTTTTTCCTGGAATATATCCGTTCCACATTTCAGATCAAAACAAACATGTTTGACGACGCTTTCATCGACCGCATTACGAACCTATCGGGCATTGACAGAAAAAAGATTCACGACTTGTTCTATTATTTTGCTGATATCAGTGTACGAACAAGCATCACACAGCAAGAATTACTGAAACTGAATCGAATGATCGAGGAATTTCATAGAATGAATCACCGGTGAGAAGCAGGCAATAGGCAATAGGCAATAGGCAATAGGCAATAGGCAATAGGCAATAGGCAATAGGCAATAGGCAATAGGCA
>JBKJQG010000340.1:0-9510 GCA_046594925.1 Bacteroidia bacterium
TGGTCGATAGCCGGATAATAAAGTGTTTTTATCAATGAAGGGCGGTTGAACATATAATTCAAATTCTCGGTTTTTAAGTCGTAATGAGCGATGTTCAGCAAATTATAACCGTATAAAATGTCAATACCCGGCATGAAATGTTCTTCCACTTCACTTTCGCTTCCATCGTAGCTGAAATAATATTGCTTGTTTGTTGCTAGGTTAGTTACCGACGATTTGTACACGGACACCAGGCGATGAGCCGGCATGCCAGTTAAAATAACAGAATTCGGACTGGTTGGAAGCTGACTCATTGCAACGTTACCCTGCACCGAATTGAAAACTGAATCCGGAGTGGCTTGCGCATCATCCGGCATTACAGTAATCTGCTCTTCCTTTTTCTCCGATCTGTTGGACCCGCATGAAAAAAGCAAATTCACACCGACAGCGACAGCAAACAAAATCTTAATACGATCCATTTTCTTAATTTAATTTATACTCCAATCCATTCTCCTTCAAAAGATCCAAAAGATCATTGTTTGGATTCACCTTTATCTTTTTGGAAGGCATTACAACCGCAATATTTTCCTCCGTATCGAAGATTCTGAACTGCAAGGTACAGTTGCGGTTTTCTACTACGCTGTTCTTTGTTATGATGTCGTTCATCTTAGTCATGAACTCGTCGTTCAATTCTTTCAGCGAAACATTCACGGTAATGCTTCTCGCCATTTTGTCGCGAAGTTCTGATAAGAGCTGAATGTTGCTCACTTTGTATTCGAAATTTCCGGAGTTGCGGAAACGTTCTGAGATCTTTCCTTTGACGAAGAGGAACAAGCCGGTGACCATGTATTGTTTGAATTTCACATAGTCTTCTCCAAAAAATGCGAGTTCTCCTGATTCATTGTAATCCTCCACGGTGATCTTGCCCCAAGGGTTTCCGGTCTTCGTTACGCCGTGATGCACGTTCGTAACAATGCCTCCCATCGTCAATTCTTTGTTCTTGTTCTCTTCTATCTTTTTGATGTCGGAGAGTGTGTGCGGACAGAAATTGTCCATCTCCAATTTATAAGTATCGAGTGGATGTCCGGAAATAAAGAATCCTACTACATCCTTTTCATTTTTCAATTGCTCGAGATTGCTCCAGGCTTCGCAGACAGGAATTTTAGGTTCAGGCATGTCCACTTCTGTGTCGTCACCAAACAGGGACACCTGCGCTGAATTTTCTCCATCTTGATGTGAACTTCCGTAACGGATCACTTTCTCCAAGAAATTGATGTTGTCGTTCCCTTCCGTGAAAAAATACGTCGCTCGGTGAATTCCGAATGAATCCAATCCGCCGGCGTTTGCTAAACTTTCAAATGTTTTTTTGTTGGCTGCGCGCAGATTGATCCTTCTCACAAAATCAAAAACAGATTTGTAAGGTCCGTTTGCAGTTCTTTCTTCAACGATGGAAATAACAGCAGCCTCCCCTACTCCTTTTACAGCGCCCATTCCGAAGCGAATCTGTCCGCTTTTATTCACCGCAAATGCATAAGCACTTTCGTTCACATCGGGACCGAGAACAGGTACACCCATTCTGCGGCATTCATCCATGAAGAAAGTGATTTTGTCAATGTTGCTCAAGTTATGTGTCAATACCGAAGACATGTATTCTCCGGGATAATGTGCTTTTAAATAAGCGGTCTGAAATGCAACGAGTGCATAACAAGTCGAGTGAGATTTGTTGAAGGCGTATTGTGCGAATTTTTCCCAATCCACCCAGATCTTTTCAAGTTTATCAGCCGGAAGGCCCTTTGCGGCAGCACCTTCCATGAACTTGCTTTTCATCTTGTTCAGGGTGTAGATGTCCTTCTTCCCCATCGCCTTCCGCAACACATCGGCATCCCCTTTGGAGAAGCCCGCGAGTTTTTGGGATAGCAACATGACTTGCTCCTGATAAACAGTGATCCCGTAAGTATCTGTCAAGTATTCTTCCATTTCCGGCAAATCGTAGGAAATGGTTTCGCGTCCATGTTTACGGGCAATGAAGTTGGGGATGTATTCGATAGGGCCTGGACGATACAAGGCGTTCATAGCAATAAGATCCGCAAACTTATCGGGTTTTAAGTTGATCAGATGTTTCTGCATGCCGGCGCTTTCAAACTGGAAAGTACCGTTGGTATCGCCTCGTTGATAGAGTTCTAATGTTTTGACATCATCTAAAGGAATAGTATCAATGTCGATGGAGACTCCGTGGTTTTCTTTAATGAGCTTCAATGCATCGCGGATGATGGTCAATGTTTTCAAACCTAAAAAGTCCATCTTGATGACACCCGCATCTTCGATCACTCTTCCGTCATACTGTGTAATCAACAAATTAGATTCCTTGGAAGTGGAAACCGGAATGAGATCAGTAAGATCCATGGGGGCAATGATGATACCCGCAGCGTGAATACCGGTGCCGCGGACAGAGCCTTCCAGGATCAAAGCTTCTTTCAAAACTTTGGCTTGCATGTCGTCACCCGCCAGAATAGCGCGTAATTTTTTTACATCTTCGAGATCTTCTTTCGTCAACCCTTCTTTTTCTTCCAAACTTGCATCACCTGTCATGGGTGCTCTCAACACGCGTTTCAATTCAATGCCGGGTTTGTCCGGAACCAATTTTGCCAACATGTTGGATTCCTGTAAAGGAAGATCCAGTACACGGGCAACGTCCTTGATGCTCATCTTGGCAGCCATTGTACCGTAGGTGACGATCTGAGCTACCTGGTTCTTTCCGTATTTATCAACTACGTAGTCGATTACTTTCTGTCTTCCTTCGTCATCAAAATCTGTATCAATATCGGGCATTGACTTACGGTCCGGGTTTAAGAAACGCTCAAACAGCAAATTGTATTTAATGGGATCGATGTTCGTGATGCCGACGCAGAAAGCAACAGCAGAGCCTGCGGCGGAACCACGGCCGGGACCAATCAACACTCCGATGTCTCGTCCGGCCTTGATAAAATCCGCTACAATGAGGAAGTAGCCGGCAAATCCCATCGTCTTGATGGTGAACAGTTCGAAGTTCAAACGTTCTTCCACTTCCGGTGTGATGTCGTGATAGCGCTCTTTAGCGCCTTTGAAAGTAAGGTCGTAGAGATAATCATCCTGGGTAGCGAAACCTTCCGGGATCACATAATTCGGCAACATGATGTCCTGCTTCAATTTCAGCGGCTGGATTTTGTCAACGATGTCGTTCGTATTGTCTATCGCTTCCGGCAGATCGCTGAACAATTGCGTCATTTCCTGAGTCGACTTAAAATAGAACTGATCGTTGAAAAAAGCAAAACGTTTTCCTTTGAAAGAATTGGAATCATCGTCCCCAAAATCTTTCATCGTAGGTGTGCTCTGCTTTTCACCGGTATTGATGCAAAGCAAAATATCGTGGGCATTGGAATCCTGCTGATCTACATAATGTGAATCGTTGGAAGCGATGATCTTTACATTGTATTTTTTTGCCCATTTCAGAAGCACTTCATTCACCTTATCCTGTTCCGGAATCCCGTGTCTTTGCAGCTCGATGTAATAGTCTTCACCAAAAATATCATACCACCATTTGAATTCTTTTTCAGCTTCGTCTTCTCCCAGCTTCATGATGGCTTTCGGCACGGAAGCACCCAGACAGCAGGTTGTAGCGATCAAGCCTTTGTGATATTGTAAAATAAGCTCTTTGTCGATGCGTGGATATTTACCGTACAATCCTTCCATATACCCCAGTGAACAGAGCTTTACAAGGTTCTTGTATCCTTCTGGATTTTTAGCAAGAAAGAGTTGATGATAACGAATGTCTTTGTCTTCCTTGGTAAACTGGCGCTTGTGGCGGTTCTCCACGACATAAAACTCACATCCCACAATGGGTTTTATTTTATCTGGATTTTCCGGAGTGTTGTGTTTACCGGCTTCCGCGACAAACTTAAACACTCCGAACATATTCCCGTGATCAGTAATCGCCAATGCACGCATGTTATCGTTCACCGCTTTTTTGTAAAGTGAAGAAATATCCGCTGCGCCGTCGAGAAGTGAAAACTGAGTATGTACGTGTAAATGGGAGAAATTCATGTTTGTCGTTATTAAAAAATTGTTGCCGAAATGAGAAAATTCTTTGTCAAAAAAACAAGAGTATCTGGCCAAAACCCAACTCCTTCCTTTACTCCATTTCTAAACGGCTTGTAAATTTACTCAATAAAATAGCGCGTTTTAGATCATGTTGATAAGATTGGAAAATTATTTCCCTTGACTGGCTACTGAAATCAGGTGTTGGTCGATTTCTCTTTTTCTTTAAACGAACCACCCCATACATTTACCACCGATTTTTATAATGATTGATTTTATGATAAAAGAAACAACTCTGGAATGGCGACAATGCGATACCCATCTTTTTTGGGAAGAAATTGCACCATCCAACCATTTAGTGCAGATATACGAGAGCGAGGAAGTAATCATTAATTCACTTTTAGGTTTTGTCAGCAGCGGTTTCCGCTCAGAAGAAAGCGTTGTCGTTATAGCAACCGCTGATCACTTGCTTCAGCTCGACACTAAGCTCCGTACACTTCATTTCGATGTGGATCACTTGATCAAAACCGATCAATACATACCCTTGAACGCATACGATATGCTATCCAGTTTTATGAGTGTTGGTTGGCCTAATCGCTCTATGTTTATTGACGTAGTGGAAAAGCTAATGGTCCGAGCAAGAGGAAAGAACAACCGCAAGGTCAGGGCTTACGGTGAAATGGTCGCTATTTTGTGGGGACAAGGATTCAGCGGTGCGACTGTTCAGCTGGAGCACCTGTGGAACGAGTTCTGCAAAAAAGAGATCTTGTGCTTGTTTTGTGCCTATCCTAAAAGTGGCTTTACACAAGACGTCCATAAATCCATCGGACACATCTGCTCCACACATACAAAGATCATCTCAGGCGACATAAAATCTGAAAAAGAAGTTTTCTACAAAAGTGTCTAAGGCCTAATCTCCATAAAATCCAGGATCTGCCGATAAGCTGTTTTCCTTGGATTGACAAAACTGAAGATCATTCCTGCGTGTCGTTTCCTCGGAACCATAATCAATTGCGCATCCTGCTGATATTTTTTTACCTCGTTCAAAAAAGCATTGCTTTCATTGATGATGTTGGGATAAGTTTTTTTTCCGGCAAACAACAAAAACCGTGGCATTCCCTGGTGGAGATGGTGCACAGGAGAGCCTGCTTTCCACTGTTCTGGATCTTTCGAGAAAAGCGTCCGGTATTTATCATAATTGTATTTCTCTTCTTTCTTCAGATAAGTATACATGTCCAGGCCGAAAGGATCAATGAGGATGGCACCTTTAACGGGATTACTCATTTTTAAAGAATCAAAATAGCTGTTGTCCGTCGAGATCAAAGCGGCCAGGTGTGCGCCTGCCGAATGGCCAGAGACGAATATTTTATTGGGATCTCCGCCGTAAGCTCTGATGTTTTCGTTCACCCATTTTACGGCCTGCGCCGCATCCATTGTTATTTCTCCATAAGTTGCATTGGGATATTTCCGATAATCGATCACCACTCCCACTACTCCTTTTTTTGCCATTCCTCTTCCGAAAAATTTGTAGAGCGCCTTTGTTCCGTTGGTCCAGTTTCCGCCGTGCATAAATACCAGCACACTTTTAGGCTTCACCGTTTTCTTTTTGGGAGAATAGACATTCAGCATCAGATGCTGTTCTTTGCTGTAAGTTATGTCCTTTACTTCACGTACCCGTAAGCTGCCGCAGCTGCTTAGGAGCAGGGCGGACAAGCCACACAGAAAAAAGCAAGAGCATTTCAGCGAAAAAAACACACGCATACGATCAATTAATTTTTCTTAATGACCTTAAATGCCATGGATCCGCCATCTTTTGAGACAAGGCGTACAAAATAAATTCCGTCGGGCTGTTCCAGATTCAATTCGACTTTATTTACAGAATGATGTTCGCTCCTCTGAACGAGTTGTCCGACAATGTTATGAACTTCTATCGTCAGATCCTGATAGACCTTTCCTAACTCTATCGTTAAATTGCCCGCTGAAGGATTTGGATAATAATTGACGTTTCCAAACGCTGTTTGATCTCCGGTTCCCAGCATGTAATTGCAAGCACCGGGGATCTTTGCCACATAAATTTCTTTCCTGCCTGAAGCCGTAACGCTCTGGGTTCCAAAGGTGGCAGTCAGTTCATAGTATCCTGTCGTAAAAAGATTGCATTCATCGTCCACCGCAATTCCGTTTCCTCTGTCCTCCACCATACTTCCACCTTGAATAGCCCACTGCCATTTACCAGTTGTGTCTATCGCTGCGACATAAACCTGAACACTATCGCTTATATTAATTAAGGTATCCGCCACACCGAAACTGGCCGTTCCTTTGAATTGTCCCGTGACAAAAAGCAGATTCTGTTTGTTGGCAACGATCCGATTTCCTCTATCGGAACCGTTCGTAGAGCCCGCTTTCTTTGCCCAGACCCAGCTGCCACCCGGTGTGAGTTTCGCGACAAAAATATCCCTGCCGTTAGGTCCTCCGTCGTTATCGACGGTATCATTTCCGAAGACGACCACATCGCGGAATTCGCCAGTTATATAAACATCCTGCTCAATGTCGATTGTCACTGAATTGCCTCGGTCATCCAAAGTGCCACCTGTAGTCCTGAGCCACAGCTGATTTCCCGAGCTGTCGAATTTTAGGACAAAAATATCCCTTCCTCCGTTGCTGGTTCCTGTTGCTGTTCCGAAAGGCTTCACACCTCTGAATCCTCCTGTTATATATATGTTTGCGCTGCTGTCGATTGCAATGCGGTTATCGCGCTCACCATCTGTAGCCTGAAATGTCTTCACCCATTGGAATGTTCCTGCAGACGAGATTTTCGCAAGGAAGCCAAGTGAATCACCAGGATTAGGGATAGGCACATCAATGGTTCCAAAATGAGCAATGACTCCGCCTGAAGCATAGGTATCGCCGATAAAGCCGGTCAAATAAATGTTCCCTTGTTTATCTGTCACCAGGTCATAACCGTGATCGTCATTTTGTCCGCCTGCACCGATCAGCCATTGGCAAGCACCAGTCAGGTCAAACTTCGCGACAAAGATTTCATCTCCACCGCCCGGAAAAATAACACCGGTACAGCTTCCAAAGTCGGTGCTGTACCAAGCCGTTCCAGTTACATAAACAAAATCATTCACATTGTCGACACACAGTCCCAACGCTCGTTCATCCCAGCCACCAGCTGCAGGGCTCACCCATTTCCAGTCTCCGGTGCTGTCGATCTTTGCCAAAAAACCTTCCTTTCCGAAATTTTGATTCGGATTGATGATCCCAAAATTCACATCATCAGCTGAAGTTCCGCTGTTATAATAGCCAGAGACATATTCATTACCATAACGGTCGACATCGATGTCCAAAGCTTTATCCGAAGCATCCCCGCCGGCAGACACCACCCATTCCCAGGCTTGCGCTTTCGATTGAAACGAGAGCTGCAGAAAGAGAAAAATAAAAAGCAGACGGATGGCATTTTGCGAAATAAACGGGAAGTAGCTTTTTTTCATGGTGTTTGGATTTTGGGGTAACTCAAATTTAAGAATTAAACTGATATCAAACAAAAAACCTCTCTGCTTTCGCAAAGAGGTTTTAAATCCTGATACCTGATACTTTCTACCTGAGCCTAGTAAGGCTTGAATACAGTCGTATCCTTACGTTCCATAGGACGGTAGCTCAAGACAGGAATGTCGCTTTCATTAACGATACGCTGCGCAACCGTTCCGATGAAAAACTCTTTCATACTCAATTCCGCTTTGGTCATGATCAAAATAAGATCTGCTTCCACTTCGTGTCCGTAATCCATGATCATCTGAGGAATGTCCGAACCGCGCAATGTTTTAATTGTACAACGTACTTCCATGTCTTTGATATGTTTCCAGACTTGGTTTGAATAGGAGATCAATTTGTTCTCTGCTTCTTCATCTTTTTGGGTAAGGATGGAGATCACACGGATATCAGCATTGAATATTTTAGCAAGCTCTACAGCTTTGTTTACTTTTTCGCGGGTTTCTTTAGTTAAATCCAGAGGCAATAAAATCGTTTTGCAGCCGTCGCGGTGAACTTTTCCGCGGATGGTGATAACCGGGTGTTTGGATTCACGCACCATTTTAAAGGCATTCTTTCCGATGATCTTTCCTAAAGTGATCTTAGAAGAAAGTCCGATCATGACGAACAATGGATTGATCACGTCTGCTACTTTGTTGATCTCTTCGTACACATTACCTTTGCGGACCATGGCTTCAACCGGTTGTCCGGATTTTGCAGAAGCCTCTTTTGCCAATTCGTCTAGTTTTTTCTGCACCAAAGGAGGATTTCCTTCGTCAACGCTTAATAAGATGATCTTTGAGTTGGTTAGGCGAGCCAGGTTATAGGTTTGGCCAAGGGCAATGATTGTTTGTTCTGTAGAATCAATGGGTACTAAAATGGAATTTCCGGGTGCAGACATAATTATAGTGTATTTTTTAATTTAGTTGGCAAAAGTACACATTTTACCCGAATTATGAAATTTTGACCCGAAAATTATGGTTTTCGTCTGCTTTTTTAGTTCATCAATAGAACTCCGATACGGGTAACGAATTGGATGCGGATTATACGGATCTAGGTTGGCGAGAGCCTGAATACAGTGGTTTTGTCAAAAATCTGTAATCTTCTTTTTATTAGTTATCCATACCAAAACGAAAAAATAAGGTATATTTCTTTGTTCAATTCACTAAAAAGACGTACTTTCGCTGTCCCAAAAAATAAAGGGAATTTTATTCATAAACCAATTCCACCTTCGCTACGGCTTCGGTGGATAAAAAAACAAAACAATGCCAGCAAAAATTAGATTACAAAGACATGGTAAAAAAGCTGCGGCTTATTTCCACATTGTAATTGCGGATGGTCGTGCACCTCGAGACGGAAAGTTTATTGAGAAAATTGGCACGTACAACCCAACTACAAATCCAGCAACCATTAACCTTGACAACGCTAAAGCGTTAGAGTGGTTAAACAAAGGTGCTCAGCCGACAGATACCTGCCGTGCTATCCTTTCATACAAAGGAGTTATGTACATGAATCACCTAATGGGTGGTATCGCAAAAGGTGCATTGACGCAAGAACAAGCGGATGCAAAATATGCAAAATGGATCGCTGACAAAGAAACAAAAGTAACAGGTAAAGTTGACAAATTAGCAAACGCCAAAAAGGATTCATACAAGAACCGTATGGCTGCAGAAGTAACTGCTAAAGATGCAAAAGCTGCTAAGATCGTTGCTAAGAACACGCCTCCTCCTGCAGTGGAAGAAGCTGCTCCAGCTGTTGAAGAAACTTCAACTCCGGAAGTGGAAACTCCACAAGCAGAAACTCCGCAGGCTGAGGCTTAATTCTGACCTTCAAATCATAAAAAGTCCCTTGAGTTTACTCGGGGGCTTTTTTATTGAGTAACCTTTTGGGTGATGGGGTGATTGGGTGATGAGGTGATGGGGTGATGGG
>JBKJQG010000026.1:0-33380 GCA_046594925.1 Bacteroidia bacterium
CTCCCAACTCCCAACTCCCAACTCCCAACTCCCAACTCCCAACTCCGATCTCCCAACTCCCATCTCCCATCTCCCAACTCCCATCTCCCAACTATATCTTTTTCAAAATAAATGTTAAAATACTTGCATTTGTATTTATATTAATCGTATATTTGCGATATAAAATAAATAAGCATGGCCTATAGTAAAAAGCAAGAGTTTGAATTGGACGAGATCAAAGCCAGCGAGATCGCGAAAGCGCTGTCGCATCCCGCCCGCATAGCGATCATAAAATTTCTGGCCCAACAAAAGTCCTGTATCTGCAACGATATAGTCGAAAGGCTGCCTTTATCACAATCCACCGTTTCTCAGCACTTGAAAGAGTTAAAGAGTGCTGGACTCATTAACGGAGAGGTCGACGGACCCAGAGTGTGTTATTGCATCGACAAGGAAAATTGGAAGAAAGCCAAAGAAATTTTCGGAGAGCTATTTAACATGAAGTTCGAATCCATGAAGAACAAATGTTGCTGATGCTTATTTAGATTCTAATTATTAACCTTAAAAAAACGTAAAATGAATTTATCAAATCTAAAAAAAGTATTGAATGCACCAGGTGCAGTCAATACTGGAAGTGTACAGAAAAGAACCGAATCAGGATGCTGCTGCTGCGCAAATTGTGATTGCTCGAATGGCAAATGCGATTGTGCTTCAGATAAATGCTGCCCTGATTGCAGCTGTTCAACCAAGTAGTGTAAATTGAA
Source organism: Bacteroidia bacterium (assembly GCA_046594925.1). Taxonomy (GTDB): domain Bacteria; phylum Bacteroidota; class Bacteroidia; order 2-12-FULL-35-15; family 2-12-FULL-35-15; genus 2-12-FULL-35-15. The sequence continues at coordinate 741 of JBKJQG010000026.1, forward strand.
TTGCCGGGTCCTGCGAGATGTTCAAGCATTGATCCAGGATCTGGCTTTTCTTTATAATAAATAGAGAATGAAAAAAAAGATCTTATTTGTTTGTGTCGAAAATTCCAACAGAAGTCAAATGGCAGAGGCATTTGCAAAAGTGTATGGCGCTGGAGAATTTGAAATTTATAGTTCCGGATCAAAGCCCTCAGGAGTAATTAACCCCAAGGCTATCGCAGCCATGAAAGAATTAGGGTATGATCTGACGAAACACAGTTCCAAATCACTGGATGATGTTCCTCAAATAAAATATGATTATGTCATTACGATGGGATGCGGAGATGAATGTCCATTCATAGCGGCAGAACATCGTGAAGATTGGGCGTTGAAAGACCCTAAACACATGGAGACACTTGAATTCAATAAAGTAAGGGATGAGATCGGGAGAAGGGTGAAGGAGCTGTTGGCGCAATTTTAGGATTGGAGTTTTTTAGAATTGAATCAACTTGATACTATAAATTCAAGAAATCTAAAATTCAGGAAATCTAAAATTAGACTATGTTCCCATCCTTCATCACCAATTTTCTATCTGCCATGTTTGCCAGTTCTTCGTTGTGAGTGACGATGACAAAAGTCTGGTTGAATTTTTCTCTCAACGTAAAAAACAATTGGTGAAGGTCTTTAGCTGTGGCGGAATCTAAATTTCCGGAAGGTTCGTCAGCAAGTACAACAGCAGGGTTGTTGATGAGTGCTCTTGCAACTGCGACTCTTTGCTGTTCTCCGCCTGATAATTCACTTGGCTTATGATTCATCCTTTCGCTGAGTCCAAGAAATGCCAATAATTCTTTTGCTTTTGTTTCTGCTTCGGATTTTGAAGTGCCGGCAATGAAAGCAGGAATGCAAACATTTTCCAAGGCTGTAAATTCAGGAAGCAAGTGATGAAATTGAAATACAAATCCGATGTTCTTGTTGCGGAAGGCTGCTAATTTTTTGTCGCTGAGCCCAGAAACCAATTCATCGTTGATCGTTAATTTCCCGGTCTTGGAACGATCCAATGTTCCCAGAATATGCAACAATGTGGTTTTTCCAGCCCCTGAAGCTCCGACGATGGAAATGATCTCTCCCTTTTTGATCTCCAGGGAAACACCTTTCAATACTTCTAATGCACCGTAAGATTTAAAGATGGCTGATGCTGTTATCATTTTAACCTCGTTTTTTTCTGAGGTAAAGATAATCGAAATAATACAATACTTTTAAAGAAACAAGATTGAGCTGGTCGGCGTCGATCGTATTACCGAAGTTCTTGGAATAGCTCTTAATAACCACACCGCTTTCATCGTAAATGGAGTTTTTCCAAACCAGGTTCAAGGAACTTCCTGGTGCGAACTGCCATTGGAAGACCATGTCCATGTTAAAGACATTGAAATTAAAATCGTGATTGCCGGTATAACTGATGTTATCAATCAGATGTCCATCCTCAGTTAAATTGTAAAAACTCACATAATGCCCTCCTGTCCAGTAGTGACGTCCCCTGATGCTCAGCGAAAGATTGTTCCTGAAAAGGTAACGTGCTGAAAGGGTGTTCTCGATCGTTTTGATGTAACGCAATCCGAAAATGATATTGTCGTTGTGATCAAAATTTACCCAACCTCGGTCGCCATTATCCTGATTGTAAGAAGAGACAAGCGTAAAAGATAACTTGTCGTTCACCCGAACCGTTGGCCTCAAGGTAACTCCTATGTAGGGATTATAGCCAATGGTTGGAGAAATCAAGCCCGTTGTTCCGCCGTAGAGGTTTAAGTTGAAACTTAATTTTTTTCTTGTATCACTGTTCACGCCCAGCCACATGGTTTGATTGGTAGGCCTTACAAGGATGCGTCCCGGAACCCTCGGCTCATAATAATCGATCGACCCCAGGGGTTCATAAGACCCACCCAAGTATACGTTATAGAAATTCTTGAACGTGGTGTTGAGGTTCAATTCCATGTTCAGGCTGTTCATTTTGTGGGTGGTGAAATTTTCATTGTAGTTGATGTTATAGTTCGCATGCGCTTCCAGCATGTTTCTATATGGTTTGAAACGGTGAAGACTTATGTTTGATCCTCGGTTGTTAAAATTTGTTTCACGGGTGATGCCCATGTCGTTGATGTTGAATGTTGGATTGATGCTCAACTGGTATAGGTTGAATTGGAACCAGCCGGAGTTTTTTCCAGCAATCAGGCTATATTGGAATCCGAACAGATCGGTATATTGATTGGTTACTGTATCGGTTTTTGAAAAGATGTTGCTCACTGCTGAACGCCCTTCAAGGAAGTAGGTGTTCTTTTTATTGTTCACGTAAAATCCGGCACCGGTAGTATTCGCATTGTTTCCGTTGTTGTTTCGTTTTACGTTAGTGTTGATCAGATATACAGAAGAACTGTTCTTCATCTGCTGATCAAAAACGACAATATTATAATTGGAAAAAGGTTCTGTCAGGATCTTCCGCTCATTCCCCATAGTGTCCCTCGCAACAGCATAAGTATCGTCCATGATGGCATTCAAAACACCTACGCCGAGTCCGGTTGGTGTTCGTCCCGAAATTTTTGTCGCATTCAAAAGTTTTGCCTGATCGGGATTTTTCACGATCACTTCTTTCTCCGCTAACTGATAATAGGCATTATAATATCCGGAAGGGCGTCTTCCGATCCTTCTGGAATAGAATAATTCTCCTTTCTGAAACAGATCTGTGCTTTCCTGGAAGAATGGACGCTGTTCATCATATTGCTGTTCGAATGCGCTTAGGTTCTTTACAACGTTATCGCTTTGCACCTGTGAAAAATCGGGTAGTAACGTGGCATCTACGGTAAAACTTTCATTAAGTCCATATTTGAGGTCGAGTCCGCCAGTAATGTTCTTAGCGTAGTTGCTTTCTCCCGGTATGTTTGCAGGATAATGTGAAACGGATGCTGTTATATAAGGAGTGAGTGACAAGCGGATGGGCTGTTTGATATTCTCCATTCCTTTTAAGTATCCCCAGTATTTAAAAGGATTGGGAACTCCCCGAGGCAATAAACCCCACTGATCGAATTCTCCGTTCCTTGTAATGCGTCGGGTGATCTGCAGCCCCCAGACCTGCACATCGGTGTTTGGAAATCGTAAGGCTGAGAAAGGGATTTTCATCTCTACACTCCAGCCTTTGTCGTTCATCTTTACAGCACTTTCCCAAACAGCATTGTAGAGATAATCGGAAAAACGACTGTCGGACTGAACTCCCGAGGCGGTTACATTGAAGTCGAACGCATCCTGTTCTGTATTATAAGTATCGAAAACCAACCTGAACTGATCGGCATTCAATCCGTCGTCACGGTTTCCCAATTGCTTGGCTATGCTGTCGGGATGGTTATCATAAAGCATGGCTGCTATATATATAGCGGTATTATCATATACGATCTTCACTTCTGTTTTTTGAGTACACTCAGCTCCCAGAATGGGAAAGTTCTGTTTAAAGTCGGAAACGGCAGTTACACCTTGCCAGGTCTCGTCGTCAAGCACCCCATCTATTTTAGGGGTTTTTACTGCTCGGGTTGTGATGTACTCTTTGCGTGGAGGAATGGAATCTTTCTGGGCCAGGAGAACCCGACCAGTCAGTAATAAAATTAATGTAATTAGCAGCAGTTTCCTCATATAGTAAAGATATCTCTATTCCTTTCCGGATAAATGTAAATGTAATAAGCGGTCATCCTTCTATTTTAACGGCTTTTAACATTTATGGGTAGACGGCGTTCTGCGTATTGGTTGCTACCATAACGGCAGTCGGGAATAAAAGATACAGATTTGTGATTTAATTTTCGAGATCTTTTGACGGTGTTCATTCCGAGCCGTCACCCTGAGCGTAGTCGAAGGGTAAGGTCCGAGAAATTTATGCGAAAAGTGTTAAATAGTTTTTTAACGTGATACCGAAAATCAATTTATCTTTACAAAACATTAATCATTCTTTTTCTCAATGAGTAAAATTTCAAAATTCAAAGGAACAGGAGTTGCGATAGTAACGCCCTTTAACAAAGACAACAGTGTTGACTACAAATCATTGAACAAGCTGATTGATTTCATCATCAAGGGTGGAGTAGAGTATGTGGTTGTTTTGGGAACGACTGGTGAATCGGTGACTCTGAGCAAGGAAGAGAAGCAATCGGTAGTAACACATGTGATCGAGAATGTGAACAAACGTGTTCCGGTTGTTTTAGGATTGGGTGGAAACAACACTCAGGAAATTTTAAGTAGTTTCAAAAAATCATCGGACTTCAATAACATCGATGCCATCCTTTCGGTATCGCCGTATTATAACAAGCCGAATCAAAGAGGTATTCTTCAGCATTACAAGGCCATTGCAGAGGCTTCTCCGTTGCCGATCATTCTATACAATGTTCCGGGAAGAACGGCTTCTAATCTGACGGCGGAGACAACCATCAAATTGGCTGAAGATTTCAAAAACATCATCGCAGTAAAAGAAGCATCCGGAAATCTGGAGCAATGTATGAAGATCATCAAACACAAACCGAAAGACTTTCTGGTTATTTCTGGTGACGACATGCTTACATTGCCTATGATTGCAGCAGGAGCCGACGGCGTAATTTCTGTTGTTGCGAATGCATTCCCAAAAGACTTTTCAGAAATGACCCGCCAGATCCTAGCCGGAAACGTGAAAGAAGCTCAGAAACTGCATTACAAACTGACCGACATCATTGAGCAATTGTTTGCCGATGGAAATCCCGCAGGAATTAAAGCTGTATTGGAAATGATGAAGATCTGTCCGGCAACTGTCCGCTTGCCATTGGTGAGCGTGAACAAAGGTGTGCACAATGCTTTGAAGGAGATGGTGGAGATGTACAAATAGTGCGAATTAGGAATAATTCGCCGCGACGGACGAATTTTATGAATCTGTGTAATAGGAAAGCCTCTGAATTTGATTCAGAGGCTTTTTTATTTTAATTTGTTTTAGCAAAGTGAATTTTTCGCACTTCCAATCTTAAAGTTAGTGTGTTTGAGGATCTAGTAGGCTGCTGAAACGGAAAACGAACAGATATTCGCTTTTCTAATCAATAAAAAAAGCAGTAATCTCTAAGTTCAGTGCATCCGCTAATTTGTAAAGTGTATTTACCCCAGGATTGACCTCGCCGCTTTCAAGAAGTCTTAAATAGCTTTCAGATGTTCCAACTTCAAAAGCAAGCTGCCGACGGGATATTTTGGCAGTAAGGCGTATTTTTTTAATACACGCACCGAGTTTTTTGAGTTGTTTGTTGGTCGCTGCTTTTGGCACAAACCAAATTTCATCAACATATTTTTTCCAATGCGCCCTAATTTGGGCGCATTTTTCATGTATTAGCGGAATATCATATCCGAGTTAACTAATTAATACTAAAACTGAAACACAAAATAAATTCTCTGCCGATTGCTCTACTCCTCCTGAGGCAAAAAAAATACAGCTGGATGAATAACATCCCAAACTAGCTGTATAAGACATTCCCCACATTACTTAAACCATTTTTTAAAAAGAAAGGAAACACAAAAATTATGATTTAAAAGCAGAAAGCATTAAATTTGATACAGCCTTTTCCTGCTAACGGCTTGGTTCCAAAGCAGAGATCAAAAAAATTATTAAATAATTCTTAATAATTGAATAAACCTTTTTACATATTACTTTTTGTTTTCGTCGTCGCAAATGGAACTATGCAATCGTATGCTCAAACGAACCTGATTTATAATGGGGACTTTGAGCTGTATGATACCTGTCCTGTTACGATTTCTTCACCATCCACCTATCAAATCGAAACTTGTTTGGGATGGAAATCGCCAACCTATGCCACTAGTGACTATTATAACTCATGTGCAACCTGGCCTGTAAGCATTCCTGGGAATACCTTTGGTTTTCAGAGTCCATACTCTGGAGACGCATATTGCGGAATTCTAATCGAACACGGATCTCCGCCGTTTGGAAGCTATGGCTATTGGTTTGAATATTTGCAAGGAAATCTTACTTCAATACTTAAAAGTGGTTATGAATATGAGTTCTCGTGTCGGGTTGTACTAGCAAATCCAGAGTTAGGATACGCTCTTTCAAAAATCGGTGCTGTATTTTCTCCAACGACTATTTCGCGAATAGATGCGAAGCCTTTTTCCGGAGTTATTCCTCAAGTATTGAATTTAGCAAATAGTTTTTTAACAGATACACTGAATTGGATTGAAGTAAAAGGACGGTTCATCGCAAATGGAGTTGAATCTTATGTCACTCTGGGTTTTTTTTCAGACACAATTAACCTTGACACTTTAAGAACGGCAGTTATTGTTCCTGACCCAAGGTTGTTTCAGGCGTATTATTATGTTGACTTTTGTTCCCTTTATGAAACCGGCAGTATTTATCAATTTCCGAACGTGTTTAGTCCGAATGGTGATAATCAAAACGATGAGTGGAATCCGAATCTCAAAGAAGGAGAATCGTTGAGCATATACAACCGCTGGGGCATAGAAGTTTTTAAAATTTCAAAGCAAAACCAGACCTGGGATGGCAGAACAATGGCTGGTATTGATTGCGTCGATGGTGTCTATTATTTTATTGCGAAAGGCTACGACGAAAAAGTTGGGCATTCAAAAAAAGGCTTTATTCAGTTGTTAAGATAAAATTTAACAAAATGAAAAAAAAAATATTTTTTATAGTCGTACTGGTAGTATGCGCATCCGGCGTGCACGCACAGCCTGTTGGCGCACCCAATACCACCGTACCTTCTGGCGTTACTTTTAGCAGCTTTTCCTGGTTTAGAGGGGGGAATAATGCAGGCGGAGCAGCAGGACCAAATAATATATTTGGAACGGCTGCAGGATTCAATTCCGGGATCTACACAGAAACCAATGGGATCAATCGTACCCGGTTAAATGGCACACAAACATCCGTAATCAATGGAGTCGCACAAAACGTAGACGGCTATTTTGGAATAGCACCGAACGGATTTTTCGCAACAAACTCTCCTTATTCTATGCTTCATTTGCAGGGGCCTGTAAGTGGTGCTTTTTTTACTGGCGGCGGGTGGCGGAGTTGGATGAAAACCGGGATGTTTGCAAATGAAGATTCTGATGCAATGTACGTTGGTTTAAAAACTCAAGGTCCGGGTACGAACAGAAGTGATGCGATTGTTGCCTGGAGCGATGATGGTGCCGGACTTGGTTCAGTTGATAAGTTAAGATTTGTTTTTACAAGTGCATTCAATAACCCGACTTCTTTAGATCCTCTCAATCCTTTATCGCTACCGGGGTATGAGTACATGCGAATGCTGGCTTCTTCAACGCAATTCAACAGTACCGGAAATCCTGTCGGAAACGTTGGAATCGGACCTGTTTTTACAGATCTTCTTCCACCTACAAATCGCCTGCATATGAATGCTGAGGAAAATCTTGCTGTATTCATGCAAATTTCCAATCAGATTGGTACAGGACAAACAGCTACGGATGGTTTGAAATGTGGTTATGCGCCAACATCTGCAACTAACAAGGAGGCGCAGATAAATCAACAGGAAAACGACCGTTTGACTTTGTATACCAATAACGGAGAGCGAATCCGGATAATGCATATAGGAGCGTTAAATAATAGTGTAGGATTTAATCCAGGTGGTTTACCCACGAACATTACTCGCGTTGCCATAAGCGAAGACCCGGCTAATGCAATTACCCGCCCTTTAAGCTTGTTGCATATTGGATATAACACTGTTGGTGCGGCAAACGATGGTTGGAGACCTTGGATGGATGTTGGGATGTTCGTCAGCAAATTCAGCGACAATGTTTATCTCGGGCTTAAAGCTGAGCCGGGAATCATTGGAATTCCGGGCTTGGATAGACACGACGCGGTGTTAAATTGGGGAGACAACCAAGTTTCTTCAATTCCAACAAACGGACCTGACAATTTCCGCTTTATTTTCACCTCGTCGACGAGCGGCGGAGGAGGGACACCACCTGCAACAGGCCCTAACGGCTTAGAAGCAGGCAGGATGACGCCGACTCTTGCAACAGGAGTCTTTACAGGATTCGGAGGCGATCCCACTTTTCCTAATTTATATTCAACTGGTACAGCTAATCCCGGAAATACTATGGAGGTCAATTCCTGGGGAACAACACTAACAGTTGGCGGAAGCAGCGGTCTGCGTTTTACAAATTTAAATACTACTTCACCAACACTCGCAAATCCAGGAGGTGGAGTGTTATCGGTTGACGCAAATGGAGATGTAATTTATGTCCCTGCATCAACTGTTCCTGGAACAGGGATTGGGAATTATTGTTCTCCTACTCCCGGTGCAAATCCTCTGATCGGACATTATGAGATTCCTATGGCCAGTAATAACTATTATTTTTCAGGAAACGGCTTGCCGAATACAAATAGTGTTTCTGTAGGTCGTCCTTGTTCTTTTGCCTTGTCAGCCAAGTTTAATAGCTATCAAAATGCAGGGGTAACGGTAGGAGTCAATACTATTGCTGGAGCATTTTTGAATGAAGACGTTGCGAACATACAAGGTCCCATATTTACAGGTGTTGTTGGCATAGCAAGAGGAGTAAATCCTTTAGGGAAAGTTGTGAACCGTGGTGGATTTTTTTCCGCGGCAAATGCACCTGATGTCCGTGGCGTTGTAGTCGATATTGCGCCATCAGCAAATAACAATGCAGCAGCATTTGGCGGTGAGTTTAATGTAAATTCTACTGCAGCAACAAACATTGCAGTAGTTGCAAGATGTGGTGGAGCAGTTGGTGGAGCAGGGTCTAATTTTGGAGTGTTTTCTTCTGTTACTGGATCGAACATAAATAACATCGGGGGGTCGTTTCAGGCTTTCGGATTAACAACCGCATCAAATGTGGGTGTTGGAGGTTCAGCAAGTGGATCGTCAACATCAAACGTTGCTGGCAGTTTTATTACAAGTTTGCTTACAACTCCCACAGGTTTAAACATCGGGGTATCTGCTAGAGTTGGTAATATTACTTCACCTACACTTCCTATAAACAATGCAATTGCAGTATACGGAAATTCTGATTCACCTTTAAATATGGGTGTTCCGGGATATGCCGGATACTTTGACGGAGATGTGTTTGTAAACGGACCAAGCTCAGGAACAGGATTTGTACTAACGTCAGATTCGCAGTTCAAAACAAGTGTCGATAGCATTTCAAATGCATCATTACTTTTGTCTCAACTTTTGCCTAAGTCCTTTTATTTTGATACTCTAAATGTTTATGACTTAAATTTCAGCAGTCAAAAACAGTATGGTCTAATTGCTCAAGACGTTGAAAATTTTATGCCTGAATTAGTTTCAACTGTGACAAAAGCGCCTATGGTTGACACTCTTGGGAATGTCGTTACTCCGGGAGTAACATACAAAGCCTTAAACTACAATGCTTTTATTGCACTTCTTATCAAAGGGTACCAAAATCAACAATCAAAAATAGATAGCCTGAACGACGAAAATGATGCCCAGGATTCTATCAATGCATCACTTCAAAATCAGATCAATCTTTTGGCTGACATGATTAATTCATGCTGTAGTAGTTCAAGTGCAATGCAAGCGCAAGGTGGCCAAAATGCATCAGTCGCCGTTCAAACAAATGTTAATTTGAGAGACGGTCAGTCTGTTGTTCTTGAACAAAACGTACCAAATCCATATAGCGAACAAACAACCATCAATTACTTTTTACCTGATAACGTAAGCAAAGCGCAGATCTTATTTTACAATGCGCAAGGACGATTGATTCAATCAACTGAACTTACTCAAAAAGGAAAAGGGCAATTGAATGTGTTTGCAAGCGATTTGTCTAATGGGGTTTATACTTACACACTCGTTGTGGACGGAAAAATCATCGAGACCAAAAAAATGGTGAAACAACAATAGTAAAACCTTATGAACATAAAAAAGCTCTTAGCAAATTGCTGAGAGCTTTTTTTATTACACAGATTCGGAAAATTCGTCCTTTTCGTAATTCGTATTAGTAATACACCATTCGTCTAACCTCAGCAATGAACTTACTAAAGCGGATCACCTGGCGGGTATAACCGTATTCGTTATCATACCATACGTACAACACGATGTTCTTTTTATCAGGACCCACAATAGTAGCCTGGCTGTCGAATACCGAAGGACAAGGATTTCCGATCACATCGGTTGAAACCAACTCGTTGGAATTCATGTATTGGATCTGTTCAACCAATGCGCCGTTCAAGGCAGCATCTTTCAGAATGTCATTCACTTCTTCTTTCGTTACTTCACGATCGATGGTCATGCTTAAGATAGCGAGAGAAACGTTTGGTGTCGGGACACGCACGGAGTTAGCCGTGAATTTTCCTGACAACTGAGGCAATACTTTTTTTAAAGCGCTTTCAGCACCGGTCTCTGTAATGACCATGTTCAGAGCAGCAGAGCGGCCACGTCTGTATTTTTTGTGGTAGTTGTCCAGTAAGTTCTGATCGTTGGTGTAGGAGTGGACCGTTTCAATGTGTCCGCGTGCAATTCCCAGTTTCTCATGAACCACTTGTAAAACCGGCATAATGGCGTTTGTTGTGCAAGATGCAGCAGAAAGAATCTCATCGTTCTTAAGATCGATGGTATGGTGATTCACTCCGTGTACAACGTTGGGAATGTCTTTGGCAGGAGCGGTGAGCAATACTCGGGTAATGCCTTTTGCTTTTAAGTGACGGCTCAGTTCGGCTTTGTCGCGGAACACTCCGGTATTGTCAATCAATAAAGCGTTGTTGATTCCGTATTTAGTATAATCCACATCTTCAGGATTTTTTGCGTCAATCATATAAACCGTATGTCCGTTAATGATCAAAGCTTTTTTCTCCATGTCCTCGATGATGGTTCCCGGAAAAACTCCGTGAATGGAATCGGTACGCAAAAGATCGGCACGTTTGATAATGTCGGCATCGCTGCTTCCCCGGGTTACGATGGCCTTCAATCTCAATTGCTCACCTTTACCAGCCTGAGCAATCAATTCACGTGCAGCCAAACGGCCGATACGTCCAAAACCGAACAATACAACGTCTTTTGGAGTGATGCTGTGCTTTTTGCCTACGAATTCAACCAGTTTGTTTTTCAGGAAATCTTCCATTCCCTTGAACTTGCTGCCTTCCTGCGCCCATTCAAATGCCAGTTTCCCAATATCAAGACGAGAAGGGCAGATGTCCATTTGTGATATTTGTGAAGCGATGCCCAGTGTATCTTCCACTGTGATCACTTTCTTTACAATGTTTTTTGCATAGTGGTGCAGATTCATGATCTCGCTCGCACTTCTGTCTACCAGTTGATTTCTGAACAGGATCAGTTCGATCGATTTTTCGAACCACAGCTTTCCTATCACTCCAATCAGGTCGATGGCTGCTTTTTCACTGGCTATCCAATCGTTCAATTCAGATTCGTATGATCCTTTTGCTTTTCCTTCAGTTGGCTCCATTGTTTCAAGTGTCATAATGCCGTTAATTGTTAATGGTTAATTGTTTTGGTTAATAGTTAATTTTTATTCCTTGGTGGTGAATCGTTAATGCCTATTGGTTAAATGAGAATTACTATTAACCTTTAACCATTTTCCATTAACTTATTTCCCCCGAATAAAAATAAAAAAATAACCACACAATGATCAGTTAAACTTATTCTTAGTTTTCAACTGATCTCTGTGTGGTCTTCATTGCCTTTGGCGTTATTACTAGCCTAAGTATGTCTTAAGTAATTTGCTTCTGGAATTGTGACGCAGTCTGCGGATAGCTTTTTCCTTGATCTGGCGGACACGTTCGCGGGTAAGGTCGAATTTCGCACCGATCTCTTCCAGTGTCAAACCGTGGTTGACGCCGATCCCGAAAAACAATTTCACTACGTCGCGTTCTCTTTCTGTAAGCGTAGACAAAGAACGTTCGATCTCCCTTTGCAGAGATTCGTTCATCAGCAGGCTGTCGGCACGCGGTGAATCATGATTAACGAGTACGTCCAGTAAGCTGTTCTCTTCTCCGTTCACAAAAGGCGCGTCCATGGATACGTGGCGACCGGATACTCTCATGGTATCAGCTACTTTATCTTGCGGAAGCTCCAGGATTTCAGACAATTCTTCTGCGCTTGGTTCACGCTCAAACTGCTGCTCTAAGCGGGAATATGCTTTGTTGATCTTGTTCAGGGAACCTACCTGATTCAATGGTAAACGCACGATACGTGATTGTTCAGCCAAAGCCTGAAGGATCGACTGACGGATCCACCATACAGCGTAGGAGATGAATTTAAACCCTCTGGTCTCATCAAAACGTTTTGCTGCTTTGATCAGACCCAAATTTCCTTCGTTGATCAGATCGGGTAAACTTAAACCTTGGTTCTGATATTGTTTTGCAACGGATACAACGAAACGTAAATTGGATTTGGTTAATTTTTCCAAAGCCTGCTGATCTCCTTCTCGGATCTTTTTTGCTAAGATCACTTCTTCATCTGCAGTTATCAATTCCTCCCGTCCAATCTCCTGAAGGTATTTATCCAAAGAGGCACTTTCGCGGTTGGTAATTGATTTGGTTATTTTGAGTTGTCTCATAAGACTTTTTTGATTTAAAATGGTGATTAATTCTTTTGCAAAGGTACTCTATAACTCCTTATTTTTACAAATATTTTATCTTAAAATAACTTTTGGAACTTACTGATTGTTAGTAATTTACAAATAATTAGACTGAATCCTGAAAAGCCTCTATAAAGGGCCTTTTATTGTCGATAAAATACCTTTTTGCTGTTCGTAATTTAATAAACAAATGCTGAATAAAAATAGGCGGGGGGGCTTCTGCGGACACATCGTGCATTTTCGGCATGCATTTTTTTGACATAAATCCATTTAAATCCTGAACCAGTCAACTGACTGATTCAGGTTAACATTGGATTTACATTCCAAAACCGTAGTAGGCTCTCATTCCGTTCGGATAAATGCCCTCGATCAGAACGCCGCCTTTTTTGTTTTCAAGTGTGGCTTTAATATCGTCGATGGAGGGTATTTTCTTTTTGTCGACACTGGTGATGATGAATCCTTCTTTGATGCCGGCGCTCAATAATTTTCCGGCACTTAATTTAGCGATCTTAAGTCCATTCTCGATGTTGAGGTTTTTCATGTCGTCTTTACTGATGTCTTCAAAGGATGCGCCTAAAGCGGAAATAACTTCAACTTTCGGTTTAAGGACCACATCAGTATTTCCGTCTTTGTTCTTCAACACCACGCTCATGATCTTCTCCTGGTTGTTGCGCTTCAAGGTCACGTTGATTTTATTTCCAGGACGGTATCTGCTGATCTGTTCCAGCAATTCCGGACGGTTGTTCACCACTGCATCGCCGATCTTCGTGATCACGTCACCTTCCTTGATGCCAGCTTCCGCACCTGCACCGCCTTCAACAACGCCCTTGATGTATACGCCCTTGATCTCATTGATGCTTTTCTCCTTGGCCAGTTTGCCATCCAGGTCGAGAATGTTCAGACCAATGAAAGCCCGCTGTACTTCCCCGAATTCCAAAAGGTCGGCCACCACTTTTCTGGTAATGTTCACCGGTATGGCGAAGGAATACCCCGTGTAGGAACCTGTGTTGGAAGCAATCGCAGAGTTAATTCCAATCAATTCACCTTTAGCATTTACCAAAGCTCCACCGCTGTTGCCCGGATTTACCGCTGCATCTGTCTGCAGATAAGCTTCGATCGGAAACTGACCTTTGGACTGATCATTTGCCATAATGCCAATGTTTCGGCCTTTGGCACTTATGATCCCTGCGGTAACCGTCGAATTCAGGTTAAACGGATTTCCGACGGCCAAGACCCATTCTCCCACTTTCACATCGTCGGAATTCCCGTAATTGATGAACTTGAGACCTTCTTCCTTGATTCTCAGTAAAGCCAAATCAGTAGAAGGGTCTCTTCCAATCACTTCTGCTGTATAGCTCCGTTTATCGTCCAGTGTAATCTCCACTTTTTCTCCGCCTTCCACTACGTGGTTGTTCGTTACAATGTAACCGTCCTGTGAAATGATCACCCCAGAACCTGTCGACATAGGAGCTTGTTGCGGCTGACGTTGTCCGTGCAGGCCAAAAAGCTCCCTGAAAGGATCGTATTGATATTGATTCTGAGATTCCATGGGGTAGGTTGTGGTAACGTTCACTACGGAATGAACGGAAGTGGCCGCCGCGGTCGTAAAATCAACTACTAATTCCGGCGCGTTGGATCCGGGCAACTTTACGTAACTGACAGGCAACTGATAGGCTATTTGGGATGTCGGCACATCCGATTGCTTGTTGATAAGGTGATTAAGACCTAGAGCGGTAAAACCACCGATTCCTGCGATTGCAAATACTCCTATAATCTTCTTCATATCCATTTATTTTTTTAAGTGTTTTACTATAACGAAATTTACCTCAAAATGTAACACAAATTTTGTTCCTATATTATTTTTGTCATTTATTTTTAACATAGTTTAACAGCGGTAAGCAAAGGTTGTTTAACTTTACTGAAATATTAAAAACGGCAAAAATAGTCGTAAAAAACGAATGGGTAGTTTTAAAGAAAAATCACAAGGTTTTATTGTTGGAATTCTGGTTGGATTAATTGTGGCCGGAGGGTTCTTTATTTTCAAGTTGGATGATTATTTTAAGGAGCTGAATTTTTATAAATCGGTATCAAATACCTTTTCTTCCGATATGAAAAGGGAAGAGCCTGTTGCAAAAGAAGCAGGCCTTTCTGAGGCAAAAGAGAAAAAGCCCAAGCAAAAATATACCGTCGCGGAAAGCGATGAAGAGGTCGAAGAAAAGAATACACTAGTTGCTGATAGCACGAAGGGCGTGAAAGACTCCCTGACGCTGGAAAATCCCAATTCTGATGAAGTGGTAGTGAGAAAAGATGAGCTGATTTCAACGAAAACGGTAGAAGTTCTGAACCTGGATCCAGTAGCAAAGATGACCGGAAAGGATTCGTTGTTGCAGAAAGTAAGCGGAATCAAAGATGATCGTAATTCTTCGAAGCAATACATGAATCTGGAGTTCTGGACTTCACCCCTGAATTACAAAGGATATAAAATGAGTAAGTACAAACTAATTCTTTACGGGATCTCTTCTCCGGAAGGAATGAAGATTTTTAAGTTGGACGATGTTTTATACATGAAGAGTGCATCCTTGGTCTACCGTTTCGACCCTTCAGGTGAATTCAAACCTTACGAAAGGATCTCAGACGAATCCGTTATCAGCAGACTAAAATAAGACCATGAACATTGCCTTTACAAAATACCAGGGAACAGGAAATGATTTTATCATCATCGACAACCGTGAACTGAAATTCAGTCGAAGCGACAATGCAGTAGTGGCGAAATTGTGCGACAGACGTTTCGGCATCGGGGCGGATGGTTTGATGCTGCTTCAGAAAAAAACAGGTTACGATTTTGAAATGGTGTATTACAATTCAGATGGGAACGAAAGCAGTATGTGCGGAAATGGCGGACGCTGTATTGTGGAGTACGCAAGGACTTTGGGCTTGGTAAAAGACAAAGCAAACTTTCTGGCAACAGATGGAGAACATGAAGCATTGGTAAAACCCAGCTACATCAGTTTGAAAATGAACAATGTGAGCAAGGTGGAAATGAATGCGGCTTTCTCTTATTTGAATACGGGTTCTCCGCATTATGTGGCTTTTGTTAATGATGTGACGAACTACAAGGTTTTTGAAGAAGGACGAAGGATCCGCAACAGCGATCGTTTTGCTGAAAAAGGAACCAATGTGAATTTCATTGAAAAAGAACTGAACGAATTGTTTGTTCGAACCTACGAGCGTGGAGTAGAGGATGAAACTTATTCCTGCGGAACGGGCGTAACTGCTGCCGCTTTAGTCGCTTCGTTAAAAAATGTTTCGACGGGATTGGATTATTGCGATGTGAAAACATTGGGTGGGAACTTGAAAGTGATGTTCAAGAAACACACCGATAATTCTTTTACGGACATCTGGTTAGAAGGTCCGGCAACATTTGTTTATAAAGGAGAAGTAACACTATAATGATCAGCGAGGAACTAAACTATCAGCTGAAGATAAGCAAGGCTTTCAAAGAAGAAGATCTTCTCAAAGGACTGTTCATTGTTGTGGTTCACGCCACGCGCATTCCTCCGCACATTGGAATAATTGCTGATAAGGCTTATCAATCGCTTTCCGTAAAAGGACAAAACATCAACACGCCGGTGAATGTTCTTTTGAAAAATTCTTCTATCCGAAAAATACCTACTTTATTCATAAAGGTTAAACCTCATCCTACATTCAGCGATATATACATGCGCGAACATTTCATAACGAATGTGCAACTGTTTAAATCCGTTGATGTTGGCGTGGCAACTTGTCTGACTCCGATCAAATTGTTTTTTGAAGAAGTTTACAATGTGCCGATGAAGGATGTGAACTATCTCTACGAACTGCTTCCTCTGCTCGAATCGCAAGGGTTGATCGACTATGCTACTTCCATGAATGTAGATGAAAAAACTTACCGTTTGCCGGTGTATACACAAAAAGACATAAACGCGGGAATTGAGCAGGTGAGAAAAGAATTTAATTCTCAATCGTAATGAAATTAAAAGGACAGCATGTTTTGCTTCGTGCCATTGAACCGTCTGACATAGATGTTTTGTACCAATGGGAGAATGATGCCGACACTTGGGCCGTGAGCAACACGCAGACTCCATATTCCCGCTTTGTGTTGGAACAGTACATTGCTAGTGCGCATCAGGACATTTATTCCGTCAAACAATTGCGTTTGATGATTTGCAATGCAGAAGGACGCGCTGTTGGAAGCATTGATCTTTTTGATTTTGATCCTGCACATTTGCGTGCCGGCATTGGTATCCTCATCGCAGAGAAGACCGATCGTAAAAAAGGGTATGCTTTTGATGCGTTGACCGTTCTAACCGATTATTGTTTCTCCGTACTTAATCTGCACCAATTGTATTGTAACATTACAATCGACAACGAACCAAGTGTCTTGCTTTTCCAAAAACAAGGTTTCCAGATCACAGGAATGAAAAAGCAATGGATCCGGAGTGGCGAAAAATTCATGGATGAATTGTTGCTTCAGAAGATCCGCGGGTAAGAACGATGAAATTTCCAATCCGTAATATTCTCTTATTCAGTCTGTTTTTAGTGACCCTGCTGTGTATCGTTTATTGCGGTGACCCTTCTCAAAAAGGAATTTCTAAAGAGGTAGACAATTCCGCAACCTATCTCAACCACAGTGATACGGCCAAGTATGTCGGCATGAGCCAGTGCAAGCTTTGTCACCAGGACATATACAATTCCTTCATAGAAACAGGAATGGGCAAAAGTTTCGAGCGCGCCAGTAAGAAAAAGAGTTCTGGAAAATTTTCGGAGCATACGATCATCTATGATAAATTTCAGGATCTTTATTATCATCCTTTCTGGGATAACGACAGTTTGAAAATAATGGAATTTCGCTTGAAAGGGAAAGATACGATTCACCAGCGCATAGAAAAGGTCGATTACATTGTAGGTTCCGGGCAACATACCAATTCACACATTTCAAATACCAATGGTTATCTGCACCAGATGCCAATGACCTATTACACACAAAAACAAAAATGGGATCTGCCTCCTGGGTTTGAGAATGGTTTCAATACCCGTTTTTCAAGGAAGATAGGATTGGAGTGCATGAGTTGTCATAATTCATTGCCGGAATTTGAAAAAGGCTCTGAAAATAAATTTGTTGGTTTGCCGGAAGGAATCAGTTGCGAACGTTGTCACGGTCCGGGCAGCATTCACGTGCAGCAGCGCTCTACAGGAGCTAAGGTCGATACTTCCAAATACATTGATTATTCGATTGTGAATCCGGGTAAGCTGGCAATCGACAGGCAATTTGATGTTTGCCAGCGTTGTCACCTGCAAGGAAACACCGTTCTTAAAGAAGGGAAATCCTTCCTTGATTTTAAGCCCGGAATGAAATTGTCGGATTACATGACGACATTTTTACCCCGTTATAAAAATGCGGACGATGAGTTCATCATGGCTTCACACGCCGATCGGCTAAAACAAAGTCAGTGTTTCATCAAGAGCTACAAACCTGAAACTGATGCAAGCTCTTTGCGTCCATATAAGAATTCATTGACTTGTGTAACCTGCCACAATCCGCACAAGAGTGTAAAAGTAACTGGAAAAGAAGTTTTTAATGCAGCCTGCAAGAATTGCCATAGTCCGACCACAAAAAATGGCTTATGCACGGAAAAAGAAAGTGTACGCGCAACAGTGCAGGACAATTGTGTGAGCTGTCATATGCCGAATTCGGGCTCCATCGACATTCCCCACGTGAGTGTGCACGATCATTACATCCGCAAACCGATGAAAAAAGAAGACTTGAAGAAGATCAAAGAATTCATCGGATTGCAGGCGATTAACGAGAAGAATCCTGATAATTACACGAAGGCAAAAGCTTACATCCAGCAGTATGATAAGTTTGAGTACAATGAGGCGTATTTGGATTCTGCGGCGTTTTATATGAAGGACATGAGTTCCGCCGAATGGAGAAACTTCCATTTGTTCGTTCATTTGAAATTTATCAAAAAGGACTATCAAGGTATTATTTCACTTGTTCGACCTGAAACACTGATGAAGTCGAAGGGCATTCAATGGCAGGATGATGAAGCCTGGACACTTTATCGCATAGGAGAGGCTTATTACAATACCGGAAATTTTGCAAGCGCTAACGCATACTATGCTCAAGCAACCATCTTTGCCAGACATAACCCGGAATTTTTGAATAAGTTGGGCGTTTCTTGTATGGCGCAGAAAAAAACTGAGGGAGGAATCGCAGCATTTAATCAAGCTCTGAATGAAAACCCTAAATATGTTCCGGCCATGAATAACCTAGGATATGCATACTTGGTTTCTGGCAATGCAGCCAAAGCAGAAGAACTCTATAGCAGAGCCATAAAGCTAGATCCGGATTATGAAGCGCTGTTAATGAACATTGCAGGATTAAAAATCTATCAAAAGAAATACAGAGAGGCGGAAGAGCCTTTAAAACAGGTGCTCAAGAAAAATCCAAAGAATGCGCAGGCAAAACAGATTTTGGAGCAACTGAAAGCATTAAAATAATATCTTTAGAATTGCAATCCTAAAAATGGCTAAAGGCAAAACCTCCTTTCTTAAAAAGATCATCCTCTCCACGGTGATCATTCTGCTTCTCGGAGGCGGAGTGGGTGGATATTACGCTTACAAGACCATTTATCAGTCGAACGTAAACCTTGGAGATAAAAAATCGGAGATCATTTACATTCCGACCGGATCTACATTTGAAGATGTGATTCGCATCCTTGGAGATAACAACATCCTTAAGAGTCAGTCGACGTTTGAGCTCCTGGCTGAGAAGAAGAAATACAAGAACAACATTAAACCCGGGAAATATCGCATTCTGGCCAACATGAGCAACAATGCTTTGGTGAATTTGCTCAGAGCAGGGATCCAGGAGCCGATCAAGATAAATTTCAACGGTCTGCATACAGTCGATGAATTTCTCATACGAGTTGGAAGAAGGATAGAGGCGGATTCCAATGCTTTGCGTCAGGCGATCCGCGACAATGGCTTTTTGAGCAAATATGGATTCAATCAGGACAATGTGCAGGCATTCTTCATTCCGAATACCTATGAGTTCTATTGGAATACTTCGGTGGAAGAATTCTTTGAACGTATGGCCAAAGAATACAAGTTCTTCTGGAATGAAAAAAGAAAGAACAAAGCAAAGAATATTGGTTACACGCAGACAGAGGTAACCATCCTGGCATCGATCGTTCAGGGTGAACAGTGCTGCGACAATTTGGAAAAGAAAACCATTGCCGGATTGTACATCAATCGCCTGAAAGATGAAATGCCTTTGCAATCGGATCCAACAGTGATTTTTGCCATCGGTGATTTTTCGATAAAGCGGGTTTCCTCGGAGCAGACCAGGTTCAATTCTCCATACAATACTTATGTGAATAAAGGATTGCCTCCGGGTCCGATCGGGTTTGCTCAGCAATCATCCATTGATGCGGTTTTGGATTACGAGAAGTGTGATTTCATATACATGTGTGCTAAGGAAGATCTTTCGGGGAAACATTATTTTGCCAAGAGCTATGAACAGCATTGTGTTTATGCGAAGAAGTACAGAGATGCTTTGAATGCAAAGAACATCCATTGATAGAAAAAACTAGGCGGCTCCGTGTTTTATGTCGGTAAAGTCCCTTTTTTAAAGAACTATTAATCCTATATTTGCCCCTTAAATTGAAAAAAATGACAAAGATCAAATTTGGAACAGACGGATGGAGAGCCATCATTGCGAAAGACTTTACGGTTGACAATGTGGCCCGCGTGACGATAGCGACTGCTATCTGGGTGAAAAAGAATTTTGAAAAACCAAGTGTAGTAGTTGGCCACGACTGCCGTTTTGCGGGAGAGTTGTTTGCCGAAACTACGGCAAAAGTGCTTGCAAATGCCGGCATTAAAGTATATTTAGCTAAGGATTTTGTTTCCACCCCAATGATCTCTTTGGGAGCAAAAACGCTCGGTACGTCTTTGGGCATTATCATTACTGCATCCCACAATCCTCCATCTTACAATGGATATAAATTAAAAGGACATTTCGGTGGGCCTCTGCTGCCTGATGATATTCAGAAGATTGAAGACATTATTCCTGAGACGAACTCAGTGGATGTTGAGAATTTATCCGTGGCCGACTATGTGAAAGCCGGCATGATAGAATACGTGGATTTAGAGACTATGTATGTTAAACACGTGGAGAAGAATTTCGACATGGACGCCATCCGCAATACCAAAATGAATTTTGCCTATGACGCGATGTACGGAGCAGGACAAAATGTGATGCGCAGGTTATTGCCCGACCTTACATTCCTACATTGCGATTACAATCCGGGATTTGAAGGACAAGCACCCGAACCGATCCACAAGAATCTGATCCCATTTTCAACCTTGATCTCCGAAAGCGGTGATATTGATTGTGGATTGGCGACTGATGGGGATGCTGACAGGATCGGTCTTTACAACGGTAAGGGAGAGTTTGTGGATTCACACCACATCATTTTATTATTGATCAATTATCTGGTCACTCAGAAAAAGATGACGGGCAAAGTGGTGAATGCATTCTCGGTTACTCCGCGGGTAAAAAAAATGTGTGAGCATTATGGATTGGAATACCAAGTGACTAAGATCGGATTTAAATACATTGCATCCATAATGATCAATGAGGATGTATTGCTGGGCGGAGAAGAGAGCGGCGGAATTGCAATAAAAGGGCACATCCCCGAGCGCGACGGCATTTGGATGGGGTTGACGATCTGGGAATACATGGTGAAATCAGGAAAAACGCTTGATCAGTTGATCGAAGAGATCTACAAGATTGTGGGGCCATTCAAGTTCGAACGCAGCGATATGCACTTGAAAGAAGAAGTGAAAGTGGGGATTGTTGAGAATTGCAAGAATGATAAATACAGCTCATTCGGAGCGTATAAAGTGGAAAGAATCGAGACCATTGACGGGTGGAAGTATTTCTTTTCAAACGATGAATGGATGATGATCCGTGCATCAGGAACTGAGCCTGTGTTGCGTAACTACGCTGAAGCAGCAACGACAGAAAAGGCATTCGCTATTTTGAAAGCTGTTGAGAAGACGTTGTTAGGATAAGGTTGCTCGCGGATCGCGCGGATTTTGCAGATCTAATATTAAAAAAAAGGAAGCCCTGAGTTGATTCTCGGGGCTTTCTTGTTTTATGATCTAAAATGTGCTGTAAGGGCCTTTTTTTATGAGATTTCCGTCTTTGTCAAAACTCCTGAAAAATCCTTTTTCGCCTTTATAATAAATGAGCAGATATTTCTTTGCTACTTTAGAACCTTCCTGTTCATACATAAACTGAAAATAGGTATGCAAGTAGAATTTTCGTCTTGGATGTTTATCAAGCATTTTCCAAAACTGATCTTGTGTAATAAAGCGGGGATATTTCCTTTTTAAGTATGTTTTGGTGTTGTTCGGCATTGCTTCAAAAGGAAGATGCAATTGCGTATACCATGAGATGCCTGTGAGATCAAATACGGTCCAGCCCCACTTTTCTCCTATTACAAAATCTATTGATATCGGGCATTTGATTGAGTCGATAGAAAACATACTGTTATCATTCCACTCTTTTATAATGGCATCAGGATAAAGTTTGAAAAACTTTTCTTTTATTGCCGAAGGAATTTCAGTGCTGTCTTTTGAGACTTGACAAAAGCCGGATGCACAACCAAACAAAAAAAAGAAAAGGATACTTATTTTCATCTGAATGAAAATTATTCCACGTGTACGACCAATCCCTTCAAATATTCTCCTTCGGGGTGAAAGATATTTACGCAGTGATCAGGTGGTTGCGACAAATGATGCAGCACACGCACATTTCTTCCCGCTTCAATGGCTGCAGCCATTACCGTACTGTTGAAAGTGTTCTTGTCGACAACCTGTGAACAAGAGAAGGTGAATAATAATCCGCCTGGCTTGATCTGTTTGATCGCTTCGTAATTTAAACGTTTGTAACCCATGATGGCATTGTGCTTCACATTCTGATGTTTTGCGAAAGCAGGAGGATCCAGAACGATGATGTCGTAGGTGTTTTCTCTGTTCTTTAAAAATTCGAATGTGTCGGCGACAAAGGAAGTATGATTTTTGATATTATTGAGTTCAATATTTCTATCCGTCAGTTCGATCGCTTTTTTTGAAATGTCGGTCGAGTGAACTTCTTTAGCTCCTGCCAAGGCGGCGTAGACAGAGAATCCACCGGTATAACAGAAAGTATTCAGAACAACTTTGTCTTTTGAATAATGTCCCAGCAATTCGCGGTTTTCTCTCTGGTCGATGAAGAATCCGGTTTTTTGTCCGCCTTCCCAATCAACGGAAAACTTATGCCTGTTCTCTAATGCAACAGTTTCAATTGTTGCATTCTCGCGTTTCCACAAGTACCCGTTGGGAGCCTTGATGGGAGCGTTCTTAGGCATGGTCTCTTCGCTCTTGTCGTAAACGGCATTCAGCTCGTCTCCGTATATTTCCTGAAGTGCTTTAACAAATTCGTGCTTGATCAAATGCAAGCCGATGGAGTGTGACTGCAAAACAGCCGTTCCGTTATAATAGTCGATGATGAATCCCGGCAAGCCGTCACCTTCCCCGAAACACAAACGGTAACAGTTCGTTGATACGTTCTTTGTCAGGTTCAGCTGTGAACGGAAATCATAAGCTTTCTGAATTTTGCTTTTCCAGAATTTGTAATCGGGAACGACTTGTTCGAAAGAGAACATGCGCACGGCGATCGAACCGATCTGGTAATGACCCATTCCAAGGAATTCTTCTTGAATGGAATAGACTTCTACCACATCGCCCTCTTTCACGTCATCGCCTTCGTAATCGGGTGGGAGGCTGATCTTTTTAATTGCGCCTGAAAACACCCAGGGATGAAAACGTTTGATGCTATGGTCTTTGCCATTAGCTAATATTACTTTGATGAATTCCATATCTTGTATTGAAATGCAAAAATACTAATAAAAAAGGGTTTCAGAGGTTCAAGATAAATCGATAAGGTAGTTTAGCGTCTTCGCCTGCATAGTCGACACCTACACGTGGACCGGCAATGATGTCTTTTTTGCTGACTTTAATGCCTTTATCTTCGATCCAGATTTTGTTCCCTGTCAGGTCTAATCCCGAATGAATGGTCTTGATTCCCAAAGCCTGTGAAACGGTTCCAGGCCCACCGGATATTTTCTTATAGTTGGAATCTATTTGTTTCAGAAGATCTTTTTGTGTCGGGATATTCCTTCTCTCCAGGACAGTTTTGATGCCCTCCACAGGCTTGATGGCTCGGATTAGGATGGCGTGAGGGACATCCTTGTAATTGGTCACGATGTTGAACAGGTGATGAATGCCATAGCAGAGGTAAATATAACTCACACCTCCATCCGCAAACATGATCTCTGTGCGTTTGGTCCTGCGGTTTCCAAAAGCGTGGGAGGCGCGGTCGATCTCACCGGCGTATGCTTCTGTTTCGGTGATTATGCCTGCGGTCAGTTTGCCGTCAATTTTTGTGTAAAGGTATTTTCCAAGAAGGTCTTTGCTAAGAGAAACGACATCTTCGCATAAGTAAAAATCTTTTTCAAGTTTCATGTCATCACACGGCCCTTTTTTAAGGAAAAAATCAGTTAATTAATTTGCAGTAAGTTCGTTTCGTTGTATCTTATCTGATCATTATCAACCATAAATTGAATGGCGTGAATGATCTTGTCTTCATGCACATCCGTAATAGAATTGATGAGCATTTTGAGTTCCATGGGATGCACGGCCAGCAATTGCTTGATCTGATTACTAATATTCTCATATTCATCGGTATGAAGTACTTTTCTCTTTTCTTCGAGGCAGACATCGCATTGTCCGCAAGGCGCTGTTTCAATTTCACCGAAATAGGCTAGGAGCAACTGGCTTCTGCATTTGTGAGTGCTTTCCGAATAATTGATTACCGACTCCATGCGTTCGATCGCGCGTTTTTTCAAGGAAGAGAAATTTTCTTTTGAAAGTGACAGGTCCTTAGTATCCACACGCGGCATGGTGAACGTCAGCTGTGGTAATTCTGTTTGCGGAGCATAAGTGATGATCTTTTGCTGATGCAATAGATTTAAACGCTTGATCACGTCTTCTTGCTTGATGCTCAGCTTTTTTGCAAGGTCGTATTCATTGAGTTTTTCGAAATTGTCGAAAAGCCCGGCATAACTGCGGAGCAGCATCTTTATGAAAACATCATAAGCAGGATTGGAGATCTGGAATTTATAAAGATCTTCTCGGTTGACTTCCAATTTAATTCTGGCTGGTTGAAAGAACGCATCTGACAATGCAATGTATCCTTCCCGTTCAATAAATTTCAGTGAATTGAAAACGGTGATGGGCTGCAATTTATAGTTGTCGCAAAAAGCTGATATGTCGAAGCCGAATGTGTTTCCTAAACCCGAACCGGTGGGCATTTGGTAATAGTTCGCTAGCGCCTGATAAGTGGACCGGATGTCTTCCATTTCAGGAAAACTGGTTTCTACATTGCGCTGCAATTCAATTTTATCTCCGTTGTTGTAGAGCAAGATGGCAAAGGCTTTCCGCTCATCTCTTCCGGCACGTCCCGCTTCCTGGAAATAAGCTTCGAGCGAATCGGGAAGGTCGATGTGGACGACAAAACGCACATCGGGTTTGTCGATGCCCATTCCGAAGGCGTTGGTGCAGACTATCACTCTTGTCTTATTATCTATCCAACTGCTTTGTTTTATGTCCCGCGTTTTTGCATCCAATCCCGCGTGGTAGAAATCAGCGTCGATCTTATGGCTTTTCAGATAGCTCGCAATGTCTAGGGTTTTCTTCCGATTCCTCACATAAACAATTCCGGTTCCTTTTAGGTTATTGGCGATCTTCACCAGTCTTGCGAGTTTATCTTCTTCGTTTTGCAAAACGTAAGCAACATTCTTTCTTTCGAAACTGATCTGAATGAGGTTGTTCTTTTTGAAAAGTAATTTTTCCTGAATGTCCTTAACGACTTCTTTTGTGGCAGTTGCGGTTAAAGCGAGTAGGGGCACCTCTGGGAGGATGTCACGCAATGCTGCAATCTTGAGGTAACTCGGACGGAAGTCATATCCCCATTGCGAAATGCAATGCGATTCGTCAATAGCGATCAGGTTTACGTTCATCTTTTGCAGACGCACCTTGACGATCTCCGTTTCCAGACGTTCCGGTGACAGATAAAGAAACTTGATGTTGCCATGCACACAGTTGTCCAACGCAATGTCGATCTCACGTTTGTGCATGGCGGAAGTGATGGCAATGGCTTTGATTCCTTTTTTCACGAGGTTTTCCACTTGATCTTTCATCAAGGCAATAAGCGGAGAAACAACAATGCAGATGCCCTCCTGAGCCAGAGCAGGAACTTGAAAGCAGATGGATTTTCCTCCGCCGGTCGGAAGCAGGGCAAGTGTATCTTTTCCTTCAAGAACAGAACGGATGATCTCTTCCTGAGCCGGTCGGAAGGCACGGTAACCCCAGTATTTCTCTAATATTTCGTGAATGCCCTGCATTTTCACACGAATTTACGAAAATAATGGATTTGATTTCGGGTTTACTTGGCTAAGAAGGTTGTTGTTAGGATGGGTGGGCTTCGATCCGCCGCGGCGGACGCTCGGCCTGACGTCCAGTTGGTAAAGAATCTGATAGTAAGCAAGTCGCACTGAGCACTTCGTCTCCGCTCAGTATAAACTAAAGTCGATTGCAGTCGTTTCGTAAATTCGCTAGGACAGCGTCCAAAGGGTGATCTTCCCTTTGTATTTCGGCCTTGGAGGAGGAGGATTCTTTCTTATTTCTATCAGCCATTCGATGGCCTTTTCTTCGGATTTAAAAACTTTGTATTCAGTCGTTGGTTTGTAGAACTTGAAATAAAAGTCGGCCATTAGCTGGTAGGCTAAATTCTCTACTAAGATTGCTACAGCCAGAAAAGGTTGTTCAGGTTCAATAAGAATGCTGTATTCTTTTGCTTCTTTGGTGATGGTAACGAAATGTCCGAAAGAGATCAATATGGGATATTTCTCACCTTTGGTGATTTCCTGCAGGGCCCTTTTTTCCTCGATCTTTTCTTTTACATCGATCGTCTGGCCTTCCAGGTACTGGACGTGAATGATTCCCCGCTTGTCGAGACAGATCAGCATACTTGATAGTGATATTGTTTGCACAATATCGTCATTCTTTAAGGTCATTCGGAGAAGGGCAAGCTTAGTTCCATCGTTTTATCTTTACGAACATAAGCCTAATTTAAGAGCTTCACAAATGAAACGGCCGAAACTTAATCACAATTATTTGTTGGAAAATAATTTTTCGAGGGCAAACATCTCATCTCGAAGTCGTGCGGCTTCAGCAAAATCAAACTCCTTGGCGGCGGTATCCATGGCTTTGCGGGTCTTGTTGATGGCTTTCTGAAGTTCTTCTTTGCTCATGTATTGAAGGACGGGATCAGCAGCATAATTGATCTCTGCAGTTTCAACGTATGGCCGGGCAAGATTTCCCTTTGAATCCACAATCACTGTTGTTTGACCCATGATGGAGGCCTTCGACTTGTTGAGGGCGGTCGGAACCAAACCGTTATCGAGGTTGTAAGCTATTTGTTTTTGCCGTCTTCTTTCGGTTTCATCTATCGTCCGTTTCATCGAATCTGTCATCTTATCTGCGTACATGATTACACGTCCGTTAATGTTACGGGCTGCACGTCCTGCTGTTTGTGTCAAGGCACGATCTGAACGCAAGAATCCTTCTTTGTCGGCATCCAAAATGGCTACCAGCGAAACTTCCGGAAGATCGAGTCCTTCTCTTAATAAATTGATACCGATCAGAACGTCGAATTTTCCCAGACGGAGGTCACGTAAAATCTCCACGCGCTCCAATGTATCTACTTCCGAATGGATATAACGACATCGGATGCCGATGTTCAGCATGTATTTCTGAAGTTCTTCCGCCATGCGTTTGGTCAATGTAGTGACCAATATTCTTTCATCGCGTTTGGCGACTTTGTCGATCTCTTCTAAAAGGTCGTCAATTTGGTTGATGCTTGGTCTGACTTCGATGATCGGATCCAACAAGCCTGTAGGACGAATCACCTGTTCGGCAACAATCCCTTCTGACCTTGTCAGTTCATATTCAGCCGGTGTCGCACTCACGTATATCAATTGATGAATAAGCGATTCAAATTCCTCAAATTTCAGAGGACGGTTGTCCATGGCTGCCGGTAAGCGAAATCCGAAATCAACAAGGTTCACTTTGCGTGAGCGGTCGCCGCCATACATAGCACGGATCTGTGGAAGCGTTACGTGACTCTCGTCGATGACCATTAAAAAATCATCGGGGAAATAATCGAGCAGACAGAAAGGACGTGAACCCGGCAAACGACTGTCGAAATAACGCGAATAGTTTTCAATACCCGAGCAATAACCCAGTTCGCGCATCATCTCTAAGTCATAGGTCACACGATCTTCCAATCGTTTTGCTTCCAATTCTTTTCCGATCTCTTTGAAATAAGCCACTTGCTTTACCATGTCATCCTGGATTTGATGAATGGCGCTTTTCATCGTTTCGGGGCTAGTAACAAAGATGTTGGCAGGATAAACAGTGACGCTGTCAAGTTTCTCCGTGATTTTGCCGGTAGCAGTATCAAAGTATTCTATCTCTTCAATCTCATCGTCAAAAAAAGAAACGCGCAGGGAAACATCTGCATAAGCTAAGTTGATGTCGACCGTATCACCTTTCACTCGGAAATTTCCGCGAAGAAAATCTTCCGTCGTACGGGAATAAAGACTTTCGACCAGGCGGTGAAGAAATTTATTCCTTGAAATGATCTCACCTTTTTTGATGTTTATGACATTGCTCCGGAATTCGACCGGGTTGCCGATACCGTAAATGCAAGAAACAGAGGAAACAACAATAATGTCACGTCTTCCCGATAAAAGCGAAGAAGTCGTGCTCAAGCGTAATTTTTCAATCTCATCGTTGATGGCAAGATCTTTTTCGATATAGGTATTGGTGCTTGGAAGAAAAGCTTCGGGTTGGTAGTAATCGTAGTAGCTGACAAAATATTCAACAGCATTGTTTGGGAAGAATTGTTTGAACTCTCCGTAAAGCTGTGCAGCAAGGGTTTTGTTATGACTTAATATCAAAGTCGGTTTTCCGGTCTGTTGAATCACATTCGCGATCGTAAACGTTTTTCCGGAACCTGTAACACCTAATAGTGTTTGTGCGGGAATTTTTTCATTGACTCCATCCACCAATTGTTTGATGGCAGTGGGCTGATCTCCAGTTGGCAGAAATTCGGATGTGAGTTTAAATTCCATTGATTGCAAATTTACTGAATTCGTAAAGAAAAAGAAAGTGCCCGCTTCTTATTTATTCCAGATCCGCCAAGCTTCCTCAGCCTGTTGCTGAAGCATGGAGTAACCGTTCACCGTTGCAGCTCCATTGATTTTTCCGCGTTTCAGGAATTCTGTCTCCGCAGGATTGTAGATCAGGTCGAACAACAAATGAGACTGCGAAATGAATTCGTAAGGGATTTGCGGACAAGAATCCACGTTCGGATACATCCCAAGTGGAGTAGCATTCACGATGAGTTTAAAGGCTTTGATCATGTGATCGTTCACTTCTTCGTATTCAAATTGATTTTCGCCGGTCTTCTTGCGACTTAGAAAAGAACAGTTAATGCCAATTTCTTTCAACACATGATGAACAGCTTTGGAAGCCCCGCCTGTTCCTAGGATGAGTGCGCGTTCGTGTTGTGATTCGAGAAAAGGCTTTATGCTTTGACGGAAACCGAAAACATCGGTGTTGTACCCTTTTAAGTGGGGATCCCGATAGCTATCGGGAGGGTGAGCGGAGTTGGGAGAGTTGTTCGTGATCTTAATGCAATTGACAGCGCCTACAGCCTTTGCCGTTTCATCGAGTTCATCCAGAAAAGGGATCACGGTTTCTTTGTAGGGAATGGTCACACTCAGTCCTTTCAGTGCCGGATGATCTTTTATCAGTTGAGGCAACATGTCGATCTTTTCGATCGGGAAGGCCCGGTATTCGCAATGTGTGATGTTTTCTTTTTCAAATTTTTCGCTGAAATATTTTTTGGAAAAAGAGTGGGAGAGGGGGTAACCTATCAGTCCGTACAAGTCCGTCATTTTATTTTATATAAGCTTGATTAAAAAATTGTTTTTTGAACCATAATTCAAAAGCGGGGTCCAGGAATTCATAAACTCCGTTCTGTTCGTGGATGATGTCACTGTTGATTAGAATGTCCTTATTTTTGCTAACATTTCGGGGTGTTCCAAGATTGTAAAGTTGCATCACGGAAGTGCTCGTGAATTTTGTTTCTTCTTTTGCGACTGCCTTTAAAAGATTCAGCTGAGTTCCGCTGATGGTCTCGACCTCCTTTTGGTAGAGCGGACTGTTGGCCTGTATGAGTTCTTTCAATGCGGCATTCACCTCTGTATCACTTGCTTTTTTGGAAGTCATGTTCCAGGTATAATGAGCCAGTTGCTGAACGTACCAGGAATGGTTCTTCATCAGCTCCGGGATCCTTGCTGCCGTGGCTTCTGGAATCTGTTTGCCCGATGTCTCAAAACTTTTGCAGATGAATTTGATCCATTTGCTTGTTTCGATCTTTTGCAAAAGCAGAATGTCGCCGAACCGGTAGAAAGGTTTCGAAGGGTTATTGAAAATGTGACTCATCATGTGGCGCTTGCTTCCATAGAGGCAATAGGTCACATTTTTCTGTCGTTGCCAGGAAGCGCGCATTTTCTTTTCCAGGTCGCTGTAGCCCGGAAAATTGGAAAGATTCTGGAATTCATCCAGACAGATGATGAATTTGATGTTCTTCTTTTTGGCAATGAGTTCCGGAAGGTCTAGTACTTCGTGGCTGTGCTTTTTTAATTCTTTCAGATCGAAACTCAGGCTGAAAT
This sequence comes from Bacteroidia bacterium, assembly GCA_046594925.1. Lineage (GTDB taxonomy): Bacteria > Bacteroidota > Bacteroidia > 2-12-FULL-35-15 > 2-12-FULL-35-15 > 2-12-FULL-35-15. The sequence goes on from JBKJQG010000026.1 coordinate 31,271, forward strand.
CCGTTTCATCAAATCCCACGCTGAATTTCGGGATCAGCTTTTTAAAGAATTCTTTTCCGGTTCCCATCCATTCTTGCAGTTTTCCGGAAGAAGCCTTGATGACCTCTCTGGCAAACAGTTCCAGAAACTCTTCTTCTGTGCTGACGGAGAAAAGATCGATGACGACGGTCTTGACATTTTTTTCTTTCTTTTTAATGTCGTGAATCACTTTCTCCACCAAGGAAGATTTCCCCCATCGCCTCGGCGAGATGATCGTGGTGTTGATGCCGTACATCAGGTTGCTGCGCAACTTCTCTGTTTCCGCTTCACGGTTGGTGAAGGAGTGAACGCTGACTGTGGTTCCGTAAATGAAGGGCGAATCTTTCATTTTTATACTTTATGGTATTATACTTAATGGTATTATACTCAAAGGTATAAAATATTTCGATTTGAACAAAAGATTTTTAAGCTTTTTTCTTGGACATCTTAGCCTTCAGGATCTCAATAATGACAGGCAGAATAGAGATGAAGATGATGCCGAGGGCCACCTTTTCGATGTTGTTGCGGATCCAGGGAATCTCGCCCAGAAAGAAACCCGCCAGGGTTAAACTGCCGATCCAGATTACGCCGCCGAGCACATCAAAGGCAAGGAATTTCTTGTATTTCATTTCAGCGATACCTGCCACGAAAGGAGCAAAGGTTCTGACAATGGGAACAAAGCGCGCGAGGATGATGGTCTTTGGTCCGTATTTATCAAAAAAGGAATGTGTCTTCGTCAGGTATTCTTCTTTCACGATCTTCTTTCCACGGATCTTGATCTGCAAAGCCTTAAGTCCGAGTTTTCGACCGAGCCAGTAATTGGTGTTGTCGCCCAGCACAGCCGCAGCAAACAAAAGGAGAAGTAAGTATGATAAATTCAGGTAACCGAGACGAGCAAACAATCCGGCGGTGAACAACAAGGAGTCACCGGGAAGAAAAGGCATGATGACCATTCCGGTCTCAATAAAAATGACAAGAAATAAAATGATGTAAACTGCGTCGCTGTAATTCTGAAACAACCATTCGAAATCCAGGTGCAGGATGTGCTTGAATAAGTCAACCATAGGGGCTCTCTTTTTTATCTCTCCTCGCCATTTGGGGAGGCAGGGAAAGGCTAATATTTAGTGATAGAAGGGTCGATCTCGGTGGACCAAGCTATGATACCTCCTTTGAGGTTGTAAACGTTGTTGAAGCCTGCTGATTCCAAAGCCTGACAGATGGCTCCGGAACGGGCACCGCTTCTGCAGTGGATGACCACTTGTTTGTCTTTGGAGATTTTATCCAAGTTGTCCATCACTTCGCCCATAGCAATGTGAATACCGCCGATCTCGCAGATCTCTAATTCGTGTTCTTCGCGAACGTCAATAAGTTGAAAATCGGTTGCGCTGTCTTTAAGCTTTTTTAATTCGGAAACTGTTACTTCTTTCATTTTGATATTGTTTTAAAAGATCATTCATTTGTTTGTTTCAGGTCAGCCGGTAAATGACTGAAAAATGTATCGCCACGCAAGCCGAGACGCAAAGTCTCCAATGGAATAACATCCTCGTAAGAAATATTTCCCAGATTGACATTTGCCCCCAGTAATTTCAGAAACCAAACCTGCTGTGCTTTGATAGGTGCTTCCCAGAGGATACTGTCGCGATCTACCTTGGCCAATATCTTATTGATGAGCAGGGTATGTGCACTGCCGTTCGCACGGTAGATTCCCACGTTTCCACTTTCACGGGCTTCTGCGATCACTTTCCAGGAACCGGCCTGCAATTCTTTGTTCATCATCGAGATCCACATCGCCGGATGGATGATGATCCCTGCTTCTTTTGAACCAACTTCTGAAAGGACTGTGAAGTTTTTCGATAATATACGGATGTACTCACATTTTTTATCGTGAGGCATCACGATGGATCCATCGGATACTTCAGCGCAATCCAAGCCCAGTTTGTCGAGCAGCTTCAGGTAATCCTCAAACATGTTACGGACGATGAACGCTTCAAACAAAGTTCCGCCAACGTAAACCTTCATTCCCGCATCGCGGTATAACTTGATCTTCTGCTCCAGATTCGGAGTGATGAAAGAAGTGCCGAAACCCAGTTTG
>JBKJQG010000169.1:0-11277 GCA_046594925.1 Bacteroidia bacterium
TTTATATATTTGCTTAATTAACAAATCAGGAATTATCAGCTTATCGATTTAACTTTAGTTTTATGATGTTAGATATTTACGATTTTTATGATAAAATGGAGCGTAATAATATTATGCTCTCTTTTAAAGGTGATATCACTTCTGAGTTGCTTACCTCCATATTGCAAATAATGGAATCCAAGCTGGATAATTTGCAAGAAGAACCAAAGATCAAAAAGAAAGTTTACAATGTATTAGTCGAGTGCCTTCAGAATCTATACCATCACATGGATGAAGTTGCGCCCGAGCAAAATGATGTTATCCGTTCCGCAATTTTTATGATCGGTAAGATTGATAACCAATACAACATCGTTACAGGAAATTACATCAAGAAAGAAAATGTTGAAGGACTAAAAAAACGGTTGGAAGACATCAACTTATTATCAAAAGAGGAATTAAAAGAATATTACAAAGCAGTTTTAAATAACGGTGAGATGTCGCTCAAAGGCGGCGGAGGATTGGGGATGATAGACATTGCACGCAAAACAGGAGAGAAATTGAATTTCAATTTTTCACCCGTAGATGATAAATTTTCATTTTTCAGTTTAAATATTAAAATATCACAATAAAAATAAGATTATGGAAACAATTTCAATTGAAGGAACACCAAAAACCCCAACTATCACTTTTGATACAGGAAAAGGCTTTTTAGAGATCAAAGGACGCTCTATTCCTGAAAACTCAATCGAGTTTTACAAACCCTTAGTAGATTGGTTGGAGAAATATGCAGCTAAGCCTCAATCTGCGACCAATGTAAATATTCAATTAGAATATTTTAATACAAGTTCATCTAAGTGTATTTTGGATGTATTTAAAAAATTGGAAGCTATAAACAAAGGCGGTAGCACAGTTGTAATCAATTGGTATTACGAAGAAGATGATGAGGATATGTTAGAAGCTGGTGAAGATTACCAAGCGATCATCAACGTGCCGTTTAAAATGGTGCAAGTAGCTGAGTAAGCTCTTTAAATTTATATTTAAAGCGAGACGAAATGTATTATGCATTTTTGTCTCGCTTTTTTATTCCCCGAACGAAAACTGCCATTGGTCGAATAATTGCCCTGTTTGGATAACAATCTTCAATTAAACGCGTTATTTTGCAATCCAAACGATCTCTTATACCGTAGTTTCCGATATAAGTTAAGTACACAAAGCACTCTCATATACCGTTTTGCCGATATAAACCATGAATACAAAAGAATATATAGAATCAGGGATCTTGGAGATATACATCCTCGGGTTGGCCAGCAAGGCAGAATCTGATGAGGTGGAAAAGATGGCTACTTTATACCCGGAAGTGAAGCAGGAAATGGAAGCCATTGCCATTGCACTGGAAAAATACGCACAGCAAAACGAGAAACAACCGCATTTGAACATCAAGCCATTGTTGATGGCTACCATCGACTATACAGAAAGACTGGAGCAAGGCGAACCTCAGACTTTTCCTCCTGTCTTGAACGAACGATCGAAAGTTGAAGATTATGCTTCCTGGCTGGACCGGGAAGACATGAAAGCGCCCGTAGAGTTCGAAGAAATATTCGTAAAGATCATCGGTTTTTCTCCTGAAGTGACTTCAGCTATAGTCTGGATAAAAAATATGGCTCCTGAGGAAGTGCACGGCGATGAACATGAAAAATTTCTGATCCTCGAAGGAACCTGCGACATCACTATCGGTGATATAGTTCATTCCCTGGTTCCAGGCGATTACCTTGCCATTCCTTTGCATATAGACCATGACGTAAAAGTGACTTCAAGAAATCCTTGTAAAGTACTTTTGCAAAGAGTAGCAGCTTAGTCGAAGCGACATACAAAAAAAGCTCCGTCCCGAATTCTCGGGGCGGAGCTTTTTTTGTGGTCAAAATTAATTTAACGCAAAATGAAAACACCGAATTCAAATTTTTGTTTCCTTTTGATTAAGCAAAAAGGTAAGAGAAGAGCATTTAGATGCGTTCTGTTAAAACGCCGGCTAAAGCCCGATTAAAAGGTGTAGCCTATAGTGATCTTCGCCGACAAAGGAGTTCCCGGGGTGAAATGTAATTCTTCAACGGACTCGTCTTCAAAAGGCAATCTACTTTCCGTATCGAATTGGGCCTCGTTCCATTTTGTGTTAAGCAGGTTCTCCACGGAACAGCCTATTCTAAAATGTCCGGTTGTGTAATTCAGGGAAAGATCGATCACATTGTATCCCCTCGCAACTACGCTGTTGGATTCGTTAGCGGGACGATCGGCCATGAAACGGTAACGGATGCCGGCTTCTGTTTTTTTATGCTTGAAGGTGAATCCCCCAGCGGAGGTGGCAATAGGCGCTAGCGGAATAGAGTAGTCGCTTTCGAGTTGCTTTCCGAAGAGCTTATCCGTGAAAGTATTCCTCGATACGTTCAGATCGGCGTCTGCAAAAAGCCATTTGCTGATCTGGAGACGCGCACTCAGATCTATTCCTGTTCTTCTGCTGGAGCCTTTGTTCTCTGTGGTGCCATCATCTCCCACATAAACCAATTCGTTCTCCAGTTCCAATGTCCAGAATGCTGCGGAAACCACAAACTGTTTTCCGAAATGAAGGAGTGAACCAAGTTCTGCGCCCACGGAACGAGGCAATTCATGATTGTCGGCTTCCTGCACCGAAGAACGCGCATCATTGGAGTGGTAACCGCTTCCGGCATTCAGAAAAAATTGGTAACGATCGTTTGCCGTGTAAATGAAATTCAGTTTCGGACTGAACAACGTCTGATAATTGTATCCGGAATAATTTGAGTGTATAGAGTCATCCGGCAGAAGATCTTCTACATCAAAAAGATAGTAGTCGTACCTGCCGCCGAGTTCCAATCTGAAATGCTCGTTAAAATGGAACGCTTCGTTGAAATAAACTCCTGTTGCGCGTTCATGTATATTGGCGTGAGCACGAGATTCCAGGCGTTCGCGTTTCACTACATGCCATAATTGATTCTCAATTTCATCGGAGCGGTAAGAAGCCCCCAACGTAAATTTGTTGTTGAGGTTTCCTAATTTATGAGGCATGGTGTAATGAGTGTTCAGGCCTCTGATTGTTCGGTCGTCACCTTGTTCGATCTCGTCACCATTAATCGGATCATCAAGATAAAATGTAAAATTAGAGAAGAGTTTAAAATGATAATGGGAAGTGTAAACTTGGGAAACAAATTCTCCGCCTTGAAAATTCGCTTTGTAAATAAGGTTCAGGTTGTTCCGGGAAGTAGAACCACCTTCGGTGGGATCTATACTTCCATAGCGGTCGATATGGCCTGATGCAACTGCCCTTTCCGGGACTTGTCCGGATGCATCCCAGGAAGATCCAAAACCCGACGCCGAGAAACTTAAATTGCTATTCTCATTGATGGTGAAGACGGTTTTTGAAAAAAGATTGAAGCGGTTGAGATCCTGGCTTTTCTGAAAATAGCCTCTGTTGTTGACGATGTCGGCCACAAAATAGGAAGAGATGTTTTTTGAGAAATTCGGCAATTGCAGCATCGCCAAAACTCTTTTTGAAGTGAGTTCTTCTAGTTCCGGAACGCCTGCTGTTTCCAGCAACAACAAATTTGTTTCAAGGGTATCGGCGGTATTGAATTGAACGGAAGCGCCTGTCGCGAAATTGCCGTGCTGAGGGGTGTAGGGGCCTTTGAAAATGTCCATTCCTTTTACGGTTTCCGGAATCAGGAAGTGAAGGTCTTCGTAACCTTGTCCGTGGCCATGACTAGGCATGTTCACCGGAATGCCGTCTACAAAAGTGGCGACATCGGTTCCATGATCGCAGTCGAAACCACGAATGAAGATCTGCTCTGCTTTTCCTCCTCCAGCATGCTGTGCAATGAATAATCCTGGAACCAAACGAAGCATGTCTTGTGCTGAATTCTTAGGCCTGTTCTGGAAATCCAGTGCACTTAAATAGTTGGATGAGGCGGCAGATGTTGGCCGGTCTGTTGAAATGTCGACTGCCGTTAAAGTTTTTGGGTTAAAAAGAAAAGGAATGCTGAGTTCTTTGATTTCCTGATCGGCAAGCATCACGTGGAGGATCTGGGATTCGTATCCGAATTTGCTCAGCTTGATCTCATAGTTTCCTGCTGGAAGTGTGAGGAAAGAAAATTTTCCGTAGACATCCGTGTGGGTGTGAGTCGTATTGTTTTCGATGCTCACTACTACGTCTTCGATCAATTGTTTTGTTTCTTTATCGGAAACAATGCCGGTGATTACGGCTGTTTGTGAGAACAAGGCTGTTCCGGAAAATAAAATGGAAAGTATTGTTAGTAGAAGCGGATTTGAAAATAGTTTCATAGTCTGCGTATTAAAGGTGGTCAATAGGAAAAGGAAGAAGGTTCATACCTACGGTCTAAATATATCGGCTTCTAAGAAACAAGAAATTAAAAGCATTCAATCTCTAGAATTCTGCGCGAAATGTCAGTAAGGTGTCTGGACAAGCCAGAATTTTTTTAGAAAAAACAAGAAGGAATTAAGCTCGGGGAGGAGGATTTGTTTTGTATACCCATCCATCATGCGTAGACGGGGTCAGTGGCTGGAAGTTAATAGATATAATGGATCGGTAGATGTTCAAGGCGTTGGTCTTTACATTTAAGTGATTGGCCAAAGTTTCACTTGATGATGCAGGAGCATTTTCTTTCGACTTTTCTTTTTGCTGATCGGACTCCACTTTTAGTTCCATGTGCAAATGGTAAGCACCGTTTTCGTAGTGAACGGTTGCCAGGTGATGGCTGTTAAAAAAAGCATGTGCAAGGAGATCGTTGATCACGGGTAGGACTGGTTTCAGCACAGCAAAGGCATACACGAAAAAAAATCCGTAAATGATAGCCTTTTGTATGTGTTTTTTGCCTGTCATTGTCTTATATACTATAGGTTTCCTTCTTTGAATTGGGAAGAAAAAACAAGATAAAAAGCAAGGAAAATAGTAAGAGACTTTGGGATTCCGTGTTGAAAATAAGTTTTGTACCTTTTCTTTGCCTAAACATAACAGTACCTACGAGCAAAAAGGCGATTCGGATTGCCTAAGCGGGAAAAAAAATACGTTCGATGGTCCAATAGAGCGCGATGGCAGCAATAACACAAGAGATGGGTATGACAACCCGTTTTCGGTACCATGGTTTTTTGTTGAACCAGTAGCCGATGAGCAGCCAGGCGCCCAAAATGACGGTTATTTGTCCCAATTCTACACCCACGTTGAAAGTGACTAAGGAGATCAAAAATTTGTCTCTGGGCAGGCCAAGGTCGGTCAGCACGCTAGCAAAGCCCATTCCGTGGATGAGGCCGAAGGCAAATACGATCAGGATTCGGGAGGGTTTCAGTTGGTCCGAGATCATGTTTTCTACCGCTATGAACATAATTGACAAAGCAATTACAGGTTCAACAATGTAGGTTGGAGGGTTGATCACGCCATAAATGGCCAGGCCAAGCGTGATGGAATGAGCGACTGTAAATGCGGTCGCCTGCCAAATCACCGTCTTTAGTTTCGGACTCAGAAAGAAAAGGCAAAGCACGAATAAAATATGATCCAGTCCCAAAGGAATGATGTGGGTATAGCCCAATTCCAAGTAGATCATCGCAACATCCTTTGTCGGGAATCCTGTGAGATCAATGGCGTGTGCTTGAATTGTTGCGGGAAGAAATAGCAGTATAAGGGCAGCTGTAAAAAAAAGAAGTGTTTTTCTATGAGCTGGGATCATCTATGCTGCTTCTAAGTATTTGGAGGCTTCTTTTCTTAATTCAATGTCGGAAATGAATGGATCTCCGCCCAAAGCAGTCTTTATCAAAGCTACTCCTTTTTCTTTTTCTCCGGCTTTTAGTTTTATCAACCCCGCACGGCAGAGCAAAATAGGATTTTTACAGTTGGTGCGCAAGGCTTTGTTCATCATTTTATTCGCCTGCACGTAATCTCCTTTCTGATAAAGGACCCAAGCCACTGTTTCGCAAACGTCAATGTTGTCGGGGCGCCTTTCGTATTCTAACATAGCGTGTTTCAATGCTTTTTCGGTGTCGTTTATTTTCAGGTAGGCATAAGCCAGTTCTTTGTCGGCATAATGCCCATGAGCGCTACTGCTTTCGTCTTCGTTCGACAATGGGCTGAGCATTTCTATCACACTTTCTGCAGATGATTTTTCTTTTTCGGGATTTCCGTTCAATTTGTATAAGTCTGTCAGCTCATCTGAAAAAGAATATTCTATGATCATGCCTTTTGCTTTTTCAAACTGCAGAATCGCTTCTTTGTAATTTCCTTTCGCTTTTTCAATTCGTCCCAATCCGGCAATGGCAAATGCGTATTCCGGACGTTCGGCCAAAGCCATTTTATAATGATATTCTGCGGTGTCAAGGTGCCCGGTCGATTCATACAAATGTGCCAGGATCATTCTTGTCCATTCTGTTTGCTCCAACCCCGGATAACCGGCTCCAACAGCTAGCTTGCAGGCTGCAATGGCTCCATTCAGGTCGCCGTGGATCTCTCTCAGATAGGAGATGCGGGCATAAGAGCGGATATCTGGACGGATGGAAATCATTTTGTCCGACATTTTTACAGCTTCCGGATAATTTCCCAGTTCCACATAAGCATCACACATTAATCCATAAATGAAAGCACTGTTGGGGTTGATCGGTAAAGCTTGTTTTGCGACGATTAAGGCATCTGAAAAATGATGCTGTGACAATAAAACCGTTGCCTTGCAGCAAAGTGCATCAAAATTGTTTGGTTCATTCTTAATGACATCATTCAGTAGGTCTAAAGCAGCGCCATCGTAATAACCGTGATCGCCTGTTACCCTTGCTTCTTGAATGTAGGCTTGGGCAAGGTTCAGTTTTGCCTTGTAATTCTCCTGGTCCGATTCGATAGCAGATAATAATCCCTGAATAGCTTTCTTTGTGTCTAGCCATTCACCGGTAAGAGCAATGGAACCTGTTCGTTCTTTAAAGCCTGCGATCTGTTTTTCAGGTTTTTTTGCAAAAATAAAAATGCAGGTAAAAAGAATTAAGGTGCCCGCAACTAAGATGGTGTATTTATTTTTAAGCATACGAAAGTGGTTTAAAAAAGGTCGCTCCGATGTTCAGAGCGACCTTGTTTATATATTAACTAATTGAAATTATTTTGCAACACTGATTTTCATTGTTTGAATAATTTTTCCATTGGAGGAAAGTGAAACAATGTAAGTTCCGCTGCTCACACTTTCTGCACTCCAAACAAGATCATAAGTCCCGTCCTGTACTTTTTGATTTACAAGAGTAGCAACTTTCTTTCCAGTCAGATCAAAAATACTAATATTTACGTTAGCTGTTTCAGCAACTCTGTATTTAATAGTAGTGCTTTCTCTAAAAGGGTTTGGAAAGTTTTGAACCATGTTCAATGCCGGGGCGCTGATGTTCATTCCATAACCATAGATTCCGGTTGTAAGAGGAGCTGGTCCTCCACATCTTCCGAATCCACTCCAAGGAGTTTGTGAATAAGGGAAAACCGATTTGAAAGTAGTGTCATTGGCTTCAACACCTGTTGTGTAACCAAGTACTCCTAAAAGATCTGGAGTAAGTGCAGGCATTCCGATTGGACGGTCATCATACCACAATCCAATTGCAGCAAGTACAACACCGCTAACTGCTTGTAATTCAATACGCGTCACATCATCTTCTAAACGTCTTCCGTTCGGGAATCCATCCATGTTTGGGATGCGCTGAAGAGCAGTGGTGGTATTGTAAGCAGGGTCTGTTAACCCAAGAACAGCCGCCTGGATCAATCCAAGTGAACTGAATTTTGGATCAGTTCTGGAAGTTACAGGTACTGCCATGTTCAGACGCAACATATCACCGAAAATCGGTAAAAAGTTGTTTACGAAAGGCTTTCCTGCAGTTAATGGGTTACCATCTGTTTTACCTGTTGCCAATTGATAAGGAGCAAGGTTAGGTACTCCTGTATGGAAGATCGGCAAAAGATCCACAGAACGTGGCTTGTTGTTTCTCAACAAATATTTACCAAAGATAGCTGTATCCAATGCAGTTCCTATTGTTACAGGGTTACCGTAAAGAACAAATAAACCATCATTTCCATTTGTGAAATTTACAGGACCAAGCACTGTTTGTGAAGCTGTCTGAATTCTCAACGCAGAGAAAGCCGGTACAGCACCACCAAAAGCAAGGTTGTCCATGTACAATCCTAATTCAGGATTACAGAAATAACTTTCCATAGCAGTATCTTCTGCATAAGGAGTCAGTGAATTCCATTTGTCCTTGTCTCCGATAGGAATAACCGCTTCGTTTGTTAAAGGCATACCAACACGGGATACCTGAACGTATGAACCTGTATAAGACTCGGTTCCGTTTCCATTCAAAGTTCTGATCTGCTGTCTGCTTGCTGAAGCCCAAACTCCAATAACGAAGTTAGGATCCAAAATGTTTGCTGCAGCGCTAACACTTAAACCTGTTTTTTGCAATGTGCTGATAGGAATTTTGATTGCAATTGCATGAACATTCTTACAAGCTACACCATCTTCCGGTGCGTCAACTCCTGTGCCGCCCGCGCGTGTTTGTCCAAGGTCGAAAATACCACCAAGGTCAACAAAGAAAGGGTCATCGGTTGGTCCGCAAAAAATGGTTTCTCCACCACCACCCGTAGCTGATGCAATCGCAGAGGTCATTAATGCATTATAATTAGCTGCTCCTAAACCTGCAGCACCGCTAATGGAGCGAGGCCCGATGTTTGGAGGAGGAACAACGCCTGCAGTAACGATGGGTGTGAATGGTCCGCCGTTAATACTTTTTTCAGCAACATAAGTCGTTTTCAGGTTTTCTTGCCCTAAACGGATGTTGAAAAAAGTAGTGGGGTCTTCGTTTACTTTCGAGAAAGTAAAACGGTAGGTGAGGTCATCACCTGTAACTCCATCATTTTCGACGTGGATCTCATAACGCACATTCTCTCCGAATGAAGCATAATTTGGTCCCCCTTGAGGTAATTGCAAAGGAACATAGTTAGCGATGATGGTTACGGTGTTGGTGTCATCCGGACTTCTAAATGCATAGAGGTCTGTGTTGTCAGCCAATGGATCGTTTGCGATCAATGGCGCTTCCCTGTGGCTGGATGCCTCCACAGTAGATTTTTGAGAATCCCAAACTCCAAGTGTTATTGCTGTTGCAACAACTCCTGCAAGGGTTAGGATTTTTCCGGTTGATATCTTTTTCATGGTTTTTCTTTTTAAATTTTTTATTTATAATTTCTTTATTGTCCGCTATGATTCGCATAGCCACTCCAAGGTGTCTGCACATAAGGGAAAATAGCTCTGAACGTGGTGTCATTTGCTTCCACACCGGTTGAATAGCCAAGTACTCCTAATAAATTCGGAGTAAGTGCTGGTGAACCGATCGGACGGTCATCATACCACAATCCAATTGCAGCAAGTACTACTCCACTCACAGCTTGCAATTCAATACGAGTTACATCATCTTCTAAACGTCTTCCATTAGGGAAACCGTCCATGTTTGGGATGCGTTGTAAGGAAGTGCTTGTGTTGAATCTAGCATCAGTCAACCCTAAAACAGCTGCCTGAACCAGTCCCAGAGAACTGAAGTCTGGTGAATTTCTTGGTGTTGCCGGTACCGCCATGTTCAGGCGAAGCATATCTCCAAAGATTGGTAAGAAATTATTAATAAAAGGCTTTCCTGCAGTTAATGGGTTACCATCTGTTTTACCTGTAGCCAATTGATAAGGTATCATGTTAGGAACACCTGTATAAAAGATAGGCAAAATATCCACGGAACGCGGTTTGTTGTTTCTCAACAAATATTTACCGAAGATTGCTGTATCCAATGCACTTCCTGTTGTAGCAGGGTTGCCATAAAGAACATATAAACCATCGTTTCCATTGGTGAAGTTTACTGGACCAAGTACGGTTTGTGAAGCGGTCTGAATTCTCAATGCCGAGAAAGCAGGTACTGCTGAACCAAATGCAAGATTGTCCATGTATAAAGCTAATTCAGGATTACAGAAGTAGTTATCCATGGCAGTATCTTCTGCATAAGGAGATAATGAATTCCATTTGTCTTTTGATCCGATAGGAATAACTGCTTCGTTTGTTAACGGCATTCCGATACGTGATACCTGAACATACGTTCCTCCATCAGCCGGACTTCCACCTGTAGTGCTTAATGTACGTGTTGTAGGTCTGCTAGCAGAAGCCCATACACCGATAACGAAGTTCGGGTCTAAGATGCTAGTAGCTGAAGTAACTGGTAAGCCTGTTTTTTGCAAAGTGCTGATTGGAATTTTCATTGCAATGGAATGAACGTTTTTGTTTCCAACACCGTCAACAGGTCCACTGCCATAACGTGTTTGGCCAAGGTCGAAAATACCACCTAAGTCAACAAAAAATGGGTCGTCAGCTGGTCCGCAATAGAAAATTTCTCCTCCCGTGCCGGTTGCAACTGAAATGGCCGCAGGAAAAATCAAGGCGTCATAATTTGCTGCACCTAAACCCACCGTACCATTGCTTATAGAGCGAGGCCCGATGTTCGGAGGTGGAACTACACCTGTTGTAACAATAGTGCTGAAAGCTCCTCCATTGAGACTTCTTTCAACAATATAACTTGTTTTCAAATTTTCTTGTCCTAAACGGATGTTGAAAAAAGTGGTGGGATCTTCGTTTACTTTTGAAAAGGTAAAACGATAAGTAAGATCATCACCGGTAGTTCCATCATTTTCGATGTGCACCTCATAACGAATGTTCTCACCAAATGATGCATAGTTAGGTCCGCCCTGCGGTAACTGCAAAGGAACGTAGTTAGCAATAATGGTAACATGGGTGCTGTCGTCAGGACATCTGAATGCATACAAGTCGGTGTTGTCGGCCAAAGGATCGTTTGCGATCAATGGCGCTTCCCTGTGGCTGGATGCTTCCACAATGGAGTTTTGAGAATCCCAAACTCCGAGTGTTATTGCTGTTGCAACAACTCCTGCGATTGTTAGGACTTTTCCGGTTGATATTTTTTTCATGATTTTTCTTTTTAAAATTTCATTTATAATTTCTTACTGACCGCTATGATTTGCATAACCACTCCAAGGAGTTTGCGCATAAGGGAAAGTAGTTTTGAAAGTAGTATCGTTTGTTTCCACTCCAGTAGTATAACCAAGTACTCCTAATAAATCAGCAGTAAGAGGCGACATACCAATTGGACGATCGTCATACCATAATCCCACAGCAGCAAGTACAACTCCACTTACAGCTTGTAATTCGATACGAGTTACATCATCTT
>JBKJQG010000276.1:0-5909 GCA_046594925.1 Bacteroidia bacterium
CTTTCCTCGGAGCACATGCTGTTCCGACGGCATACAAAAACGACAAACGCAAATACATCGACTTGCTCATCAACGAAATGATGCCCAAGATCGCTGAAGAAAAACTGGCTGATTATTGTGATGTGTTCTGTGAACAGAATTATTTTACGAAAGAAGAAACCATTGAAATACTCACTGCAGCCAAGAAGCTCGGAATGACTCCGAAAGTGCACGCAGAGCAATTGAGTAATTTTGGCGGCGTACTGGCAGGTGTTGAAGTGGACGCGATTAGTGTGGACCATTTGGAATTTGTTGGTGATAAAGAAATTGAAGCTTTGAAAAACTCGAAAACAATGCCCACCATTTTACCAGGTGCAGCTTTCTTTTTGAGTTTACCCTTACCACCGGCAAGAAAAATGATAGATGCAGGATTGGCTATTGCTGTTGCTAGCGACTATAACCCGGGAAGCAGTCCAAGCGGAAACATGAATTTTATGTTATCACTTTGCTGCGTTCAATACAAGATGACTCCTGAAGAAGCCATCAATGCAGCTACTATCAATTCAGCTTATGCAATGGATCTGAGCAAAACACATGGAAGTATATGTGTTGGAAAGCAAGCGAATGTATTTATTACGAAAGAAATTTCGAGTTATGGATTTATTCCTTATTCTTTTGGAAGTAATTTGGTGGAGACAATTATACTGAACGGGAAGATTATTGAATAACAGATGAAAGATGGGAAAAAGCAATAAACAAAAGAAACGCGGTATGCACACAGCCTACTAGTGAACAAATAAACCAATGAACAAATGAACCAGTTAATCGAGTGTGTTCCAAATTTTTCTGAAGGACACGACATGAACGTCATCAAACAGATCACAAATGAAATTGAATCTGTTGAAGGAGTGAAACTTTTGAACGTGGATCCGGGCAAGGCAACCAACAGAACAGTCGTTACGTTTGTCGGAGAACCGCAAGCTGTCATCAATGCGGCTTTCCTAGCCATCAAAAAAGCAGGAGAACTGATCGACATGAGTAAACACAAAGGGGAACATCCAAGAATGGGTGCAACTGATGTTTGTCCGCTTATCCCCATTGCCGGCATTTCCATGGAAGAAACCGCGGAATATGCAAAAAAATTAGGAGCACGCGTCGGCAAAGAATTGGGCATTGCCGTCTACTTATACGAAGCAGCACAAGCAGATAAAAAAAGAAACAACCTCTCTGTTATTCGTGCAGGAGAATACGAAGGCTTTTTCAAAAAGATAAAACTAGCAGAATGGAAGCCCGACTTCGGTCCGGCTGAGCATTCTATAAAATCAGGATCTACAGTTATAGGAGCAAGAGATTTTCTAGTGGCCTACAACGTAAACTTAAACACAACTTCCACCAGAAGAGCGAACTCCATAGCCTTTGACGTGCGTGAAGCAGGCCGTGTGAAAAGAGAAGGCAATCCAGTGACCGGAAAGATTGTGACCGATGAAAAAGGAAACCCGGTGAACATTCCCGGTTCTTTGAAATCAGTGAAAGCGATTGGTTGGTACATTGAGGAATATGGAATTGCACAGATCTCGATGAACCTGACGAACATCAACATCACATCTGTGCACAAAGCCTTTGACGAAGTTTGTAATAGAGCAACAGAAAGAGGAATACGTGTGACAGGATCGGAGTTAGTGGGCTTGGTTCCCTTAAAATCAATGCTGGACGCCGGAAAATACTTTTTGGAAAAGCAGAACCGTTCCACGGGAGTTTCGGAAAAAGAACTAATCAAGATAGCCGTAAAATCGTTGGGCTTGGATGAATTGGGTCCTTTCAAACCGGAAGAACGCATCATTGAATATTTATTAAAAGACGATTCAAAAGCGAGGTTGATCAAAATGGACCTGGTTGCTTTTGCGGATGAAACAGCAAGTGAAAGCCCCGCTCCTGGAGGTGGTTCCATCTCTGCTTATGTTGGAGCACTTGGGATTTCCTTAGGAACAATGGTCGCTAACCTTTCCTCCCACAAACCAGGCTGGGATGAGCGTTGGAAGGAATTTTCGGACTGGGCAGAAAAAGGGCAGAAGCACAAAAATGAATTGCTGAAGCTGGTAGATGAAGATACCAATGCTTTCAATAAGATCATGGCGGCCTTCAGTCTCCCGAAAGCAACCGACGAAGAAAAGAAAGCTCGGACACAAGCCATACAAGATGCAACCAAATACGCAACCGAAGTCCCTTTCAAAGTGATGCAGGTATGCTACGATTCCATGGAAGTGATCAAAGCAATGGCCGAAGTCGGCAATCCGAATTCAGTCACCGATGCGGGCGTTGGCGCTTTGTGCGCACGTACAGCAGTGATGGGAGCTTTCTTGAATGTCAAAATAAATGCCGCAGGCTTAACCGATAAAACCTTTGCCGAGAAACTAATTGCCGAAGGAAACGTATTAGAGAGCAAGACGAACGCTTTGGAGAGTAAAATTCTCGAGATTGTTAACAGTAAGATAGGTTAATGGAAAATGGTTAAAGGTTAATGGTAGAAAAAGGTTAGAAAAAAAATTAAATACGGATCGTTTTGGTTCAGATTTAGCGGTTAATTGGGACATCGGGAAAAGGTCATTGGGGATAATTAGTTGTTAAATCTAAATTTTAAACGAATGGAAATACGAAGTTTTGAAGATCTCGAATGTTGGAAATCGGCGACCGAATTAAGAAGAAATGTTTCTAAATTGGTGAAGACATTTCCTCAAACTGAAAAGTACGCTCTAGTTGATCAATTGGTAAGGGCTTCCAGATCAGTAACAAATAATATTGCAGAGGGATATGGAAGGTTTCATTTCCAGGAAAACATTCAGTTTTGCAGACATAGCCGAGGTTCATTGTACGAAGTTATTGATCATCTTATCATTGCGACAGATGAAAAATACATTACCGAAGAAGAATATAGCCTATACAAACAGCTATTAAACCGAAATCTCGCCTTACCGAACGGATATATTAATTACCTTACTAATCAAAAGAAGAAATATTCTCAGAACGAATAACCACAATTAACCATTTTCTAATAACCATTTTCTTTTTCTACCATTTATGAGCGTAACAGCGAGGATAAGATTACAAATAAAGAAGCATCCCACCTTCAGGAGGTTCTTCTACTCTTTCTCGTTTCGGTTACTTTTGCTTGACTTCAAGAAAAATCAGCTTCTCCTGATTTTCTGGCTGTTATTCTTTGGGATCATTACCAACAATGTTGCTCCGCGCTATGGGGCCGCTTATTTGTTTTGGGGCCCTGAGTATTTCGGAAAAATGAGTTTCTATTCATACTTTATTACGGGTTTTGCTTGTGGCGGTCTCATCATGGCCTACAACATTGCCAGCTACATCAAGAATGGTTACCGCTTTCCTTTTCTGGCTACTTTAAAAAATCCATTCATGAAGTATTGCATGAACAATTCTGTCATTCCTCTGATCTTTACACTGCTCTATTGCGTTGAGATCTTCTTCTTCTTAAAAAGCGAGGAGATTTTCGCGACTTACCATATCATCTGGTTCATCTTTGCTTTTCTCGCGGGAAATCTATTCTTCACCTTTCTCTCCTTCGGCTATTTTTTCAGAACGAACAAAGACATCACAAAACTTTACGGAATTCAGATTGTAGATCCCTCACCTCTTAAAAGGATCAGGGGCGAATATCATTCGGGGGAGCGCAATCCAACCCTAATCAAAGAGTCTCGTGACTGGTACGTGGAGACTTACATGAGTGGGCTTTTTAGAAGAAGGCTGGTCCGTTCAGTAAAACACTACAAAAAAGAAATGTTGAAAGCGGTATTGAGACAAAATCACCGCGCCGCTTTTATATTCCAAGTCATGACCATTGCCAGTTTGCTTTTATTGGGTTTGTTCTCAAAAGCATCCGCCTTTGAAATCCCGGCAAGTGCCAGTCTATTCCTGCTGTTCACGATGTTCATCATGCTCTTCAGCTCTTTCTATACTTGGTTCAGAGGTTGGTCGACCATCTTGTTCTTTGTTTTTTTAATTGCCTTCAATTCCCTGCACAAATGGGAGATCCTTTCCACACCGAACCGCGCTTATGGATTGAATTACGATACAGAGAAGGCGCCTTATACCTATGACAATTTCAAAATCATTGATAAAAATTACGAGCACCTAACGGCCGACATTAATGCAACTCTGAACGTATTGAACAAATGGAAAGTAAAGAACACCGATTCATTGCAGCCCAATAAGAAACCAAAGCTGGTGCTGATCAATGTGAGTGGCGGAGGAATCCGTTCAGCGATATGGACACTGCATAGTTTGCAGACGGCAGACAGCATGTCGGGTGGAAAACTATTCAGTCAGACTCAGCTCATCACCGGCTCTTCCGGTGGAATGATCGGTGCGGCGTATTTTCGGGAATTGAACCTTCTGATGAGCCAGAACAAGATTCCGAATCAATACGACAAGATCTATTGCAACAACATGGCGAAAGATATCCTGAATCCCATCGCCTTTACCATTGCCACCAGCGAATGGCTTTTCCCGTTGAAAAGCTTTAAAGTGGATAATCATAAATATGCATACGACAGAGGGTATGCGCTCGAGCAAAAACTGGAAGAGAACACATTTAATGTTTTCGATAAGCGTTTGTCGGCCTACAAAAAACCCGAAGCCGATGCAGCCATTCCGATGATGGTCTTCTGCCCTTCTATTGTGAATGACGGCAGAAAACTACTCATCTCTCCGCTTGGAATTTCTTACCTGACACAAAATGCCAAGACAGAAAAAACACAGTTCAACAAATTATTCGATGCCATTGAATACTCCCGATTCTTCGAAAAGCAAAGTGCCGAGCAAACATTGTTCACCAGTGTTCTGCGGATGAGTGCAACCTTCCCATATATTTCACCCGTTGTTTCCCTGCCGAGTGAACCGCGCATCGAGATCATGGATGCAGGATTAAGGGATAACTACGGAATGGAGACCAGTCTGCGTTTTATTAAAGCTTTCAATGACTGGATAGCTGAGAACACCAGTGGCATCCTGATCATTCAGATCCGCGACAGGCACAAAAATGTTCCGGTGGATGAAAATCCAAATCAAACTTTGATGCAGGCTCTAACACGACCAATGGGCAGTTTTTACGGACATCTTTTTGAAGTACAAGATTACAACCAAAATCAGCAGATTCAAATGGCTGATGTCTGGTGCAAATCTCAGATTGACATTGTCGATCTTCAATTACGCAACGAAGCGAATGACAGAATCTCACTCAGCTGGCATCTTACTAATAAGGAAAAGAAAAAAGTCTTTTATTCGATTAAACTACCGGAAAATCAGGCAGCGATCGAGCGGATTGTGGAGTTGTTGAAGTGAGAAGAGGGTTAATTGATTTACTTTTATTCCTTTTTGCAACAAATCAATTTGAGGTCCTGCCCAACAACACTGTAGATCTTACCATTGACAGAGATCATGTCAAAGATCTTCTTATCCTTTAATTTCTTTCCTTCGCCATTGATGTCGGTGTTGCTATGTGTTGCATAACAACGAAGCGTATCGTTGGTGACTTTCCAATAGCCCGTGTGAACAAATCGTCGCGGAGCAGGCGAGATTAATTTGAATTTGCCATTCTTTCTTATCACAAAGCTAGCACCCTTTTCCGAGTATGTTCCTGCTATTTTTTTATCTCGAGCCTTTCCGGCTTTGCATGATCAGACGTTTGCCCTTTGGTAAATTTACCCAAAAGCAGAAATGGAATCAATGCCAGCCAAAAAAATTGTGTCATGTTGTTTTTAAAAGTTGAGACTGCTTTAATTTCGCATGAAATCAACTAGAATTTTTTCTAATTCCTCGGGGCGCTCCACAAAAGGCAAATGGCCGCTTTTCTGGACAATTTTTAACTCCGACCCGGAAATCTTTGAATGAAGCTTTTCACATTGACTCGG
>JBKJQG010000380.1:0-12981 GCA_046594925.1 Bacteroidia bacterium
TTCTGGAGCCACCGCTGGTTTCGTAGGTATTGGACTAGGGTTTACTGCTCCTGCATCAATGCTTCACATTCATGATGGCTTCGGAAGCACTTTTCAAATGACTAATTTAGTAACAACGGCTGCTGCTGGAAGAGGTTTTCGTGTACGTCTTCAAACTAAATTGGACTATTTGTTAGATAGTGTTTTGGTTTAATTCAAATGTAATTCATTTTTCTTGTTTTCATTCAATTTAAAATTTTGATACTCGGTTTTTCGGTTTACAAGGCACTCCTCTTTGATCCTTTTTCTTTCTTTCAGGATTTCGTCACCACGTCCATAATACACATCAGCAGGAGTTAGATTTTGCAGCGATTCGTGATACCTTTCGTGGTTGTATCTGTGAACAAACTTTTCCAGCGCTCTTTCTAATTCTTCGGGACAATAGTAATTATCAAGCTTTACAACATTCTTCATCGTTCTGTGATACCGTTCTATCTTGCCTTGTGTTTGAGGATGGAAGGGCCTTCCATGAACCTGATCCATATCGTACTTGTCTTTCAGATACGTTTTAAGTTCCTTTGCGATGTAGGCTGATCCATTGTCAGACAATAACCTTGGTCGTTGTTTGCTTCTGATCCTGGCTTTAAACATTGCTCTGTCAACTGTCCTGGTCACATCTTCCACCTTCATTCCTTCACACAGCTCCCAGTGAACAATAAACCGGCTGTAATCGTCTAAAACCGTGCTTAAAAAGTACCAGCCCCACCCCAATATCTTAAAGTAGGTAAAATCCGTTTGCCACATTTGATGAACAAATCCGGTCTTATTGGTAAACTCATTTCCTGCAGAAAGAAAAATATGAGCAGGAGCTGTAATCAATCCCTTGGCCTTTAAGGTCCTGTAAACGCTTGATTCTGATATAAAAACCTGTTGCTCATCGGTTAGTTTAACAGCAAGTTCTCTGGATGATAATTCCGGAAGTTCCAATGCAAGCTCCACAACCAGATTTTTTTGCTCCTGGGGGATTGTGTTCCATTGCCTGTTAGATGTGCGCTTAGATGGAGCCAAACCATCAATGCCAAGATCCGTATAGGCTTTATACCAGTTGTAAAAAGTGCTTTTATTCAAACCAAATTCCCGAAGCGTTCTGTTAACACCTATTTCTGACTGAACCACCGTGTGAATGATTTCTTGTTTTTCCGATGCTGTAAGTCTCATATATTTTTTGAATTTTACAGTCGATCCAGCATGTTCAAACTTTTTTTTACGATGTCGTACCGAATCACCAGGTCCGCTACCGTTTCTTTCAGCTTTTGATTTTCCCTTCTTAATTCAGCTACTTCTTCGCTGGTCGCTTCTCTTGTGGTATCACCCGACAACCGCTTTTTACCGGCTTCCAGGAACTCTTTGTTCCATTTGTAGAACTGGGCTTCCTGGATAGAATACTTCCTGCATAGCTCGGCTACTGAAGTTTCTGCCCGCAGGGCTTCCATTACGATAGTGATTTTTTGTTCTGAACTGAAGATCCTTCTGGTTCTTCGTCTTACTTCTTTGATGAAGTTTTCGGTGCTTTGTTTTTTCTTTGTTTCCATCTTAATTATAAATTTAAGGGTTTTGGAAACACTATCTAATTATTCAGTAATTTTAGTCCACTTTATGCTGACGATTTACATAATGATCTTAGTGTTCGCTATGGCGCTAAGTTTTTTGTCATGCAAAAAAGACAAGTCCAGTTGCTACGAAGAACTGTTATTTCAGCAGCATAAAAATGATATTTGTACAGCAGATTGTCCGGGTGTTACTGGTTGTGATGGCAATATTTATTGTAACGAATGCGAAGCCAATCGAAAAGGAATTCGAATAAAATAATAGAGAATTATCGCAAGACTGGATTGTTCCTCTAAATGATCGGGGTTTAATGCCCAATTTAAGGCTCTCTTACCGTATTATACGGCAAAGAGCCACTGAAGTACAGTGGCTCTAAAATGTTGCTTCGTAAAAGGCGGATTTTACGTTAATCTAACCGATCTTTTAACTGATAAATCTTTAGCATATCTGCATAAAGTATACTTCGACTTTCACTACCTTTGCCTGACAGTCGAATTGTGAGAATCATTAAAAGGACGTCAGGCTGAGCGTAGTAGAAGCCTTCACCAAATAAAAAAGAAATGCAAACTAAATTTCAAAAACTCGTCAACAACTCTTTTCTCTTTCGCATCTATTTGCTGAAATCATTGCCCATGGCGTACATTGCCGGTGTAAGAGTAAAAGAACTGTCGGAAACCAAGGCAATCACTACCATTAAATTTGGCTGGCTGACCCAGAATCCGTTCCGTTCGATGTATTTTGCTTGTCAGGCGATGGCAGCTGAAATGAGTACGGGTTTATTGGTACTCGATGCCATCTACAAATCGAATCCGGGCGTTTCCATGTTGATTGTCGCTAACAAAGCGGTTTATTTTAAAAAAGCCGTCGGAAAAATCACTTTTACTTGTCCGCAAGGAGCCGAAGTCAGAAATGTCATCGAAATTGTTAAAAAAAGCCCGGAAGGACAGATAATCGACCTGAAATCCGTTGGAACAGACGAACAAGGCGATACGGTTGCTGAATTCATTTTTACCTGGTCCTTGAAGGCAAAAAGCAAAAGTTTTTAACAAGCAATTTTTGATTATTTAACAGAGTATCAACCTGTTTAATGATTATCTTTGACCCGAATCTAATAATTCAAAAGAATGCAAAAAGTAAGCTTTAACAACAAGAATAGTGTCTTTTTCAATGCCTTAAAAGAAAAGGTGGACGGCTATTTTAAATCGAACAATATAAAAGAGACCGGTAATTACAAATTATACATCAAAACCGCTCTTCTTTCCCTTTCCCTCATTGCTTTGTACACCATCCTGGTGTTCTTTACGCCAAACGTTTGGATCTCCCTTGGTTTGTGTATCTTGATGGGGATCAACCTGGCAGGAATTGGCTTTAACGTGATGCACGATGGTGCCCACGGCAGTTTTTCTACAAAGACCTGGGTGAATGAACTGATGGGGTATTCCCTGAACGTAATGGGCGGAAGCGTATACCTTTGGAAATACAAGCATAACGTGAATCACCACTCTTTCACCAACATCGAAGGCATGGATGATGATATCGATATCAAACCTTGGATTCGTGTTCACGAAGACCAGAAGAAACATTGGTACCACCGCTTTCAACACGTTTATTGGGTGATTCTTTATGGGGTGACTTATTTGCTTTGGATCTTCGTACAAGATTTTAAGAAATACTTCACCGGTAAGATCGGAGATCTTCCTTTCCGTAAGATGGATACAAAAGAGCATGTCATTTTTTGGGTGAGTAAACTCTTGTACATAGCGGCTTTCATCGTATTGCCGATCTTCACTGTTGGATTGGTAGATCTCATCATTGGCTATTCAGTGATAGCCTTTGTCTGCGGCTTCGTGATTGCTGTTGTATTTCAGTTAGCGCACATTGTTGAAGATGCGAATTTTGAGACGCCGACATCCCCAAACCATAAAGTAGAAGAGGAGTGGGCGGTTCACCAGATCCAGACCACAGCGAATTTTGCTACAAAAAGCAAGATCGTGTCCTGGTTCACAGGAGGATTGAATTATCAGGTGGAACATCATTTATTCCCAAGGATCAGCCATATTCATTACCCGAAAATAAGCCAATTGGTGCGTGAGACCTGCGAACAGTTCGGAGTGACCTATTTGGAGTTTCCGACCGTGATGAGCGCTGTAAAGTCGCATGTAGTGCATTTAAAGCACGTTGGGCGCAATTAGAGAGGTGATAAAGTTATAAGGTGATAGAAGTAGATACATTTAAAAGGAGCTGAGAGGCTCCTTTTTTTATTTTGCTTGACCGAATGTTTTTAAAATGCGACCCCAGCCGGGGTCGTATCTCTCCGGAGAAAATGTATTCTATAAATATGCGACCCCGCTGGGGTCGGATTTATTTGCGAGAAGAATCTATCTCCGATATCATATCGGCAAGAACGATCTCATCATCAGGTAACCAATCCTTAATTCAGACAATCCGATTATGCGACCCCGCTGGGGTCGTGTCTCTCCGGAGAAAATGTATTCTATAAATATGCGACCCCGCTGGGGTCGGATTTATTTGCGAGAAGGATCTATCTCCGATATCATATCGGCAAGAACGATTTCATCATTAGGTAACCGATCCTTAATGCAGACAACCCGATTATGCGACCCCGCTGGGGTCGTATGTCTCTGGAAACGTATTGTTCTATAACTATTCGACCCCGGCTGGGGTCGAATTTATTTTTCTTGAACTACCAATCTCCATAATTTAAGACAGCTGAATATGCGACCCCAGCCGGGGTCGTATATTTATAGAGATACATTGTTTTGATATTTGCGACCCCAGCGGGGTCGTATCTATATTTGGAGGCGGAATATTTTTCATATAAAAGGCCCCTCACGGAGCCTTTTATCTAGTCACCTAGTCATCTTTTTTTATTTGATGCCCAATTTCGTCATCACATCCATACTCACACCAGTCGTAGAATATCCTCCATCGTGAAACAAATTCTGCATCGTCACCATTCTCGTCAAATCTGAGAATAGGGTGATGCAATAGTTCGCGCAATCTTCTGCCGTTGCATTTCCTAATGGAGCAATGGCATTTGCATAATCGTAAAAATCGCCGAATCCTTTGATGCCGGTTCCAGCAGTGGTTTTTGTGGGAGATTGAGAAACGGTGTTGATGCGGACTTTTTTGTCCAGACCGTAGTGATATCCGAAACTTCTTGCTATGGATTCTAACATCGCTTTTATGTCGGCCATGTCGGTATAGAAAGGGTAAGTCCTTTGTGCAGCCATATATGTGAGAGCGACAACGCTTCCCCATTCGCTGATGGCATCCATTTTCTTCGCAACTGCCAGCATCTTGTGGAAGGACATAGCAGAAACATCGATACCTTTTGCAAAGTAGTCATAGTTGGATTCTGTATAGGGAATGTTCTTACGGATGTTCACGCTCATTCCAATGGAGTGGAGCACGAAGTCGATTTTACCGCCAAGAACAACCTGGGATTCTGTAAATAAGTGTGTCAATTCTTCAACACTGGTAGCGTCTGCTGGAATGATCTGAGAATTGGTCTTTTCAGCCAATTTCTTGATCTCACCCATGCGCATGGCGATTGGTGCGTTGGTAAGGACAAAAGTGGCTCCTTGTTCGTGTGCTTTTTCCGCTACTTTCCAGGCAATTGAGTTTTCATCAAGCGCTCCAGTGATGATTCCGCGTTTTCCTTTTAATAAATTGTTTGACATAGTGTTAATTTTAGATTTGTAGAATTTTAGAATTCTAGAATTTTAAACTTCGTTGTACCTTACAAATATAGCAATATTGCTGAGTTCTGTTTTTCATAAGATTCAAAAAATCAAAAAATTTAAAATTCTAAAATTAGTTTTTCAGAAGCTCTTTCGCGTTACTGATCGCCGCAGCAGTCGGATTGCCCGTGCTCAGCATTTTGGCTATTTCCTGAACCCGTTCAGCAGTCGCTAAATGCCTGATATTACTGTAGGTTTTGTTGTTCTTATCTTCTTTATAGACAAATAAATGTGATTGCCCTTTGCTGGCGATTTGTGGCAAGTGCGTAATGGTAATGACTTGCATTTTAGCCGACATCTGATTCATGATAGTTCCGACTTTGTCGGCGACGTCTCCCGAAACTCCGGTATCGATCTCATCAAAGATGATGGTTGGAAGGGACGTCAACTGTGCGATCAGTGATTTGATGCTCAACATCAAGCGGGACAATTCCCCTCCGGAAGCCACTTTATTCAACTCTTTGAAATCACTTCCTTTGTTAGCGGAGAAGAGGAAATTTACTTTGTCCAATCCATTTGCGGTCAGTGTTTCTGATTCTGTATGTTCTATTTTCAATTGTGCATTCGGCATCGACAAAGAGGAAAGGAGGGAAGCAATCTCTTTTTCGATCTTTGGAATTGATTTTTTGCGACTGGCCGACATCTTTTTCGCCAATAGAATTAACGATTTTTGCAAAGCATCCAATTCGGTGTTCACTTTTTCGATTTCGGCCTCAAGCGAACTAAAATCAAGCAATTTGTTGCTCAGGTCGTCCTTGATCGTGATCAGTTCTTCAATGGTTTTCACCTGGTGCTTCAGCTGCAATCTGTATACAGCATCCAGTTTCTCAGTCAGCAATTCAATACGTTTCGGATCGTAAACAATTTCTTGTTCCAAGCTTTCCAGTTCGTTGGAAATATCTTTCAATTCAATGTAGGCGCTCGACAAGCGGGTGCTTAATTCTTCGATTTCTGGTTTGAATTTAGCTATCGAAGCAAGAATGATCTTGATCTCGTTCAGGGAAGAAATGGTATTCTGTTCTCCGCCCGACAATCCTATTGCGGCTTTCGAAAGATCGGATTTGATGTCTTCGGCATTGTTCAGCGTTTCCAATTCTTGTTCCATTGCCAATTGCTGATCAGCCTTTAAATTTGCATCTTCCAGTTCATTGAATTGAAACTGAAAATAATCCAAATCCTTTTTTGCTTGTGCTTCTTTTGCGGTTAGCTCATTCAATTGCTTTTCAAGCACTTTGTATTTTTTGAATCCGGTTTCGTATTCTTCTAAAACAAAGTTGTGATCCGCGAAAGCATCCACCACGGAAAGCTGGAATACACTGCCGTTCAGCGTTAACGTTTGATGCTGGGAATGAATGTCGATGAGATATTCCGCCAATTCTTTTAACTGAACAAGCGTAACGGGTGTATCGTTGATGAAAGCGCGTGATTTCCCTTCAGGATTAATTTCTCTGCGAATGGAGGTTGTGGAATCGTAATCCAATTCATTGGCAGCAAAGAACTCCTTAAAAATTGCGCCTTCAATCTGAAAACTGGCTTCAACAACACATTTCTTGGTCTTGTCCTGCAAAGCCTGTGTATCCGCTCTGTTTCCGGCTATCAATCCCAATGCTCCCAGGAGAATGGATTTCCCAGCACCTGTTTCGCCGGTAATGATGGTCAGGCCGTCCACAAACTCCACTTCAAGTTTATCGATCAGGGCATAATTCTGTACGGAAAGGTGTTTTAACATAGCGTTGCTAAGTTAAAGTTTTTGCACGCAAATTTTGTGTAGAAATGGGAAAAGAAATGAACAGAGTTTTTAACGGAGCAACTCAACCATCTTACAACTGCTCGCCACCCTGAGCGGAGTCGAAGGGTATACAATCACCTCGGCGCAGATTGCATTCATCGTTGAAGATATATCAGAAGGTCGAACTATTTATGATTGCAGCTGCGTAGCATGTGCCCTTCGACTACGCTCAGGGTGAAGTGACCTCAAAAAAATTTTTCGCTATCCGAACTGTACTATTGACAAGTCTGAATCTTAGTATACTTGTTACTATTGGTAGGATCGATCTCGTTGAGAAGCGTCACAACTTTGGTTTTTTCATCGGGGAAACCACCGCAGAAAACATTCACGATCTCATCAGCTTTAGCGATAAAGAAGACTTGTAGACTGAAAGATAAGGGTTTAACCTGGTGGACTTTTTTAAGTTCGACCAGGCTCTCTAAAATAACGGCACGTCCCGCATCTTTATTATCCGCCATCACATCCAATCCCATGCGGTGAATGTTGTACATCGCTTCTCTCATGCTGGTGAAAGTTGCGTCGAGCATGTTGTTGATCAGCCAGTAACGGTTCTTGTCGCTGTCGAAAGCTTTCCATCCTTGATAACTGGATCCTTGTGCATTGTTCACAATGGCCAATGCTTTTTGCAGATACGGTGTTCCGCCGTTCAAAGCAAAAGAATCGTAATCCATTCCTATGACTAAATAAGCATAAAAGGCAAGAATAGAGGTTAGATTGGAAGAGTAGGTGTTCTCAACAAATTCAAGGGGTTGATTCTCTGTGAATTTAAAGGTAATGTCGTTATCATTAAAATTTAGAAGTGCTGTATTGTAAGAAGTCTTGTAAACGGGTCTTCTGGCTTGAATCTGAAGCGTGCCTCTAAACTCGTCAGTACCCATTTTCTCTGTAATGTTGATCAGGATACTGCAGTCGATGCGCTCTTCGACTTTAAAATTTTCGTTTGTCCATTTACGGGTAAGCATAAATTCGAAGATGGCTGTCTGCATAGCATCAAACACACGCTTATCGGTTCCGGCAATTTGAGTGGAGTTTACGGTAATCTGGCAATTCAACTCTTGTGAAAAGGCCGTGTTGATGGTTCCGAAAACGAATAAAAGGATGAATAATTTACGCACTTATTTCTGCTTTATGTTTTGAATTGCTTTTACGATGTCTTTCGCCACTTCTTCTTTGCTCTTTAACTCAAATTTAGTGATTTTATTGTTTTTATCAATGATGCTGATCTTATTTGTGTCGGTTTTAAATCCTGCACCTTTGTCCTTCAACGAATTCAGAACGATCAGATCCAAGTTCTTCTTTTTGATCTTCTCTTTTGCATTGGAAACTTCGTTTTCTGTTTCCAGGGCAAAGCCTACCAACACTTGTTTTTTTGTTTTCAATTTTCCTAGTTCAGCCAAAGTGTCTTTTGTCGGAATGAGTTCAATAGCTTTGGTAGCACTCGATTTCTTAATCTTCTGATCAGCACTCTTGGAAGGCTTGTAATCAGCCACGGCTGCTGAAAGAATAGCAATATCGGCGGACTTGAATGCTTTTACAGAAGCGTTGAAAAGTTCTTCGGCCGAAGTCACGTCAATGCGGACAATGCTTTGATTGAATGTTTTAAGATTGTTAGGACCGCAGACCAAAGTGACTTCTGCGCCTTGTTTAGCAAGCTCTTCAGCGATGGCAAAACCCATTTTCCCCGAAGAATGATTTCCGATGAAACGCACAGGATCTATCGCTTCATAGGTCGGACCGGCTGTTACGAGGACTTTTTTTTTAGAAAGGGGAAGGTTCTTTGAAAGTTCTTTTTCAATGAAAGAAATGATCTCTTCAGGTTCAGCCATTCGGCCTTCGCCATACAAGCCGCTAGCCAATTCTCCAGTGCCGGGGTGAATGATCTTATTACCGAAAGATTCAATGCGTTTTAAGTTGTCTTTTGTGCTCTTGTGCTTGTACATATCCAGATCCATTGCAGGAGCTACATAAACAGGGCATTTAGCAGAAAGGTAAGTTGCGAGTAAAAGGTTATCACACAATCCACCGGCCATTTTAGCCAACGTATTCGCAGAAGCAGGAGCGATTACAAACACATCTGCCCATAGTCCAAGCTCCACATGGTTGTTCCATTCACCTTGTTTGTTCTTGGTAAAATCGATCAATACTGGATTTTTAGAAAGGGTAGAGAGTGTAAGCGGAGTGATGAATTCAACAGCTGAATCGGTCATGATCACTTTTACGTTCGCCCCGGCTTTCACCAGCAGGCGGACCAAAAATGCTGATTTGTAAGCAGCAATGCTAGCCGTTACGCCAATCAGTATGTTCTTGTTTTTAAGCATTGAACTTAATTTATTCCCGAATACACTACTTTGTTATGGCTTCGAAGTGTAAAAACACAAATCGTTAAAGCTTCGATTCTGAAAAAAAAGCAGTCCGCAATTATGATTATTTCATTTTGAAGAAATAGTATAAAGCGAACTGCAGAATTTTATGCTTGAGATTACTTGTTCTCTTTATCAGCTACAACCGGGTTACGATGATAGATCTTGTTGTCAAAGAACTCCTGGATAGCGATCAGAGAAGGCTTTGGCAAACGCTCGTAGTATTTAGAAATTTCGATCTGCTCGCGATTTTCAAAGATCTCTTCCAGATTGTCGGTATTTGAAGCAAATTCAGCCAGTTTGTTGGTCAACTCTTCTTTCATCTCAGCACTGATCTGGTTTGCGCGCTTGGAGATGATAGCAATACTTTCGTAAATATTACCTGTCTTTCCATCTAAACTTCTAAGATCGCGAGTGGTCGTTGTCAGATCTGCATTTGTTTTTTTGTAGTCCATTTGATAATTGATTTATGATGTTGGTTTATTATACTTTTCTAAATTCTTCAATGCGCTGGAGTATACTAATTCAGCCTGCTTCAAGTATTCACTCTTTGGAAACTTATCCAAAAATTTAATGTAATTATCAGCTGCTAATTTAAAACGTTCCTGTTTCTTGGATTCGATGCTGTTTAAAGCCAACAAATAGTAGGAGCGGATGATCAGGTAATTCAGCTCTTCTTCGTGTTTGGAACCGGGAAAATCCTTTAAGTGATTTCCGAAAGCCACCACGGAAGCTTTGTAATCGCCCATGTTGTAATACAACATCGCATTCTCGTATGATTTTCTGTCCAGTTTCCCTCTCAATTTATCCAGAATATCGTTGCATTCCTGAATGTGCACGCTTTGAGGATATTGATTCGTGAAACGCTGAAATTCTTTAATGGCAAGCTTTGTATCGATCTGGTCCAAGCTGTATTCCGGAGAGTTCAGATAAAAGCAATAAGCATTCATGTAAGCACATTCTTCAGCGTGTTTGCTAGTAGGGAAGTTTCTGACAAAATTCCGGAACTGATACCCCGCTACAATGTAATCGTTCAGGTTATAACTGCAATAAGCGTAGTAGTAATGTACTTCTTCGCCGCGGGCAGTTCCTCTGTAAACCCCCATCAACTCTTCAAACAACGTCAGCGCTCTTGTATACTCTTCCTTATCGAAATACTTCACGGCTGCAGCATATTTCGCATCCATGTCGCTGCTTTTTACCAGCTTATTGAACTTCCCGATAGTAGGATCAAAACGTTTCTTTTTTTCACCATTTGACGTATCGTAAACCCGTTCCTTGTTGTTACAGGAAACCAGTACAAAAGCAGCCAAAAGCAAAAATGTGATATAAAATTGTTTGTTCCGCATAAAACGACTGCAAATATAAGATTTTTGGATGAAACAAGTGCAATAAATGTGATTAAATCGGGGATTCTGAGATGTTAATTAAAATCCCTTTGAAAATAAGGCGCAAACCATTAATTTCGCTTCTCAATTTTAAAAACTATACAATAACGACACTATGAAGGATTTATTTGAAAAGATAAAAGCAAACCGCGGTCCGATCGGGATGCACGCAAAAGAATCACACGGCTATTTCACGTTTCCAAAGCTGGAAGGCGATATAAAGCCAAGAATGATCTTCCGCGGGAAAGAGCGCCTGAACTGGAGTCTGAACAACTATTTAGGATTGGCTAACCACCCGGAAGTAAGAAAAGCGGATGCTGATGCTGCTGCAAATTACGGTTTCGCGATGCCGATGGGAGCCCGCATGATGAGCGGAAACTCCAACCTGCACGAACAATTAGAGACTGAGTTATCTACGTTTGTCCATAAAGAATCCACCATCCTCTGTAATTTCGGTTACCAGGCCATGGTTTCAGCGATCGACTGTCTGGTTGACCGCCACGATGTGATTGTATACGATGCGGAGTCGCATGCTTGTATCCTCGATGGAGTACGTCTTCACATGGGAAAACGTTATGTTTTCAAGCACAACGATGTGGAAGATTGCGAAAAGCAATTGCAGCGTGCCACTAAGCTTGCAGAAGCTCAGAACGGCTCTATTTTACTGATCACTGAAGGAGTTTTCGGAATGAGCGGACGCCAGGGAAAATTGAAAGAGATCGTAGAATTGAAGAAAAAATACAGCTTCCGTTTATTTGTTGATGATGCACACGGTTGCGGAACAATGGGTAAAACAGGCGGCGGAACAGGGCAGGAGCAGGATTGCCAAGACGGAATCGATATTTATTTCGGAACTTTTGCAAAATCATTTGCTTTGATCGGAGGATTCATTTCCAGCGAAGAGCAGATCGTTGAATACTTACGATACAATATGCGTTCACAGATCTTCGCCAAAGCATTACCTTTACCTTTAGTCGTAGGTGCTTTGAAGCGTCTGGAATTGATGAGAAATCACCCGGAATACAAAGATAAATTGTGGGAAATTACAAATGCATTGCAAAGCGGACTGAAAAAAGCCGGTTTTGAGATCGGATTAACAAATTCCCCTGTAACACCTGTATTCATGAATGGTTCCATACCAGAAGCAACAAACCTGATCCTCGATCTTCGTGAGAATTTTAACATTTTCTGTTCGATGGTGGTTTATCCGGTTGTTCCTAAAGGCGTGATCATCCTCCGCTTGATCCCAACTGCGGTTCATACAATGGACGATGTGAACTATACTATTGAATGTTTCTCGAAGATTGTTGGAAAATTAAAATCAGGACAATACATGTCGGATAAAATTGCTGCTCACTAATATTTAACACTGAAACAAATATGAAGAACATTGCTCTACTGCTACTCGTAAGTACAATAAGTCTTACAGGCTTTGCACAAGCTAAAAAGAAAAGCCCTATTGATGGACGCATATACGCTATCACGCTGACGGAAGAAAAAGAAGGAAAGAAAAAGCCGGAGCCTATCAAGGATGACATGACTTTCGTTGCTGTAGGTAAGTTCAAATCCAACTACATGATGCAGGCACAGTTCCCGCAAACGGATTATGACTACGAAGTGGATTCAACAACTACACCGGCTACAATCAAGTTCACAGTAGAATCAAAGAATGCTGATGAGGGCCGCTTTTCCTGGGAAGGCACCATTGAGGGTGATAATGTCACCGGGATGGTTTACATCCGCAAAAAGGGAAAGATCATTCATACTTATGCTTTCACAGGAACTCACAAGAACAAAAAGAAAGTGAAACCAGCTCCGAAAGCTGCACCAACACCTGTTGCGGCTCCTGATTCTGCTAAGACCGGAGAGTAGTCATCTTATCAAATCGTCACACTGGTACTTCGGCTCCGCTCAGCATAAACTTCGTCGAAGTGTCACGAAAGCAAGTAAAATAAAAAAGCCTCTCGGAATACCGAGAGGCTTTTTTATTAAAGCAAAATATATTAAGCTTTTTTTACGTTTACCGCATTTAAACCTTTTTTGCCTTCAGCAACATCAAACGTTACTGTGTCGTTTTCTTTGATTTTGTCTTC
>JBKJQG010000096.1:0-4134 GCA_046594925.1 Bacteroidia bacterium
TGGTGGTGCTAGTTGGCAAAATATGCCGGGATCATCCCCAGGCGCAAAATATCGTGATATAGGGTTTCTCGATTCTTTAAACGGCTTCATCGGTACAATTGAAAATGGCTATAACCCGGGCGATACAATTATCATGTATCAAACTACTGATGGAGGAACAACCTGGAGCGGGGTGCCGAATTTACCTGGCCCCAGACCGGCAGGAATCTGCGGTATGTTTGTGGTTGATGATTCTTCCTTGTATGCATGTGGTAGGTATTTTGGTCCAGCAGGTTTTTATAAAACAACAGACAAAGGAGTTACATGGACTTATAAAAATCTTGCAGGTCTTGCAGGAGGAGCCGTAGATATTCATTTCTTCAATAAGGATACGGGTATTGTTGTAGGAAGTTCCGGATCATATTTTTCTGGAAAAGGTCGGATTCTTCGCACAGTGGATGGTGGAAGTACATGGACAATCGTTCACACTTCCACACATTCACAGGAAATCTGCTGGAAAATATCATTTCCCTCTCAGAATATTGGGTATGTTTCACTAGAAAGTTTTCGAGCGAGCGGTCTCCAATACTTTCTGAAAACCATTGATGGTGGGCTTACCTGGACAGACATGCAATTTTTGTCTGGAGGGGCTTATGACGCTGAAGGCATTGGTTTTATAAACGATACAACAGGTTGGATAGGTGGCGATCCCTACAATTATAAGACGATTGATGGTGGGGTAACATGGACAACGGATAATTTTGGGAATCATATTAATCGTTTCCGCTTTTTTGGTGATACGCTTGGTTATGCAGCAGGCGAAGGAATTTATAAGTTTCAGCCCACTCCTGCCGGGACTAGTAATAGAAATGAAGGGTTCACTTCATACTTGTATCCTCAACCGAATCCATTCATCACAAAAACAGAGATTCATTTTCAGTTAAATAAAGCATGTAAAATAAAGTTAGTGATTATTGACATGAATGGGAATGTAATCAAAGATGTAGAAAAACAATGTTTTGCAGGTGAGCAAATTATTACGTGGGATGGAACTACTTTATCCGGAAAGGTAGCTGCAAGCGGTTTGTATCATGTGACCGTTCAAGGGCCCGAAGGAAGATTGGTTGGGAGGATAATAAAAGAAAAATAAAAACATCGGAATGAAATAGCTCCTCGTTTTTTTATTTCGCTTTTTTTATAGCCACAAGTAAAAGAAACATTTTCAATTTTACTTTCCAGCTTTGGAGTAAAATCAAAATATTTGAACGCTTAGGGTTTTCTGACCGATATTTTTGAAAAAACGGATGATTATATGGGCACAGTCACCTAGCTAAAATAGATTTTGTTTCAGTCACCCCTCCTCGGCAAATTTTGGACAAAGCCGGAGGAACAGGTCAATAGTTTTTTAGAGTCGGAATTCCTTAATTATTAGGCGATTCCGACTTTTTTGTGCCCGAAACATTAAAAATTTGACTTAAATCAAGTTTTTTTTTGAACTGACTATTGTTTATAATAAATATTTACTACCTTTGCCCTCCCCAAAAAAGCGGGGGTGTATTTTATTTACACTGAAAAAAGATAAAAATTTAACAACAGAAAGATGCCTACAATATCACAATTAGTGCGTAAAGGGAGATTAAAAGCAGTTAACAAAAGTAAGTCTGCGGCTCTTGATTCTTGTCCACAAAAACGTGGAGTTTGTACCCGTGTGTACACCACAACTCCTAAGAAACCGAACTCAGCAATGAGAAAAGTTGCCCGTGTGCGTTTAACCAACAAAAAAGAGGTGAATGCTTACATCCCGGGAGAAGGTCATAACTTACAGGAACACTCGATTGTGTTGATCCGTGGAGGAAGAGTAAAAGATCTTCCAGGAGTTCGATACCACATCGTTCGTGGCGCATTGGATACATCTGGAGTTGACGGACGTAACCAAAGACGTTCAAAATACGGAACTAAGAAACCAAAAGCTGGTGCAAAACCGGCAGCTAAAAAATAAATTGAGAACCGAGTGAGGATTTGAGTAAGGGCATTCCCCTGAAGCAACAAATTTTAGCTCTAAAAAAACAAAAATGAGAAAGACCAAAGCAAAAAAGAGAATTCTTTTACCTGATCCAAAATTCAATGATATTTTGGTAACACGTTTCGTGAACAATTTAATGTATGACGGTAAAAAAAGTACATCTTACGATGTGTTTTATGATGCCATCGAGATCGTTCAGAAAAGAACACCAGACGTAGACGGGTTAGAGACCTTTAAAAAAGCATTGAGTAACATCACTCCTGCTGTTGAAGTAAGAAGCCGCAGAGTAGGTGGAGCAACTTTCCAGATCCCTTCTGAGATCCGTCCTGAGAGAAAACTTTCAATGGGTATCAAATGGATGATTTTATACGCTCGCAGACGCAATGAAAAGTCAATGGCTCAGAAATTGGCCGGAGAAATTGTTGCAGCGGCAAAAGAAGAAGGCGCTGCTTTCAAAAAGAAAGAAGACGTTCATAAAATGGCAGAAGCTAACAAAGCATTCTCTCATTTTCGCTTTTAATAATAAGAATTAGTATTTAAGAGTCTAGAATAGAAATAATGGCAGATTTAAGATATACAAGAAACATTGGGATCGCGGCTCACATCGATGCAGGTAAAACAACTTGTACCGAGCGTATCCTATATTATACGGGAGTGAATCACAAGATCGGTGAGGTGCATGATGGTGCCGCAACTATGGATTGGATGGTTCAGGAGCAAGAGCGAGGTATAACCATTACTTCTGCAGCAACAACTTGTTTTTGGAAATACAGAGACCAACAATATAAAGTAAACATTATTGATACCCCGGGCCACGTTGATTTTACAGTCGAAGTGAACCGTTCATTGCGTATCCTTGATGGTTTGGTGTTCCTTTTCTCTGCGGTTGACGGTGTTGAGCCTCAGTCGGAGACAAACTGGCGTTTAGCTAATAATTACAATGTTACCCGTATCGGTTTCGTAAATAAAATGGATCGTTCAGGTGCAGATTTCCTTAAAGTAGTAGGGCAAGTAAAAGAAGTTTTGGGTGGAAATCCATTGCCTTTGCAATTGCCTATTGGTGCTGAAGAGACTTTCATGGGTGTTGTCGATTTGATCAACTTCCGTGGAATCATCTGGAATGAGGAAGATCAGGGAATGACTTTCAAAGAAGTTCCTATCCCGGCAGAAATGATGGAAGAGGCGAAAGAGTGGAGAGGGAAATTATTGGAAGCGATCGCTGAATTCGATGACCGGTTGATGGAGAAATTCTTCGTAGACCCGGAATCTTTAACAGAACGCGAAATTCTTGATGCACTTCGTCAGGCTTGTGTAGCCAATAAAGTGGTACCGATGGTTTGTGGGTCAGCATTCAAGAACAAAGGTGTACAAACAATGTTGGATTTGGTAATGGAGTTGATGCCATCACCAATGGATAAAGAAGAAACAAAAGGAACACATCCTGACACAGGGGAAGAGCTTTCCCGTAAACCGGATGTAAAAGAGCCTTTCACGGCTTTGGCATTTAAGATCGCTACCGATCCTTTCGTGGGTCGTTTGTGTTTCTTCCGTGTATACGCAGGCCGTTTGGACGCAGGTTCATACGTACTAAATACACGCAGCGGAAACAAGGAGCGCATCTCCCGTATCTTCCAGATGCATGCTAACAAACAAAATGCAATTGAATTTATTGAAGCAGGTGATATTGGAGCAGCAGTAGGGTTTAAAGACATCAAAACAGGAGATACCTTGTGCGATGAGAAACATCCTATCGTTCTGGAATCAATGAATTTCCCCGAGCCGGTTATCGGAGTTGCTATTGAGCCTAAAACTCAGGCTGACTTGGATAAATTAGGTGTGTCATTGAACAAATTAGCTGAAGAGGATCCTACTTTCCGTGTGAAGACAGATGAAGACAGCGGTCAGACCATCATCAGCGGAATGGGTGAGCTTCACTTGGAGATCATCATGGACCGTTTGAAACGCGAGTTCAAGGTAGAATGTAACCAGGGACCTCCTCAGGTTTCTTACAAAGAGACAATCAACGGTGAAGTAACACACCGCGAAGTATACAAGAAACAATCCGGTGGACGCGGTAAATTTGCCGACATCCAGGTGGTTATTTCTCCGGTAGATGCAGATTTTGATGCAAC
>JBKJQG010000112.1:0-2604 GCA_046594925.1 Bacteroidia bacterium
TGTATTCTGACCAGAACAGATTTCTTTGTTTGACGGTTGTGTGCTCACTACAACAGGAGCGATCACTGTAAGCAATGCAGGTGTTGATGATGCGGATGGAGCGCATACACCACTTACAACAGCACGGTAACGATTACCATTCATTCCTATTATCACGGTCGTAGCTGTGTAACTATTTGTTGTAGCTCCTGCGATATTATTATAAGTAGAACCTCCATCTGTACTCAACTGCCATTGATAGGTGATGGCCGTTCCAGTGGCGGCAACACTAAAAGTATTGCTGGCACCAACGCAGATCAACGCATCGGAAGGACTGGCGCTTATTGCAGGAAGTCTGTTTACAGTAAGTATACCTGCATTTGAAATACCAGGTGTAGTACAGGTTGAATTAGAAAGTAAACAACGATAACGATTGCTATTCATACCAGCGGTAACAGCAACTGCTGTATAGGTTGCTGAATTTGCCCCACTGATATTCGTCCAGTTTGCACCACCATCTGTGCTCACCTGCCATTGATAGATAATACCAGGTCCGCTCCCTGCAACATTAAATGTAGCGTTCGCTCCTTCACAGGCAACCTGGTCAGTTGGTTGTGTTGTGATCTGAACTGCGGTAACAACATTAAGTAATGCGCATTGTGATATAGCTACTGGGGCGCAAAGTCCGGTGACCACGCAACGATAACCATAGTTATTCTGACCAGCAGTAATTCCATTTATAGTATAATTGGGCGAT
The DNA here is from genome assembly GCA_046594925.1 of Bacteroidia bacterium. Classification (GTDB taxonomy): domain Bacteria; phylum Bacteroidota; class Bacteroidia; order 2-12-FULL-35-15; family 2-12-FULL-35-15; genus 2-12-FULL-35-15. Next base: position 737 of record JBKJQG010000112.1, read on the forward strand.
GTTGCCGCAGCAATATCATTCCATGGGCCTGCACAGCCATTTGTGCTTAACTGCCATTGATAAGAAATACCGGATCCTGTAGCGGAAATATTAAAGGTGACATTCGCGCCTGCACAAAGTGTTGCCCCTGTAGGTTGTGAACTAATTGCAGGAGCAGCATTTACTGTAAGCTGCGCTGTATTGGAATTCGCAGTTCCACACTGCCCGGAAACAATACACCGATAAAGCCCCGCATCTGCTACCTGAACACTAGGAATGGTATAGGTGCCTGAAGTAGCCCCTGAAACATTATTCCAGTTAAGCCCACCATCTGTACTCTTCTGCCACTGGTAACCAAGAGCACCAGTACCTGCAACAACAAAGGTTGCTCCTGTGTTTTGACAAACAGTTTGGGTACCCGGTTGCAGAGTGATCACTGGTGCAGAACCGGAATTGATCACATAGGTTACAGCGGTTGATGCAGTTGTTGCCCCAGCCACACCCGTTACTGTTACATTATAAGTTCCGAAGGCCAGGTTGTTAGTATTATTAAGTGTTACTGTTGCAGTAGCACCAGGTGTAAGAGGATTAGGCGTAAAACTAACCGAGGTGCCAGGAGGATTTCCGCTAGCTGAAAGTGCGATCGGCGTATTAAATCCATTATAGGCAGTTGTTCCCAAGTTAACTGACATGCTTGCTGCTGCAGGGCAAGCTGATACAGCTGCTGTTGTAGCATTAAATGAAAAACCAGTTGGCTGAGTGATCGTAAAATTCACATCGTTTACATCAAAAAAGATATTACCTATTGCTTCAATTTTTATTCTTGCCGTTGAAGTTGCGCCTACTGAAGGCACCGTGATCGATTCAGAACCATCATTAGCAGTACTTGCCAGGATCACAGTTGGAAAACTATTACCACCGTCTGTTGACAATGATATCTTCACATTTGCGCAGTTTATCGTACCGGCATTGGTACCATTCACTAACCATGAAACAGTCTGCGTAGAGCCTGCCTGCCAACTCACTGCCGTATTTGGCGCAGTTATCTGGAAAGGACCTGCAGTATTATCAACTGTTATTACCATGTCTGCGAATTCTGTTTGCCCTACCGCGAGAGGAGGTGTAGAAGAATACGGACGGTTATCTCTTACAGTCAAACGAAAATTCAGCGTTCTGGATACATTACTCAGCGCTTCCACATTGCAGATTGCATCACCTCCCTGGGTGGGAGTAATCAGCAATCCGCTAAGAATAGTAGATAGTTTGGGGAGCAAGCGCGTATTACTTGCAGAAGGATTGAAGGATAAAAAATTTGGGCCCACCGGTTTGGCAGCATAAGCCACACTGTTAGCCGCAGTTTGTCCACCATGGTTATCATTCTCTTCCCAGCAATAGGTCAAAGGATCTCCATCCGCATCAGTAGCTATACCAGTAAGAAAGAATGGCGTACTTATTGGAATAGTATAGTTTATCAGTGGATTAATGACAGGCGTAGCATTCACCCCCGCAAGGGAGGTAGTTATCGGGCAAGTTTTTGTGGCGAGGTTAGCCTGGATCTGCTCAATGGATGTTTCATGAAAAATAGCAATAGAGTGAGGTGCCGGATCATAGGAAGTAATTCCTGCATAACCCATGATGGTTATTCCAGCGCCAACTTCTTTCTGACGTCCTGTACCTTCATTACTATGAGAGAAAGTATGGTTACCTCCAAGCTGATGCCCCACTTCATGAACCACATAATCGATATCAAAATTATCACCCATCGGAATACCATCCGCGGGAGAAGTAATCCCTGCGCCTTTTGCCAGTGAGTTGTTTGTTGGAGGATCTACGCATACGCAACCGATACAGCCTGCGTTACCACCGCCACCTGATTGGCCGAACATATG
>JBKJQG010000226.1:0-7170 GCA_046594925.1 Bacteroidia bacterium
CTCCCAACTCCCAACTCCTAACTCCCGGCTAAAAATCGGTCACGCCGGAACGCTGGATCCACTGGCGACCGGGCTTTTGATAGTATGTACTGGAAAGCAGACCAAGAACATAGAAAGCTACCAGGCTCAAGAGAAAGAATATACCGGTACATTTTACATCGGGGCCACCACAGCTTGTTACGATCTTGAAAAAGAAATTGATGCGACATACCCAACTGCACACATTACGGATGAATTGATCAGAGAAACGACCAAGCAATTCACCGGGACGATCCAGCAAACACCTCCTTTGTATTCAGCGATAAAGATCGATGGCAAACGCGCTTACGACATTGCCAGGGCAGGAAAAACAGCAGAGATAAAACCAAAAGAAATTACAATTTCAGTATTTGAGATCACTCGCATAGCTTTGCCGGAAGTTGATTTTAGAGTGGTCTGCAGCAAGGGAACCTATATTCGATCATTGGCGAGGGATTTTGGTGAAGCCTTAAAAAGCGGTGCTCATCTTACCGCATTGTGCAGAACCAGAATAGGTGAATATAAATTGGAAGATGCAATGAGCATTGAGGAATTTGAGAATAGTCTAAAGGGTGATATACCATCCGATATCTAAACCAGCATTCCATAACCGAGCGCTGACAGGAGCGCTAATAATCTGCAGCACACCATAGCGGAAAGTCGGTGACAGTTTGAGATCGGATCTACAGCCCAACCTGAGTTGATATCCAATGCTAACCATGGGTGAAAAATTTATTGGGTTGTATATAAAATTACTGGCGCTTTTCTCTTTTTTAACATTTCCATCGCCAAAATCTTTAATGTTCTGGACGCGTTCGTAAAGAATGATGTTGGTGACAACTCCGGCACTTGCAATAATACTGCTTCTCTTTTTGCCGAATCGGAAATTTGCAGTAAGCGGGAAGTCAATGCATGAAAAATTGTAAACCTGCTTGAAACGTTTTGGAAGCGCAGGATCTGGCTGTCCAGAAGGCGTAATGTAATTGATCTCATAGTAAGTCGTTTGGTAACCTTTGTTGGAGTAATGTATCCCCAATTCAATGGCAAATTTTTCTTTAATCAAACATTGTAATCCGAGACCAGCAGTATAGCCGATTTTTGGTACTTCTATTCCGTTTCTGGAGGAGACGATTTCATTGCTGGTCGGAGAGCCGTCATTGTTCTGCAGCGTGCGGAAACAATAATCCGGGGAAAAATGGACACTTAACGAAAATCGACGGATCTTTGTACTAACAGTGGGTGTGTTCTGTGCAAATGCCGTAAAAGATAGCAATGAAAATACCGCCAAGATTTCAAATCGTTTCATACTACAATAGTAGTAAAAATTGAATAAATAAAAAGGGAACTCCGTTTTTGGGCTCCTTTTTTAATTGGATTAAATTGTGATTACCACCAACCTACACTTGTATAAGATACATTTTGTGGCTGACCCTTAACATAAGCCAGACCCCATCGGGGCATGCTTTGATAATCTCGCTGGCTTGTTTCCCCACCTTTCATAGGGCGCATAAAAATTGGCAATTGATTGGTACGTAGTAAGTTATAAATGAAAATTTTCGAAAAAACACCTGTTTATGGCGCATTCCTTGTGGTGGCTTGAAAGCAAGATAAGGTGGCAAAATCAGATGCGATAAAGGAGAAATTTCAATCAAGTTCCGGCTCCAAAAAACCGGAAAGAAAAAATAAACACGATTTTTATTGACATCGCCTCGTTGATAGCGTATTTTTGCGCCCTCGTTAAAAAAGACACATAAGTAAATCCCGTAAGATTTATGCGATTGCCAGAGCTATTCTGCTCTTGTCGTTTCAGACAACCTTACCCAAAACAATTACTAGCATATGAAATTATCACAGTTCAAGTTCAATTTACCAAAAGAGTTGATTGCTGAAACACCTGCGAAAACGCGTGACGAAGCAAAATTAATGGTCGTGCACCGTAAAACAGGAAAGATCGAACACAAAGCCTTCAAGGATGTGTTGTCGTATTTCGGAGATGGAGACTGTATGATCCTGAATGACACAAAAGTTTTTCCTGCACGTATGTATGGGAATAAAGAGAAAACGGGAGCAAAGATCGAAGTATTCCTGCTGCGCGAATTGAATGCAGAAAGCCGTTTGTGGGATGTACTGGTTGATCCGGCACGTAAGATCCGTATTGGAAACAAACTTTATTTTGGAGATGACGACACCTTGGTTGCTGAGGTTATCGATAACACAACATCACGGGGACGTACCCTGCGTTTTCTGTTTGACGGTTCTTATGAAGAATTCCGCAAGACATTAAACGACATGGGAGAAACACCGCTTCCGAAATATATCAAACGCGCACCGACCGAAGACGATAAAGAACGTTACCAAACGGTTTACGCTAAGAACGAAGGTGCTGTTGCTGCTCCAACAGCAGGATTGCATTTCAGCCGTGAACTTTTGAAACGCCTGGAGTTAAAAGGGGTGAATTTTGCGAATGTGACTTTGCATGTTGGTCTAGGAACATTCAGAACAGTGGAAGTGGAAGACCTCACAAAACACAAAATGGATTCTGAGCAAGCCTACATTTCTCAAAAAGACTGCGAAATCATCAATAAAGCACGTGAAACGAAAAAGAAAGTATGCTGTGTTGGAACAACTTCCATGCGTGCGATCGAAACGTCCGTGAGTACCGACGGATACGTGAAACCTTACGATGGCTGGACAAATAAATTCATTTTTCCTCCGTATGATTTCAGTGTCGCGAATTGTATGATCACGAATTTTCATACACCTGAATCTACCTTATTGATGATGGTTTGCGCTTTTGGCGGATATGATTTGATGATGAAAGCTTACAAAGAAGCAATCAAAGAAAAATACCGTTTCTATACTTATGGAGACGCGATGTTGATACTTTAAGAAAAAATTTAATTGGGAAATGGTTAATGGTTATTGGGGGAGTTCCTGGTAAAGATTAACCATTTCTTTTTTGGAAAAGGGAAATGAAAAAATACGTCATTATAGTCGCAGGAGGAACCGGGAACCGCATGAAGAGTGCTGTTCCGAAACAGTTCATGGAGTTGAAAGGGAAACCGGTTCTGATGCATACGATAGAAAAATTCATCGACACGTTTCCTGATGTTGTGGTGATCGTGGTTCTTGCTGCGACCCTCAACGAAGATTGGAAACAACTCTGCGAAAAACACAATTTCAAAGTTGTTCATCAGCTGGCCGGCGGAGGAGAAAACCGTTATCATTCTGTGAAAAACGGATTGGCGCTTGTTCCGGATGCTTGTGTGGTAGGGATTCACGATGCTGCCCGGCCCCTTGTGAGTAAACAAACCATTTTGAATGCATTTGAAACGGCAGAAGTTCGTGGCAATGCATCTCCTGCTGTTCCATTGAATGACTCAATCCGTTTCTTAAAAGGGAAGGACAGTTGTGCTGTCGACCGGAACTTATATTCCATCATTCAGACTCCGCAATGTTTTCATTCGGACCTGATCAAAAAGGCTTTTCTGAAAGAATACAAACCAGAGTTCACGGATGATGCGACCGTGTTGGAAGCATTCGGTGAAAAAATAAACCTGATCGATGGAAACCGCGAGAACATCAAGATCACTACCGCCCAGGATCTTCTCATCGCAGAAGTTTTGATGAATTAGAACAGTTTTACCACTTCTGTTTTTTCGGTGATCTTCAGATCCGTCGCATTTATCAAGAGATTTAATCCCGGCTTTTTTCCGTTTTCTATTGTGCCGAGGTATTCAAAATTGAAAAATTTCGCAGCATTTTTTGTCGCCCAAGTCAATAATGTATTCAACGGAATGCTCGGGAAATGTTTGCTGATTGTTTTTAATTCATCGAGGACGGACAAACTCCAATTCGAAGCCAGACTGTCGGTTCCGACGCACATCTTTACTTTTGCATCCAGAAAGAGATTGTAGTCAGGAAGCTTTTGTTCAATGTAAAGGTTGGCATTGGGGCAAGTACAAAAGTAGATTTGAGAGGGGAGATTCGAGGATTGTGAGGTGATCCATTCGAGGTCTTCTTTTGATGTATAGGTGTTGTGTACGAGTAATAATTTCTCCGCTTTCCACAAATGTGGCAATGTCGATTGCAGAGAATTTTTTCCCGTTTTGCGCATCAGCTTTTCATCAATTCCCATTCGTTTGAAAGTCTCGAACATGACTCCTGAATTTGAAATGAACAGTTCGCTTTCTCCCAGGCTTTCTTGGTTGTGGATTGTCAACGGGCTTTTGTTGATGCCCGCATACTCATTGATCAGATCAAGCAATTTTTCTGACATCGTATAAGGAGCATGTGGCACAATTGAACTCGAAACTTTAAATTTTGAGTCTGAAAGTTCCTTCAGTAATTTTCCTTTTGCAAAAATTTCTTCTGCTTTCGAAGGATCCAGGCCAAAGACTTCGACAAAAGAATGATAGAGCAGATTTCCTTTTGCCTTTTGAGCAAAACTGCTGTCGTTATTGCAAATGTCGCCCACCGCGACAATCCCGTTACGGATCATTTCAGCTTCAGCTTTTTCGATTGCGGATTGAATTTGAGCATCTGAAAAAGAAGTCCGTTTGCCTAACAATTCCTTTATGAAACCCGTCATCCCCGTTTTTTCCGCAACCTCTGAATGGAGGTGAGAAAGCTCCAGATGACAGTGTGCATTTATGAAACCGGGACAGATAATACCTTCGTAATGCACGTCAAAAGTGGCGCCAGCCGATTCCACGTTCAGTATGATTCCATCGTCGGCAACTGTAACGACGCCATTTTTGATGGGTTCGGAGACAATCGTGAAAATATGATCGGCTGAAATTTTGCGCATGTGGTCCTGTCTGGAGCACGAATTTACGAAATTATAAGTGCTCCGTATATCAATATCTATTCGTAAATTTGGGATTGATTAAAATGGAAACCAAGAAGGACATACGAGCACTTTCGCTGGAAGAGCTGAAAACGGTTTTCGTAGAAAACGGAGACCAGGCATTTCGTGCAAAACAGGTTTATGAATGGCTCTGGAAAAAATCTGCCATCACCTTTGATGAGATGACTAATCTTTCAAAATCCACCAGAGAATTGCTCGACAAACATTTTGTGATCAATGCTGTGAAGGTAGATGATATGCAGATCAGCAGCGATCGTACGATTAAAAATGCTTTCAAATTATACGACAGCAACATTGTGGAAGGTGTCTTGATTCCGAGTACCACCCGCATGACGGCCTGCATTTCTTCACAAGTTGGTTGCAGTTTAACGTGTAAATTTTGCGCGACCGGGAAGCTGGAGCGCCTGAGAAACCTGAATGCTGATGAGATCTACGATCAGGTGGTGTTGATCAAAAATCAGGCAGAACAAAAATACAAAACACCCCTTACGAATATCGTTTATATGGGTATGGGCGAACCGTTGCTCAACTATAAAAATGTCATGGACTCCGTTCAGAAGATTACTTCTCCGGAAGGATTGAACATGTCGCCGCAGCGGATCACCATCAGTACCGCCGGTGTTGCAAAGATGATCAAGAAGTTGGGCGATGATGGAGCGAAATTCAACCTGGCTTTATCCCTACACGCAGCCACTGATGCGAAAAGGAATCACATTATGCCTATCAATGAGAGCAATACATTGGAAGCATTAGCCGAAGCATTGAAATACTTTTATGATAAAACGGGAACGCGTGTGACCTACGAATACATTGCTTTCAAGGACTTTAATGACAGTCTGGAAGATGCAAAGGACCTCGCCGCTTTCTGCAAACACATTCCCTGCAAAGTGAACATCATCGAGTACAATCCCATTGATGATGGTGAGTTTCAACAAACAACTTCCGAGCGGCTCGATGCTTTTGCAAAATACCTGGAAAGCCGAAAGATCATTGTGAATGTGAGAAGGAGCAGAGGCAAGGACATTGATGCGGCTTGCGGACAATTGGCCAACAAGAACAAAGAAGGATTCGAGAAGCGAATAATGAAGGTTGTAAAATAAATTGAGTGAGCCCTTGCCTTGAGCAAGGGAAAGAATATGACAGTAGATCAGATTAAAGCGCCCATCGAAAATGAGATGAAAGAGTTTGAGTCGAAGTTTAAAGCTTCGATGAAAAGTTCAGTGCCTTTATTGGATAAGATCACACATTACATCGTAAAGCGCAAGGGAAAACAGTTGCGTCCAATGTTTGTTTTTTTGTCCGCCAAAATGGTCGGAGAAATGAATGATTCTACATACCGTGCGGCATCGCTGATAGAGCTTTTACATACCGCTACACTGGTACACGATGACGTTGTAGATGATTCGAATGAACGCAGAGGATTCTTCTCTGTGAATGCCCTTTGGAAAAACAAGATCGCCGTCTTGGTGGGAGATTTTTTATTGTCGAGAGGCTTGCTGCTTTCCGTCGATAACAAAGATTATCATTTGTTAGGGTTGGTTTCTAATGCCGTGAGGGAGATGAGTGAAGGCGAATTGCTGCAGATTGAAAAAGCAAGAAAGCTGGACATCGATGAAGCCGTTTATTTCGACATCATCCGAAAAAAAACGGCGTCACTGATTGCATCCTGCTGCGCTTGCGGAGCAGCTTCGGTAACGACGGATGAAAAAACGGTGGAACAGTTGAGAGCCTTCGGTGAAGCCGTTGGCATAGCTTTCCAGATCAAAGACGATCTTTTTGATTATGGCGACGGCTCCAATATTGGGAAGCCGACGGGGATCGACATCAAGGAAAAAAAGATGACGCTGCCTTTGATCTTTGCATTGAACGCAGCTTCGTTTTTTGAAAAACGCAGGATCATTAACATCGTCAAGAACAACAACAACAACCCGAAAAAAGTAGCAGAGGTGATCGATTTTGTGATTCTCAGCGGGGGAATCCAGTATGCAGAAGGCAAGATGAATGAATACAAGAATGCTGCACTTGAACTCCTAAAGAATTTCCCGGAAAATCCTTCCCGTGCTTCTTTAGAAGCATTGGTGAAGTATACAACAGAACGTAAAAATTAATTTCATGAGGACAAAATTCATTTTATTCGGATTGGTTATTTCTGGTTGCATTTCCTGCGCCAACCAGGCGACAGAGGGAAAGATCGTAGCTACCGAAATAGTTGAAGCACCACGTCAGGATTCAGCGCGTTTCACTTTTACCGGTGGACAGGATACCACCGTGCAGAACGGAGA
>JBKJQG010000370.1:0-7213 GCA_046594925.1 Bacteroidia bacterium
GGAAATGATTAAATTTGATTAATCATTTCCGACTTCATTCGCATTATTAAAGGTCTTTTTTTTAATGAAATACAAAAAAAAGGCCTTTAATAATGCGAATGAAGTCGGAAATGATTAAATTTGATTAATCTTTTTAGAATTAATTTAAATCCAAATAAAATGAAAAAATTATTACTTATAACCTGTACAGTGCTTGGAAGCATTTATGCAACAGCTCAAACCACAGCGCCCAATTTTAACATAAACGATTGTGCATCAACTAATCACGACCTTTATTCGGAATTAAATTCTGGTAAGGTGGTTGTTATTGCTTTTGTAATGCCTTGCGGGTCATGCATCGGGCCCGCATTATCAGCTTATAATGAGGTTCTGAATTATGCGACTTCTAATCCAGGCCGTGTCGTTTTCTATTTATCTGATGACTTGGGAACCACCAGTTGCACGACTCTGACCAACTGGGCGAATACAAATGGAATGACCGGAATTCCCGTATTTTCAAATACAGCTCTGAAAGAATCAGACTATGGTTCAGGAGGCATGCCTAAAATAGTTGTTGTCGCGGGTTCAACTCATGAAGTTATTTTTACGCAAAACGGCGGCTTAAATGTGGCTAATTTCGACAATGCAATTGATCAGGGACTTGTTGCAGGAATTTTTGAGAGTTCTAAAGCTGACTTTAAATTGCTTTTGTTTCCAAATCCTTCCACTTTAAATAAAACAACAATAAGTTACAATTTGACTACTGCCGCAGATGTAACTGTTGAAGTGTATAATACTCTTGGCGCAAAAGTAAAATCTTTAAGCCTTGAAAAACAAGCTGCTGGGAAACATGAGGAAATGATTGACTTTTCAGCGTTGGAGAATGGAATCTATTTCTGTAAATTAAATGCAGGAGAATCATCTCAGGTACTTAAATTCACGGTATCGCATTAGAATTATATTGTTTAATTTAACAACCTGCAAAATTTTTCACCAAAAATTATGCAGGTTGTTTTTTTATAAATCGATCGTCATGCGCTCTATTTTTTCAATTTCAGCCGGATTACTTATTTCCGGCAATCTTATTGGCCAAGGATGTTGTTCCGGCGGTAGCGGAAGTCCAATTGCCGGAGGAACCTCTCAGGGAGTTTTAGCCGACAGACAGGTTGAAATTGGAGCCAGTTATCAGCATATAAACACCAATAAATTTTATGTAGAAGACAGAGATACTGCCTCTTTGTTTGACGGCTTCAACAGCAATTATTTATATTTCCGTTTGGCTTATGGTTTGACAAAAAATTTAACCCTGTCTGTCGAATCAGGTTATTTCCTAAATAAAACCCAGATCGGACTAAAAAAAGCGGATACCATTACTTCATCAGGGATAGGAGATTTGATCTTATTTCCAAAATACAGCCTTTACAATAAAAATACAGAGACAAAACGGACAGAAATTGCCCTTGGGCTCGGATTAAAAATCCCACTTGGGAAATACGATGATTCCACGGTTGTATACACAAGTCCCACGACCGGAAAAAAGTATTATACAACATCACCTCCTACCGTTCAGCCAACCAATGGGTCCAATGATTTTATTTTCTATGGCTTTTTATATAGAGGATATCCGGAAAAACAGTTTCGAATATTTTCAAATTTAATATACATCAGAAAAGGCTGGAATCCCTTGGGCCAAAAGTTTGGTGACTATGCCAGCGTTGGAATCTATGCAGGTCAAACTTTTTTTAAAAAACTTGGGGTAACACTAGAGGTAAAAGGTGAGTGGGTTGGCAAGATGCAATACGATAAGAATGTTGATATGTTGGCGCTGTACAACATAGACGTTACATCAACAGGAGGGCGAAAGCTGTTTATTGTTCCGCAGTTAAGCTTTATCCACAAAGACTTTACACTATATGCTCTTAGTGAATTTCCCGTGTATCAATATGTTAATGGCACTCAGGTTGGATCAGAGTTTCAAGGAACAGTTGGAATTTCTTATCGTTTTTATACCTACCGAAGCAAGATAAAAAAACAGACTGGCGAGACAACCTATGTTTGTCCAATGAAATGTGAAGGAAAAGAATTTGTGGACCCGGGAAAATGTCCGGTTTGCGCTATGGATCTGATTAAGCAATGATGATGAGAAGAAGATTCACTGGATGTAATCCGACCTGTTCGTTCTTTTAGATCTTCTATTCTATTGCGCAATGGCATAATTGAAACGTCGCAAACTTACCAATCCTTTTTTCTCAACTTTTTAATATCCGAATCCCTTTTTTTAGATGTCAGTCTACGCTCTTTTGAACCTTTGCTTGGTTTAGTGGGTCTCCGTTTTTTCTGAACCACAAAACATTTGTGGATCATCTCATAAAATTTCTTGATAACAATCTCTTTATTGCCGAGCTGATTTCTTTCCGTCTGGGAAATCACCTGCAGGATACCGTCTTTGCTAATCTTGTTGGCGAGTTTGCTTAAAATAATGGCCTTTTGTTCCTCGGTAAGCAAGGCAGAATTTACGACATCAAAATCCAACTCCACCTTCGTAGCCACTTTATTCACGTTTTGTCCACCAGCCCCCCCACTCCTGCTGGTCTTAAAACTAAACTCCGGATCGAACTGTATACCTTTGATGTTCATAAAACAAAATTACGCATAAAATATCGGATTGATATTTGATTAAATTTGATTAGAAAATGAAAAAGGGCCTTTCTATACTACTCTTTCTTCTTGCTTGGGCAAACCTATTTGCCCAAGAGGATTTGCAGTCCAACATAAAATACCATACTGAAAAAGCACAAAATTACCTCGACAAAGAAAAAGCATTGTCGGGATATTATTCCATAAATAAAGATGGAATAAAGATGTATGCTTCTCCGACCGACAAAATGAATCAAAAACAGGAATTTGAGATCACCTGGGCTGATTTTTATATTCTTCAGGAAATCTCCAAAAGCTATTCATCCGAAAAGCTCATGGAAGTGTATAATAAAGGGAGAGTCGGCCCCATCAAACAGGATGGAATTTATATTGACCACAATTTTTCCGAAAAAAATCTACATGGCTTGAAAGTCGCCATAGATCCCGGCCACATCGCGCATAATTTTGTTTTGGGCGACCTGGAAAAAAAACACATAATCATTAAAGGCGATAGCGCCAATGGAATAAAAGACTCGATCGAGATCTCCGAAGGAATGCTCACCTATGCTACTGCCACTCTATTAAAAGAGAAATTAGAAAAATTAGGCGCAACCGTTTTCCTGACGCGCACAGCCGACAAATGTGCTTTTGGAAAAACCTACGAGCAATGGAAAAAGGATGATCTGAAAAAAGCAGTCGACAGCTTACATAAGATCGGAGAGATCAAAGCCTGGCAAAAAGATTATTTCAACAGCTCCAAAGCAAAAGACCGCGACATCTTTCGGGTCATCTTCCGCGACCTGGAATTAGCCAAGCGCGTGGAACTCATCAACAATTTCCATCCGGACTTTACAGTAGTTATCCATTACAATGTCGATGAGACCAATCAAGACTGGATCAAAACGAGCAATAAAAACTTCAACATGTGTTTCGTGGGCGGCTCTTTTATGAAAGGAGACTTATCGACAAAAGAAAAACGTTTTGAATTTTTGCGATTGTTGATCACGGACGATCTTGAAAAATCCATTGCGATCAGTTCATCCGTTGTGAATCAATTCGAAAAAGAATTAAACGTAGCAACGGCAACTGTCGGAGATGCAAAATACATTGTTGAAGGATGCCTATCAACTAAATCAAACGGAGTTTACTGCCGCAACTTGCAATTGCCACGATACATCCACTCCCCCATCGTTTACGGCGAAACACTTTACCAGGATAATTTTTCAGAATGCAAATTACTTTGTGAAGAAACCGATAAAACAAAAAACAAAAGGGTGCAGCAGGTAGCTGACTCCTATTTCAAGGGCATACTCAACTATATTTCATCCGAACAAAAATAAAAAACCTAAACTATTGCATTCTTTTTGTTTTTTGTTTGCGTTCCCAACCAACGTTTCATCTGAGTATTATAATTTCAGCGCTTCATCCTGAGGCTTAGGTTCATTTATTTTCCTTCCTGTATCTTTTCTTCCTGAATTGTATTATGAGGTCAAAATCAGTTTTTAATTAAACTAAAAAACCTCAGAAATCATGGCTTCAGCAAAAGACACACCCCGCCAAAAGATGATCGGTATGATGTACCTGGTACTCACCTGTCTCTTAGCATTGAATGTCTCCAAAGACATTTTGGATGCCTTCATCATTGTGAACAAAGGCTTAGAGAATACCAATCTCAACTTCACAGATAAGAACGAGACACTTTACTCCTTGTTTGATCTTGCGAAAAGCGTGGATCCTGTCCGCGTAACACCGAACTGGAAACAGGCTCAAGACATCAAAAAACGTTCGGAGGAATTGAGTGTCTTCATCGAAAAACTTCAGAAAGAGCTGATCGAGAAAACAGAAGGCGTGGACAAAACCGTAGCCGATACTATGCAGATGGCCAGCATTGAGAACAAAGACGACTACAACGTACCGACCCGCATCCTGATCGGAAATTCGGAAGACGGTTCTGCCGGGGCATCCCGTGAACTGAAGAATAAATTGAATGAATATAAAATTCAACTAACAAATTACATTTTATCGAAAGACAGAAAAAGAATCAAACTCGACATCAACACCGAAGATCCTGCAAACAGCGAAGAGAATGAGAATTGGGAACTGTACAATTTTTATGATCGCCCCTTGGTTGCCAGTTTAACAATCTTGTCGAAATTAAAAACAGACGTAAAGAATGCAGAAGCAACCACCGTAGATTACCTATTGAAAATGGTGGATGTAGGAACATTAAAGTTCGACACCGTAGCAGCGAAAGTAATTCCTCAAAGCAACTATGTGATGTTGGGAGAAGAATATAAAGCCGATGTATTCTTGGCCGCTTTCAACAAAACAAAAAACCCGGAAATAATGGTTGGAGATTACAATGAAGTCAGCAAAACCTTCAACGGAACCCCAAGTACGATCAATGTTCAGAGAGGTTTAGGAAAATACTCAGCAGCAACCAGCAGAGAAGGGATAGTAAGTTATTCCGGCACCGTGAAAGTTGTTTCACCAGATGGAAAAGAAGTAACCTTCCCATTCAAATCGGAATACATTGTGGCTAAGCCTGCTTTAACTGTTTCTGCAGAGAAGATGAATGTAGTCTACAGAGGATTGCCAAATCCTATTTCTGTATCCGTGCCGGGCATCCCGAACGAAAAACTAACCGTTTCGGCAAGCAATGCCAGCCTAACAAACAGAGGAAACGGTAAATATGATGTGAAGCCTAGCGGAGACGGAACAGTTACAGTAAGTGTGTTTGCCACTTTGGACAATGGTGAAAAAAGAAACATGGGAACACAAACACTGCGAATAAAACGTATTCCCAAACCAAACGCAAAATTCGGTGAGTTGATTGAAAGCGGAAGCATGAACGAAGGAACTATTAAAGTCCAAAAAGGTCTGATAGCATTCTACCCATCTTTTGAATACGAATCGAAACCAGTCGTCACTTCATTCACAATGAGTTTTATTGGAGGCGGGATTGCCGAAGACTACAAATCCCCAAGCAACATGTTGACAGATGAAATGATCAAGCGTTTGAAAAGAATCAAAAGAAATGAACGGGTATTTTTTGAAGACATAAAAGGAATGGGGCCAGATGGAATTGTGGTTGCCATGAGCCCGATGTCAATAAGAGTAAAATAGCAGGGGTGGTGGGGTTGGATGCGATTCCCTCCGTTCCCGAGTAATCGGGGCGGAGGGCTTCGTTATTTACATGAGCTTCCAAAAGCCAGCATCTCTTTCAGCCTCTCGTTCCACAAAGTCGTATCAGCAATATCAAAGGACACGTAATATTTTACCACATCATCTCTGCGTAGCCAGCATACTTCGATGAAACGCGATTCCTGAATGGTATTGTTCCAATAACCCTTTATGTAAAAAACGCTTTTCTCATTCGAAAGTTCTTTCTTTTGAATGACCTTCCCTTCAAGTGCTGCATCTTCTAAAGATCCGGCCATGTATTCTTCTACGGAAACTTCCGTATTCGCCCTCAACAAGCCCTTTACTTCAAGCTCATTGTTTTCTTTTACAGAATGAATAAAAACATGCCCTGCCTTTTCACTCGCCTCCGTATTTTCTTCATACTCATCCGGGATCAACACACAGTATTCAACAATCTCCATGTTCTGATAAACTGCCATCCCCGACTTCGACGGCGGAGCGACCGGTGCTTCTGTTTTTACAGATTCCTGAATCGTCGGTTCCGTGATTGAATTTTCTTTCGGTTCGTCTGAACCGCAAGACGATCCCAACAGAAGAAGCATAGAAAAATAGATGATGGTATGTTTCATGATGATTTTTTTTATATCGGGTCGACATCGATCTGAACCCTGACAGATTTGTATTCGTTGGTGGCCTTAAATTTTACAAGCAATTCACTGAGAATTTTCTTCACCTGATTTGCAGAAGCATCGCGTTCGATTTTCAGCAGAATGTTTTTCCTGTATAAGTTACGAACACGGGAGACCAAAGGAAACTCAGGCCCCAGCACTCTTTTTCCAAAATGTTTTTTCAAAGCATCTGCCAGAAATTTGGAAGAAGCATTTACAATGTCTGCATCTTTATGGATGACTGTTACTTCTATCAATCTAAAGTATGGAGGATAGTTGAAATTCTTACGGTCGAGGAGCTGATTGGTGTACATCGATAAGTAATCGTTGGCGATCACTTCCTGTATGATGCTGTGCTCTGGGTTGTGTGATTGAATGATCACTTTGCCGCGCTTGTTTTTTCGCCCCGCCCTGCCCGACACCTGAGCCATTAATTGATAACTGCGTTCAAAAGACCTGAAGTCGGGAAAGTTCAGCATACTGTCGGCATTCAGGATCCCCACCATACTCACATTATCGAAATCAAGTCCTTTCGTCACCATTTGCGTTCCAACCAAGATATCGATCTTGCCTTCTTCAAAGTCCTGGATGATGTGTTGATGTGCAAACTTGCTGCGCGTCGTATCCAGATCCATCCTTGCGATTCTGGCTTTCGGATAAAAGATGGAAAGCTCTTCTTCTATCTTCTCTGTTCCAAAACCTTTCATTTTCAGATCAGTGTCGCCACAAGCTGCGCACTTATTCGGAGGTTTGATCGAATAGCCGCAATAATGGCAGCGCAATTG
>JBKJQG010000058.1:0-7113 GCA_046594925.1 Bacteroidia bacterium
TTTGCGCATTGATCTTTAATGTGAAGTCAGTGATCTCAAAAGTGACAGGAGTGAAATTATGAATTTGGCTGAGTTTCAAGGCTAGGAGCTTTCCTCAAAGATAAACATAAAAAGCCCCTGTTGAGATATGGAATATAATTTGCCGGCCAGGAACTACGATGTATCGTAGGGTGCCTTTCTTAAAAAGTGGAATTTTTTTAACTTGATCTTGGTCTAATGCAGGATAAAAGCTAACTAAGCTATACTTTTTATTTTTCGTAAATTCGTCTTAGATCAGGGTTGCTGCGAAAATGAAATTTCCATTCTTCTGATTTCAAAAAGTACCATAGGAAGATTAAGCATCCTTTCAATAGCCCCGATTGGCGTGGAAATCCTTTTTGTTCCCCCTTCGCGACAAAAAGATTGGAGCGAAAAGCCTACCTGCCTCTAGGCAGGCGGGTATAAAGCTCTTTGCGGAGCCTGAATACACTGCTCCTAATATTTAAATTCAACCATTAATTTGCCATAAGAATTCGCCGATTTTTCGTATATTTACACTGCTAAAAAAATAGCGAACAAAAGCAATGAGCATAACAAAAGAGCAAGTATTAGAGGCCTTGAAGAACGTTGAGGATCCGGATCTGAAGAAAGATCTGGTGACATTGGGTATGATTAAGGACCTGGAAGTGAGCGGAAAGAATGTGAACTTTACTGTAGTATTGACCACACCTGCTTGTCCGATGAAAGACATGATCCATAAGGCCTGCGTGAATGCGGTCTTACATTTTATAGACAAAGAAGCGATTGTGAAAGTGAATATGACGGCCAATGTAACGTCAGGCAAAACCAACACAGGCCCCTTGTTGCCACAAGTGAAAAACATTATTGCCGTGGCATCCGGAAAAGGAGGAGTGGGAAAATCAACGGTAGCATCCAACCTGGCAGTTGCCCTTGCCAAACAAGGAGCTAAAGTTGGTTTGGTGGATGCCGATATTTACGGACCATCCCAAACGATTATGTTTGATGTGGTGCATGAAAAGCCCATGATCAGGGTGATTGACGGAAAGAACAAGATAATTCCCGTAGAAAGCTATGGAGTAAAATTATTGTCCATCGGTTTTTTTGCAGATACATCTCAAGCCATCGTTTGGCGTGGACCAATGGCTGCAAAAGCATTGACTCAAATGTTTGCCGATGCCGATTGGGGCGAACTGGATTACATGATCATTGATCTTCCTCCGGGAACAGGTGATATTCATTTGTCGTTGGTAGGAGCCATTCCATTGAATGGAGTGGTGATAGTAAGTACCCCTCAAAACGTGGCTTTGGCCGATGCACAAAAAGGAGTAGGAATGTTCCAAATGGCATCCATCAATGTACCGGTATTGGGAATTGTGGAGAATATGGCGTATTTCACGCCGGCGGAATTGCCAGACAATAAATATTATATCTTTGGTAAAGATGGGGCAAAAACGCTCGCTCAGAAGTTGGGAGTGCCGTTGTTGGGAGAAATTCCATTGGTACAGAGCATTTGTGAAGCAGGAGATGCGGGGCGTCCGGCAGTGCTGCAAGAGAATACACCGCAAGCAATAGCCTTTATGGAAATGGCCAGCAATGTAGCTCAGCAGGTGTCGATAGTGAATAACAGTCGAGCGGAGCTCGTTGGTGCTTAATGGAGGTGATGAAGTGATGGAGTGGGATTTAAGCCGAAGCATTGTTAGAAGAATAGTTTAGAAACCACAGATCTGTAATATCCGTTTTTGTTCGCCTGCCTACCGGCAGGCAGGTTATCTGTACCAAAATATAAATATATAGAAGATGAGTAACTTGATTGCAAGAGTAGAAGAAGCATTGGACCAGATCCGTCCTTATTTGCAGGCTGACGGAGGGAATGTTTCCTTGGTGGAGATCACAGATGAGTTTGTGGTGAAAGTTGAATTGCAGGGTGCCTGTAAGTCTTGCTCCATGAGTATGATGACCATGAAAGCGGGGATCGAAGAATCTATCAAAAGGTCCGTACCGGAGATAAAGAGCGTAGAAGCAGTTAATCTTTCACTAGCCATCTAATGAAACACTTCATCACCCCATCACTTCATCACATCATCACTTTTTCAACGGTGATCACTTTCGCAGGGTGTACGCCCGAAATCGACATGCCCGAGCCAAGTGCAGGAGATGCTGATTTTTCCAAGATGGTCGCTGTTGGTGGAAATTACTTGGCGGGATATCAGGATGGAGCATTGTACAGAAAAGGACAAGAGTTGAGCATTCCTGCTTTGTTGTCGCGGCAATTCAAATTGGTAGGTGGTCCAACATTCGGACAAGCGTTGATGCCAGATAACAATGGCTTGGGACTTAGCAGTAAATTGTGGGAAAGTTGGTTCATCACTCCCAGTCATTTGGGAAATAAAACAAATTGTCAGGGCATCACCTCACTGGCTCCCTTAAAAGATTACATCGCCACTTCTGCAGCGACTCCTTATTTGACTGACATGGCGGGAAACGCTGTTCAGAACTTGGCCATTCCATTTGCAAATCTTTCTGATTATTTCAATCCTTCTTTCGGTTATAGTTCGTTCACTGGAAATGCGAATCCCTATTATGCGAGAATAGCAAGTGATCCGGGTGTCTCCACCTTGTACGAAGATGCCCGTCAGCAGAATGCTACGTTCCTAACTGCCTGGCTGGGAATGGAAGACATTTACAATTTCGCAAGCAAGGGCGGAACAGGAGCAGCCATTCCTTCCGCAACAAGTTTTTCAAATTCATTGGACAGTATTTTGGGTGGATTGACCGCCAACGGAGCGAAAGGGGTGATTGCCAACATTCCCGCTTTTAGAAATTATCCGTATTACACTTTGGTGGCATGGGACAATGCCGTGATTACACGTCAAAGCCAAGTCGATTCTTTGGCAGACGTATATGGTTCTGCAGGATTAACTCATTTGAATTTTCAGATCGGAAGAAATGGTTTTGTGATCATCGATCCTACTGCGCCAGGGAGTGTGCGTCAGCTGCACGCGGGAGAATATATTACATTGTCGGTTCCTATTGATTCCATGAAGTGTTATAAATACGGTTTGTTCTTCGAAACACTGAACGATCGTTATGTCTTGGATAGCACCGAAGTATATGAGATCGATCAGGCGATCGGTTCATACAATGCCGTGATCGCTCAGAAGGCCGCACAGTACAATCTGGCCTTGGTCGACATGCATTCATACATGAGTACTGTTACGTCAGGAATCAAATGGAACGGTGTCGACATGACAACAGTTTTCGTAACAGGAGGATTCCTGAGTCTTGACGGTTATCATCCCAATCAGAAAGGGTATTCGCTCATTGCCAATGAATTCATTAAGGCCATCAATGCCAAATACAATTCTGTGATTCCCGAGGTTTATTGCGCAGAGTGTGATGGTGTGAAGTTCCCTTAGGGACTTTCCTTTGTAGTGGTCAAGCAATCTCTCACGAATGGCTGAATACGTAACATTGTTGAGACCGGTTGTTGCCTTGAGCACTATAAAAGGGATGACGAAATGCTAAAAATAGATCAATCATGAAAAAAGCACTCTTCATTTTATTCTCATTTCCAACGCTCGTCTTTTCACAAACGGGAACATTCTCTGTTGCGCTCACTACCAGCGATAGTATTGTTTACGATACTCCCGGTGCATTCTTATCTGTCCACGGGACCATTTACAATTTATCGCTTACCGACAGTGTTGAGCTAAGCATTGAAAAGCAATTTGTCGACATTCCTGTTGCCTGGGAAACGGCTTTGTGCACCGATGTCTGTTATCCTTCCACCGTTAGTTTTGTTACGCTGTCCTTAGCTCCGGCGGACAGCCAGGAGTTTGTCTTTTATTTTTATACAGATCTGGTTGCTGATAGTGGCTATACAAAAGTTGTGTACACAAATTTGAATGTGCCGGGCAATACTGTTTTGCACGGTTATCACGGAATCACATTGTCTCCAGTAGGCATTTCCGAAAAAGCAGAAACAACATTTTCAGTTTACCCCAATCCTGCGAATGATCTGCTGTCTATAAAAAGTAATGACCTGCTTTCTGATGAATCATATATAATTGCGGATGAGCTCGGTAAAACTGTGCGAACAGGTAAATTGGCTCAGGGAGAAGCGACGGTTTCGGTTCAAGAGCTCTCAAAAGGCCTTTATCTATTGAATTTTTCTGGGAAGAGTGTGAAGATTGTGAAGCATTAAAAACTCTATTCCATTTATTACACATCCCTGCCTCTTTCTAGGGGATACAGACCGCAATTAAAATGAAAACAAAATCTCTTTTCTGTCTTTTTTGTCTGAGCGTATTATTTCTGTCGTTTCAAACTACCGATGTTAAAATCCCCGTTTATATTGATAATTTCAAAACGGAAGTCACAGAAGGCTTGTTTATTAATTGCAGAAAGATAAGTGACTTAAGCATAATTATGCCCATTACGGAACAAATGAAAAGCTACGATATCTTTAAGGTCGAGCTTCACCGATTTGGACCCGATGAAGACATTGTTGCGGCGTTTAGAGTTTATGACCCCAATACGAAAGAATTCAAAAAAAAGATAGCGCCAAAGGAATCTGTTAAATTGATGGTTCTGGAAAAAGAAGGGCAATTTACCGGTAGCGACTTAGAAACAAATACAACCATTTTCTCTGCCACATCTCGCACAAATCAAGTGTTTTGCGATAGTCACGATTTAAAAAAATGCAGCTTTTATTTTATTGTGCGCGGCTACAAAAAAACAGGGGAGAAAACACAATTCAATGAAGATGTTTTTGATAAAGGAACCGACCTTAGTTCCCGAAGTGTGGTGTTTAAAAGCTGGATCGACCGAACAGTGAAATAATTCTTACTCCAACACAATTTTTTTGGTCAATAATTTATCCCCAATTCGTACTTGGAGAAAATAGATCCCACTCCGTAAGTTTCCTCTGTCGATGGATATTGTATTTTCGTTTGTAGAGATTGAGTGAGCTAGTTTTCCGCTTGCTTCATACAGGTTGATTGTAGCTGTTTCTGCAGCTGTTTGGATGAGACTGACGTTGATCATGGTAGAAGCAGGGTTGGGATAAACAGTCACTTCAGCTGCGATCATTGATTCAATTATTCCAACGGTACAGGGCGTGGGATATGTGTAAGCGCAGGTTGTTGAATCGAAACCATCCATATAATAAACGGTGCCGGTAAATCCTGCAGGTATGCTGTCAACGGTTGTAGGAATTGTGTGGGTTAACGTATCCATGCTTGCATGCCCGAAAAAATAGAAAAGGTTATTGATGTTAGCGATCGTATCTCCTATAGAATTCAACACTACTACGATTGGGTAATTCATGAAAGTAGTGCCCCCGTTATAAATAGTAACATCCAATGTATTATTGATGGTGTCCACATTTCCGATGTTCAATACACAAAAGTCGGAACAGTTTATTGACTGAGTTTTTCCGGAAAATGCGAATGCTATGGCGAAGACAGAAAGAAGTAAAAGTTTTTTCATGTAAGGCTTTAGATAAATCTAATGATTATTATTTACACCATTGAGGGAACGAAGCAGTTTAAAAACGAGCACTCCGAAAGGAGTCCATCGTTCATCGCAATGACGTTTATTAATGAACGAGTTTTTTAATTTCAATAGCAGCCTTAACAAAATGAACGAATAAAGGATGAGGATTTGCCACAGTGCTTTTGTATTCCGGATGGAACTGAACGCCAACGAACCAAGGATGGTCTTTGATCTCCACGATCTCCACCAACCCACCTTCGGGGTTGATTCCGGAAGCAATCATGCCCGCTTTTTCGAAATCCTGTAAGTATTCGTTATTGAATTCATAACGGTGACGGTGACGTTCTGTAATCTCTTTGTGTTTATAGATTTCCCAGGCCTTGGTATTTTCTACCACATTACAAGGGTAAGCGCCCAAACGCATGGTTCCGCCTTTGTTGGTGATTTTCTTTTGTGCTTCCAGCAAATCGATCACTGGATTTGTGGTTCCCGGATTCATCTCGGTTGAATTCGCATCTTTGAATCCCAGCACGTTGCGTGCAAATTCAATTACCGCACATTGCATACCCAGACAAATTCCGAAGAAAGGAACATTGTTCTCCCGGGCATATTTAATGGCGGTGATCTTTCCTTCGATACCTCGTTGTCCGAACCCCGGAGCAACTAATATTCCTCCCAATCCGGCAAATTTTTCTTCTACGGTATCATCGTTGATGCTCTCGGAATGGATCCATTCAATTGAAACTTTGCAATCGTTTGCTGCGCCTGCGTGAATGAATGATTCTGAAATGGATTTGTAAGAGTCTTTCAGCTCCACGTATTTCCCTACCAGGCCAATTTTTATGTGGTGCTTAGGATGTTTGTATTTATACAGGAAGTCTTTCCACTTGGCCAGATCCGTGTTTTCAGAAACAGGCAAGTTCAAGTGATTCAAAACAACAATGTCCAGTTGTTCTTCTTCCATCAGCAAAGGAACTTCGTAAATGGTGCTCGCATCGCGGGCTTCAATGACTGCATTTGGAGCCACGTTGCAGAACAATGCGATCTTGTTTCTTAGGTCACGGTTCAAGGCATGCTCTGTACGGCAGACCAATACATCGGGCTGAACTCCGTACTCCAGTAATAATTTTACGGAATGCTGGGTAGGTTTAGTTTTTAATTCCCCGGTAGTGGATAAATAGGGGATCAAGGTCAAATGGATCACCATTGCATCTTTCCCTAATTCCCACTTCAGCTGGCGAACAGCCTCTACATAGGGAAGTGATTCAATGTCGCCCACTGTACCACCGATCTCGGTGATCACAAACTGATAATTACCGGTCTTGCCCAAAAGCTTCACGCGGTTCTTTATTTCATCAGTAATGTGAGGGATGACCTGAACGGTCTTTCCCAAATAATCTCCGCGTCTTTCTTTCTCAATCACCGACTGGTAAATTCTTCCAGTGGTAACGTTATTGGCCTGTGAAGTAGGCACATTCAAAAATCTTTCGTAATGTCCGAGATCCAGATCGGTCTCCGCACCATCATCGGTCACAAAACATTCTCCGTGTTCATAAGGATTCAGTGTCCCCGGATCAACGTTGATATATGGATCCAGTTTCTGGATGGTAACTGTAT
>JBKJQG010000134.1:0-3122 GCA_046594925.1 Bacteroidia bacterium
AAACGTTGCGGTCTCAGAAGCCGTTGTCATTGACTTAGGAGTTCGAGTCTCCTCGTGGGCACAAAAAAAGAGTTCCCCGCCTTCCGCGGGGAGCTCTTTTTAATTTCCGGTAGCTTCTTCTTGGTTTCCCTATTTCATTCCAATTCTCTATTTTAGCGGGGAATGAAAAAACACTCCTGTTTTATTCTTGCTTTCCTGTAGAGCAAGATAAAAAAGAAGCCATTTCAGCCGCTGAGAAAAAAAGCGGAATGTCTTTTTTTTACTGGTCGTAATAGTGGCCTTTTCCCTTGCCTGCATCGCTTTTGTGATTTTTCGATCGC
Organism: Bacteroidia bacterium; assembly: GCA_046594925.1. Lineage (GTDB taxonomy): Bacteria > Bacteroidota > Bacteroidia > 2-12-FULL-35-15 > 2-12-FULL-35-15 > 2-12-FULL-35-15. Next base: position 321 of record JBKJQG010000134.1, read on the forward strand.
TGGGCGTGGCCCGCAAACAAAAACAGATCATCGAGCTTCAAAAAGAGCTGGTGGAAGAAAAGCAGAAGGAGATCATGGACAGCATCCATTACGCAAGGCGCATCCAGCGGTCTTTGCTTCCCACCGAGAAATACATTGATAGGAACTTGAGTCGCCTGAGAAAAAAATAAATTGAATTTTCGGGTGACAAATTAGCGTTATATTTGACCCGATAACCCTTTTGAATTGATCGTTAAATTGAAAATAACATTAAAATATTTGTTGGTTTGTCTGCTGCTGACATTGGTCAGGCATTCTGTTTTCTCTCAACCTTCCTCTAAAAGCATTGATTCACTGATAGGATTGATCAAAAAAGATCTGCCCGACTCCAACAAGGTAAATCACTTAAATGCATTAGCCCTGAAATTTAAAAAGAAAAATTCCGATACGGCCATTCTTTTGTCTAATCAGGCGATTGCCATTGCTAAAGGTATTCCTGAATTTTCATCAACGTCCGGCTGGCAAAAAGGGATTGCAGATTCTTATTTCAACATTGGATCTGTCTATCAGCAGAAGCAGGATTGGGAAAATGCGATCAACTATTTCCAAAAGGCCCAGGCGATCGATCAGTCGATCGACAGAAGGAGTTCAGTTGCTATTATTATGACGGAATTAGGGAACATCTATTACGAACAGAGTGGATACATGAAAGCCCGTGAATATTTTGATCAGGGCCTTAAAATTGAAAGGGCTTCTGGAAATAAGGCTGGCGAGGCGATCGATCTGAATAAGATCGGATTGGTATATTTTAGTCTTGGAGATTACCCGAACGCACTTGACTTTTATTTTCAGGCTATGAAAATAAATGAATTAGCGGGAAGAGAAAATGGTATCGCTGCCAACCTAAGCAATATCGGGAATGTTTACATGGACGAAAAGGATTACGTCAAAGCACTTTCTTATCTATTTAAAGCCCTGAAATTGAATCAGAAATTGGAAAGGAAAACCGGGATAGCTGTAAATAATGGGAATATCGGATTGGTATACAAAGCTTTAGGAGAACACTCTAAAGCCTTGAAGTATTTCGAAACAGCTTTAAAATTAAACGAAGAACTGGACAGAAAGGCCGGAATTGCTGAAAACTTGAATAACATAGGGATGATCTACAAGTTTAAAGCTGACTCCTCCGAGAATGATGCAGCGCGCAACTTGAATTATTCCACTGCCCTTGAGTATTATTTCAGGTCGTTAAAAATTTCCGAAAAAACCGGTGACAGGGGCGCGATGGCTAATGTGCTTGATAATATCGGTTCGGCATATGTTTCGTTGAAAAAATACAAAGAAGCGTACGATAATATATACCGGGCTCTTGATTTGGCCATTTTAACTGGCGAGAGAAATGTTCTAAAAAATAATTACGAAAGCTTAAGCAACCTTTATGAAAAGTCAAACGTTCGTCTGCAGGATACATTAGGTGGAAAACTTCTCAGTATAGAAGAGATGCGTTTGCGCTCCAAGTATTATTATCAGCGTTCCATTTCCGTGAGGGATGAGCTTTTTAGCATGGAAAACAGAAAGCAGCTGGTGCAAAAAGAAATGAACTTTGAGTTTGATAAAAAAGAAGCGGCGGCAAAACATTTGCAGGCGCAAAAAGATGCGGAAGCGGCTTCTGAAAAGAATACGCAAAAATGGCTGTTGTTTCTAATCACGACAATATTGATCCTTGTTTTTGTTGTAGCAGGGTTTGTTTTCCGGTCTTTGAGACTAACAAAAAAACAGAATGCCATAATTGAGGAACAAAAAATCCTGGTCGAGGTCAAAAACAAAGATATAATCGACTCAATAAACTATGCCAAGAGAATTCAGGATGCACTCCTGAAAGAGGAAGAGCACATAAGCGAACATTTGCCGGAACATTTTATTTACTTAAGATCGAAAGACATTGTCAGCGGAGACTTTTATTGGGCTCTTGAAAAGCAGGAGCATTTTTATATGGCGGCAGTTGATTGCACCGGTCATGGTGTTCCGGGGGCATTTATGAGTATGTTGGGCGTTGCATTTTTAAATGAAATTAATGCTTCCCTGGACATTCTCACACCCGCGGAGATCCTGAATCAATTGAGGAGTAAGATCGTAAAAGAGCTGGGGCAGGGACGTAAAGAGCTGGAAGGGAAAGACGGGATGGACATTTCCCTTGTCAGATACAATTTAGAAACCCGTGAATTGCAGTGGGCCGGTGCAAATAATCCTATTTATTATATTAATAAGGGAGAATGGTTGGAAATCAAAGCGAACAAACAACCCATTAGTTATCAGGAAAACATGAAACCATTCACGAATCATGTTATTCAGCTCGAGCCGGGTTCTTCATTTTATCTGTTTACTGATGGCTACGCCGACCAATTCGGGGGGCCTGCCGGAAAAAAATTCAAATACTCTCAGTTGAAGGATACATTGTTTGCCATCAGTACCAAACCAATGAAACAGCAGAAAATTATCTTAAAAGAAACATTTGAACGATGGAAAGGTGATTTGGAACAGATAGATGATGTTTGTATAATTGGCATGAAGATCTAATTATATGATATTTATCTGTAAATCAGGACGATGCAGATTATTTTTTGCCTAAAATAACAGCAAATGCAAAATAATTCGCCAATTTTCATTTTTTATGTGTATCTTTGCCGTATTATTAATCAAAAAAACATTATTATCAAAAATGAAAAATGGAATTGTAAAATTTTTTAATGAAACAAAAGGATTTGGTTTTATTAAAGCAAATGACTCAGGTGAAGAATTTTTTGTTCACGTGTCAGGATTGAA
>JBKJQG010000229.1:0-6523 GCA_046594925.1 Bacteroidia bacterium
CCCATAACCATACTTTGCTCTTAATCAGCGGATCAGGCTTGTTGATGGAAATGGACTTGGCCTGTTCAACTCCATAATCTACGTTAGAAAGTGATGCAGGGATTTTGTCCTTGAAATGAACCAAGTCATAATTAGGAGTATTATCATTGTCTTTCCCGTAAGCGAGGTAAAGATTGTCGGATAAAGGCAGACTCGCCACCAACTGACTTTGCTCAGCGTAGGCTTTCACTTCGCTGATCTCGATGGGTTCGTTGTCGTAATTGATGATTTCGATCTTCAGCTTTCTTGTTTTTGAATTGCTGCAAGGGATAACATTGTTGTCTTTTGAAGAGAGCACCGAAGTGTTAATCATAAACCAGTTGTCAAGTTCTCCTTTTTCTGTCTTTACAGATCCGCTGGAACCATAGACATTCACGTTTCTGTAAAAATCAGTTTTTGAATTGCTTTTCAGTGTAATGTAATTGATCAGAAAAGGGAATCCGAACTCCACAATCACTTCGGATGTCTTTCCTTTCTTGTTCTCGGTCTGCTTCTGGCTGAGTACTTTTAGTGCCTCGTAGTTTCCTTGCACCAATTGGTTTTCAAAAGCATAGGCTTCGGTTACGTGGATGCGGGAACTCCCATCGTCATCGAACTTCAATCTGAAATACGTGTACTCGGTGCTTTGGAAATTCAGAGTGGTGTAGGAATAGTCCTCTGAAGCATTCTGGAATCTCACTATTCTTAAATGTTCTTTGATGGTAAACCATTGTTTGTTGTCGTTACTTCCCTCGATCTTAAGGCTCTTGTCGAAGTTCGCATCGCTCACGTTCAGCTTGATCTGATTAATGCTTTGTTGTTTTGGAAACTTTAAAGTGACGTAGGAACAGCATTTTTCATTGTATGTATCATTGATAAGCTCAAAGGGAATGGAAGTCTCGGTTACTTTACTTCCCAGCCAGTCCATTAAATAAGGCACTTCCGTAGTATCGTTCTCCGAAATGTTATAGATCCTGAAATCAGAAAGATTGCTCTTGCTTCTCGCAACCACCTCAGGATGCAGGGCTATCTTGTAATAGTTTTCCTTGTCGATCTTGTTGATCTTTCTTTTAAAAGAATAGTTCTCGATCTGAGCTGTTGATGTAGCTGCCAGAAGTAAAAGAAAAGTAACCCTGAAGAATCTGTTCATGTTTTTAGTTGTTGTCATCGCCAAATATGAATCCTTTGAATTTCTGATATAAGAAAGCTACCACCAATAAGATCACTCCCAGAAGCATGTAAGCGATCACTTTGTAACCCGTTGAAAGATCCCAGGTATCGAATGTCATCAGTTTGATCAGTGTGATACCGAAAAGGGCTATGGCTGAGATTCGCATGATCTTGTTCTTCTTAATCATGCCGACGGCGATGAGGATGAAGGAATAGAGCCCCCAGAGAGCGGTGAATCCTAGTTTGTAGACCGTGTTGTTGGCTTGATAATAATACTCCTTGGTTCTCACTTCTTGCAAATGCACCAATTCATAACTCAGGATCACCAGAATAAATATGTGAACGATGGAACCAATGTAGATCTTGGGGATGGTAAAGCGCTCGTATGTATCGGTCTTCAGCAAACGGTAGTTTAAGAACAATAGCACAGCAAATAAAATATAGCAGATGTAACGGATGGAATCTAAAGAAGTATTCAGCACATAATATTCCGATTCCTGATGCAGCGCGTAATCCAATGCACTAAGGTCGTCAAGCATTGCTGAAACACAGGTAACAGCAACCAGCATATTCAATCCGAAGGCGATCCATCTTACTGCATGTTCTTTTAATTTGTAGGTAACCAGCAGGGTGAAGGAAATGAAAAAGAGAAGGTTGTAAATGTTTACTACCACGTCTTTCAATTTCAGAATGGAATAATCTCTAATTTCCATGATGGCACCTGAGTCTGCCCAGGCTTCCTGAGAAGGCACTTTGATGAGTGATCTTTCGTACATCGCATGATAATACAAGGTCAGCTCATTGTTGAAAGTGAAATAGGTGATGAGGAACAATGCTGTTCCCAGCACGTATTCAAGGACTGTATGAACATTGAATTTCTGGCCTTCCAGAAAAGCAACTGGTTTTTTTCGGTTGACATACATCATTCCTCCTACGCATCCGATCACTAGCATCGAGGTCAACAAGGAGATGTTTGCGAACGGTCGCGCAAATAAATAAATTTCAGGATAATATCTGTAGTTGTCGGATGTCATAGTCCAGTCTTGCATCAGACTCAAAATGCCGAGCAAGATCATTATGTAGCCCAGCCATTCGTAAAAGGGAACCACCTTATACCTGCCGATTGAAAATAAGAGCAAGCCTTCCACAGCCCAGAAAAGAGTTACCCAGTTTCCTTCCAGCTGTACTGGAACGGCAATGGTGATGAAACTCAAGACCAATGCTATTAGCAGATAAAATAATTTGCGGTCGAGTAATTTGTTCTTAAAGACGATGTACGCGAATACAAAATGTACCAGAGCGTTGACAACAGTAAATGCTCCCAAATACATATCTGTGCCTTCATGAAACACGCCGTTGTAATCGGTTGAACTGGGGTGATCCAACGTTGCATAACCGAATCCGAAAAAGATGAAACTGTTGGAAACGATGCGGATCACGTCCATCACTCCGAACTTTTCCTGCTTCATAATTTTGTAAGACATGTTGCTGATGTAGAAGACGAGGAAGAAGAGGAAAGCAAAACTCAATGAAAGGGTAGTGTGAACCTGATCATCGTATTTGTTGATGAACCAAATGGCAAAGATCAGCCAGGTGAAACTGAAAGCCATGTGGTTGAGGACCTGCCAGTATTTTTTGAACGATAATACCAGGATTCCGATATTAACAATCACCATGTAGGAGAACATGATCTCGATCTTACCGGAACCGTCACTCAATAACATTGGAACAGCATAAGCACCCACCAAGCCGATGATGCCGATTACTTGTAAGTTATAGACCGTAGCAGCAAATACAGTAAATATGGTGAAGACAACCATGATGGCAAACGCTGGGATCTGTCCGAACATGCCATATAAAGAGTACGCTATGAAAGTTGTGAAATAAAGTGAGGCCATTCCACCGCTGAGTAAAACAGCACTGAATGCTTTGTAATTGACTTTTAATTTCAATGCAATGAACAACAAGATGCCGCCGGCAACATAAGCCAAAACAATTCTGGCGAGTGGGCCGAGCATGTCGTTATCGATCGCGTATTTCACGCCTATCCCCAATCCGATCACCAAGATGATGATACCGATGATCGTAATTAATTTTCCACCGACAAAGGCTTCGAAATTAAAATCCGCTTTTGGTTTTGGAGGTGTAGGAGGGATGTATTGCTGCTGGGCAACAGGAGAAATAACCGTTTCAGTTTTGATCACAGGAATTTCTTCCTTGAGGATCTCCGGAGTTTTTACTTCGGGAATTTCCACTTTTTTGATCTCAGGAATAATTTCAATTTTCGGTTCTGGAGTCTTAACGACAAGTGGAACAACGTTTTGTTGTATAACAGTACCTTGTTGTAGCGCTGCCAGCTGTTGTTTCAGTTGAGCAAGTTCGAGGTGATATTTATCAAGGTTGTTTGATAATATAAGCATCTTCTGCCCGATGAGGTTGATCTTTTCCTCGTTTGTCATATAGGGTTATTTAGCTGTTCAGACTTTACAAAAAAAATGCTGATTCAAATTGAAACCAGCATTCTTTATTTTATGAGAGCATTGTTATTTTTTGATGATCTGAGATTCCAAAGCGTCGATCAAAAGATCTTTCTGACGTACTTCTGCTCGTAATTCTTCAATTTCCTGGCGAAGTGCTTTTAACTCAAGTGTGAACTTAGCTTCTTCTTTGCTCCAGATGTTAACGTTATAATATGGTTCTTTCTCAAAATCAAAGCCTTCGAAGTTCTCGCGGAAGAAACTGTACAAAGGAATGCGAAGTTCTTTGGAGATCAACTCAAGGGTTCGTATCTCAAGGGTGTTGTTTTCTAAGGCATAATCCAGCTCAGATTCAGAAATATTAAGATACGATGCAAGATCAGCATACGTAAACTTCTTCATCTCCAACACTTGAAGTATTTTTTCTTTCAAGTTCATCATATTGACAGCTATATTCATAAATATTGTAAAGGCTAAATTAACCAAAATTTAGCGTTAATTACGTAGTTTCGTCTTAAAAAGTTCTTACTTGAGCGGGTAAAATCAACTATTTGCCCGGGAAAGTAGCGGGTTCTGGTGCTTTTATCTCCGCAACAAAGGTTTTCTGGTAGTCTTCCCACTTGGTATCCTTGTATTTGCCACTGCCAAAGTACTTTACGATGGGTTCGAACTGCTCGGCCTGGTGATAACCTACCACTGTCTGAATCTTTTTGATGTCTTCATTCAAAAAAACGACGGAAGGGTAAGAAAGCTTGCCTTCAAGGATAGAAAGGGCAAAATCGTGAACCGGGCGCTGGGTGCCTTCCGGGTTTTTGTTGGCGAAGACAAAACCATTGAATTTTACGCTGTCACGCGTCTCTGCATCAAATTTTACGGGATAATAATGTTCGTTCAGGTATTTGGCGATGATGGGGTTGCCGAAAGTGTTCTTCGACATCATTTTGCACGGCCCGCACCAACTGGTATAAACATCTACCATAATGGGCTTCGGGTTTTTTTTCTGCAGGTTGACCGCTTCTTCAAAGGTGTACCATTTAACAGGTCCTGCCGTTTCATCGTTGCTCAAAACGAGTTTCTCAACGAAACTTTGAGCTATTACAACGATGATGGCAATGCTTAATGCGAAGAGTATTTTTCTGATCATCGGTCTGAAATTGTTAAAGTAAAGATAATGGTTTCAAACAAAAAGGTCAAACATTATACCAATGTTTGACCTTTTTTGTGAATTATTAAGAGGATTAAACTACTCCGTGCATCATTTTCTTTAACAAAGGGCGTAGTAAAAATAAGAGTACGGCTGCTACACCAGTCAACACCACAAACACCATAAAGAATTCAAAAAGGTTGTGGATCTCAACTCCGGCAAAAGACGGGTTGACTGCATTGATCTTATTTTCTGCTAGGATCTTTAGTTGCTCCGGAGTGGCGACTGATGTTTTGTTCAGGACTCCTTGCAGGTCAATTCCCAATTCATTTGCTTTTGTGAATTTATCACCGGTTGCGGGAAGGATGGAACCCAAGGTTCCTGCCAATGCATAACCTGCGGCATTCGACAAGAAGAACACTCCATATAATAAAGAAGAGAAACGTTTCGGTGACAATTTTCCAACTAATGATAATCCAATGGGTGAAAGACAAAGCTCACCTATTGTCTGGATGAAATAAAGAAGCACCAACCATTTCACAGCAAGAAGACCGCTGTTTCCGAGGTCTTTTACATTGTATGCAATGATGAAATAACTTACTGCAATGAGCAATAGTCCGATCGCTTGTTTTACTGGTGCAATTGGCTCTTTTCCTTTTGAACGCAGTTTGTCCCACAACATACTGAAAGGAACTGCAAGCATAACGACGAATAATCCGTTGAAGATTTGCACCATTGACGCTGGCATCTGCCAGCCGAAAAAGGAGCGGTCTGTTTGGTTATCTGCAATGAATGTTAAAGAAGAACCGGCTTGTTCAAACGCCGCCCAGAAAAAGATAACGAAGAACGCTACTATGTAGATTACATAGATTCTGTCTCTTTCGACTTTAGTTAAGGATGTGTCTGAAACGATCAAACCGGCCAGCGACAGTCCGCTTGCGTAGATCACAGAGTAAATGTAATTCTGTCCAAATACAAAGTGGAAAAGCAAACCCAATGCTACAAATGCAATTCCTGCAAGTGCCAATGCTTTGGAAGAGAAAACTGCTTTCTGAGATTCACCTTCTTCAAAATCACCGGATTCGTTCTTGGATGGCAAGCCTCCCAATGGTTTTCCATCAGGAGTAACCACGTATTTGTTCTTTAAGAAAAAGAAGATTGCTGTTCCTAATACCATTGCAATACCAGCGGCTAAGAATCCCCACTTGAAAGCGTGAATATCTCTGATCCCGCCTGCATCTTTCACGTCAGCGATCAACGGACAAAAATATTGACTCAATAAGGCTCCGATATTGATCCCCATGTAAAAAATCGTGAATGCAGAATCCAGTTTGCTTTTCTCCTGTTTAGGGTACAAGCTTCCAACCATGCTGGAGATGTTTGGTTTGAAAAATCCGTTTCCGAAAACGATTATCCCCAAAGCGACCCACATCAGGGAAGTTGCTAATCCTAAGTTGGAGTCAAAAGTTGTTGCACTGAAGAATAATAGAAATTGTCCAACTGCCATCATCAATCCGCCGAGCATGATACAGTTGCGGTTTCCGAAAAAACGGTCGGAGATGAACCCTCCCAACATAGGAGTCAGGTAACAAAGACCAAGAAAACCACCATAGATCAAAGAAGTAGTATCTTCTTTCATCATTAGTGAATTTACCAGGAAGAGCGTTAGTATCGCGCGCATTCCATAGAAGTTGAAGCGCTCCCACATTTCTGT
>JBKJQG010000310.1:0-15886 GCA_046594925.1 Bacteroidia bacterium
TGCCTTTCTGGCTCAGCAAAACAGTTGGTCATTTTATGAGAAAGAAATTCTACAAGTATTCTCAGAAAACAACTTCAGAAGTTTTAAAAAGCTTAACGTCCAATGAAAAGCTCATCGCTGTCTTATGCGCTCAGTGCGGAAACTACGGTCTTGCACCAAACGAAAGCAGTTTCGCCATTCACGGCATGATCGTGGAGCATTTTATTGAAGGCGGAAATTATCCGGTTGGCGGAGCTTCCAGCATCTACAAAAAATTGATCGATGTTATAGAAGCGAACAAGGGCATAGTGGCGATAAAAGCAGATGTAAAGAACATCATCATAGAGAATAACAAAGCCATTGGTGTCGAAATGGCCAATGGTGACAAACTCTTTTCGCAGACCGTAGTCAGCAATGCCGGTGCTCACAACACGTTCAACAAGTTAATCTCGAAAAGCATTCAGAAAGAAGAAAACACGACCGCCCTTAACAAAGTTAAACCTTCTGTTTCTCACGTTTGTATCTATGTTGGGCTCAACGCGAGCGATGCAGAGCTGAATTTGCCAAAGCACAACATCTGGCTTTTTGAAAATTACAAGATTGATGATTCACAGGAGCATCATCTGAAAACCAAGGATAGCCCCTCTCCCATTTCCTACATTTCATTCCCGTCCGCAAAGGACCCCGACTGGGAGAAAAAGCATCCTGGAACTGCAACCATTCAAGTGTTGGGCTCTTTCCCCTATGACTGGATGAAAGAATGGGAAGATGCAAAATGGCAAAAACGAGGCGAAGAATACGAGAAAAAGAAAGAAGAAATAAAAAATGCCTTGCTCGAAAAACTATTGAAAACGCTTCCTCACATTAAAGACAAAATAGTCATCTGCGAATTATCCACTCCACTTTCGACAAAACATTTCAGCAACTATACACACGGAGAGATCTATGGTTTGGAACATACACCTGCAAGATTCAACTTGATGCAACTGAGGGCAAACACTAACTATAAGAATCTTTTTCTGACAGGGCAGGATATTGTCTGCGTTGGAGTTGGAGCAGCCATGTTCTCCGGACTGATCACCTCGGTAGCTATATTAAAGCGTAATTTGTTGTGGAAGGTGATCCGCTATAAAATAGTTGACTAATTTAAAAGCCAAGAAAACCAAAGCCGACATAAAAATTAACAAGAGGTAGCTCCACCAATCCGTACTTCACACTGCTGGCGATCCGTTCTTCGTAGCTGGTCGTTCCGCTGCCTTCACGGAGAATCATTAAAGAAACTTTCATCCCGAGATCAAAAAGAATTTTATGGTTCATCACCCTTTGTCTTCCAAAGGAATAAGATCCCCCAGCACCATTGAATTTAACAATCCCCGCCTCATAATTCATTAACTTTTCGCTTCCAGTTATGGGATCATATCCTTCCATTTGAAAAGCATCGTACTTCAACCGTCCCGATGCATAATAGATTTCCCATTTCGAATAAAGGCCCAAAGGAGCAAATTGTGACTTTCCGAATTTCTTAAATCCCAGGGAGTATTCCAGCTGGGAATATTTTTCAAATGCCGGAATGCCCGAAGTGTTAGCGTCGCCGTAGTAACTATTACCGACTTTCATGCCCATGTAACGAGCAGCCAAGCTTATCTCCCTGCGCTGTGAATGAACAATGTTAATGCCCAGAGAATGCGTAAGTGCAGGACCCGCATATTTAATATTGGGACCGTAAATAATACTCAAGAAATTGGGGCGAACTGCAACGGAATAACCGAATGTGAATTTTTTTCCCATGTAACCGGGATACTGAGCTTGAGACTGGAGCGACAAAACACTAAAAACAAGAAAGAATGCTCTTTTCATTTTCAAAAAGCTAAAAATCCTATACCCACATGGATGTTTACAAATTGTTGATGTGCCACCCGAGAGTGGCTGTAACGCCGGTAATAGATCTCAACGGAATTAACGTGGTCGCCAATCGATGCCATACTGACAATGTTCATGGCCGGAGTGAGTGCTAGCCGGATTCCATAATCGAAGACAATCTTATCCCAAAGCACCCGTTGCTTCCCGATTGTATAGGTCAAGGCAAAATTCCGATAAGAATATTCGCCCGTGCCCAGCGTGTATAAGGTATCGTTTTGGGGCTCGTCGTCAACGGGTTTCATAAAATGTTCATTATCATATCTGAGCTTTTCGAACATGAACAACATTTCCGCTTTGTAATATCTCCCAACAGGAGCAATGTATCCCGTCTTAAAAGCTTTCATCCCAATGGCAATATTGAAAGAAGTAAGCAAAGCAGGTTTAGAATAATTACCCCCATAACGCGCACCTTCGGGAAAAGGATATTCATAAGAAGAGGCCGCATCCAGAAAACCATCATGAGCTCCCCTGTCATACGCTACACCGGTTCGCATGTATTGGGCCGACAAACAAACCTGCTTGCGTTCTTTGTAAGCGTATTCGAAATTCAGACAATGAACATTGTTAATCGTAAAAGATCTTTCGTCGAGGTAAGTAGAACGATTAGGCCCGGGTCCTTTTATTCCAGGCATAAAATAATTGCTATAACCCAGAACAGCACGTTTGCCCATGTATCCAGCAACCTGCCCAAATAAATGTGTAAAGGAAATTAAAAAAAGGAATATGAAGGCTTGTTTTTTCAAAGCTATAATGCTAGTAAGCTTAATCCGATGTGCAAATTAACCATCTGTGATCGAAACAAGCGTGTATTGACATCGCCTCTAAATTTGCTTTCCACATTCAATGAAGCACTCGAACCGCTGGAAAATTCTTCCTCAAATACAACTTTAAAAACAGCTTCAGGAACAACGCCAAAACGCATCCCGTAATCAACGACAATACGATTGAACAAGACCCTCGAACGACCAATTGTATAGGTCACTGCAACAGTCTTAAAATCATAACTGCCTGTACCGATTTTTTTAGCATAGATTCCACTGCCGGAACCACTGGGATCATAATACTGAAAAGCAGTGCTGCTGTATGTCAGATGATTCATCATGAACAGCAATTCGACCTTCTTATATTTCCCAACCGGTGCGAGCGTTCCGCTGCTGAAGAACTTAAAGCCCAAACCAATGTTTGTTGAAGTAATCTGCATCGGCTTATATGGCTTTGGAAGGTATTCGTAGGTATAGTTATAACTGCTAAATCCATCGTATACATATTCCTGCAGATCCGAGGGATTCATGCCGGTGTTGGATCTTTGTGCCGACAAACACATAACGGTGCGGCTTTTTAAAATGTATTCCAGATTAAAAGAATGAGTAGTATTGAATCCAAAACTGCCATCACGGGTATCCGCATTCGCCGTCGGCCCAATAGGTGCCGGAAAAAAATAGTTAGAGTAGCCTACAGAGATGCGCTTCCCCATGTATCCGGAAATTTGGGCTGCGGCTTGGAGAGAAACAAATAAAACTAAAAACAGCAGTTTGAATTTCATCCTATTTTGGTTTTTTAGCAACAAACATCAATGAGTTGTATACAAAGGAAGTAATCAGATCGGTATTGTCCTTCGACTTTGTATAACGTGTTTCGTATTTCATCACTTCCCCGGATTCCAGGTTGAACAGCATAAAGAAATAGGTATTGTGGGATTTTCTACTCTTTTCATTATAAACACCGGACCAGGCAAGGTATTTCGTTCCATATTTCTCGATCAGTGTTTTTGTTTCTTCAGTACCGACAATCAACTCATCGGAATTGTCACCGTGATTAAAACGCTCTGTCAGCCAATCATTCATGATGCTGTTCAGATTATACCGTTCGATATCACTCGTGGTCATGTTCTTGGTATTAATCAGCTCATAACTCAATTTCAATTTGTCAGCACATTTCTTTTGGATCTCCAGCAGCTTCACTTGTTTCTCTTCCGACTCAAAATAATTGACCATCTCATTGCCGTGACTCGATTTCACTTTCATGTAAAATGGCTCAAGGAACAATACCTTCTCCACGCCCAGCAATGTGTATTTGTATTTATTCTCCTTGGCAATTTTTTCTTCCAATTTCCTCCGTTCTTTATAAGTCAGATTGTCTTTCTTTTCTTCTGCCTTACGTGTAAGTCCTTTTGCGGCTTTCGTATACCGTTTCACAAAATCTTTGTCCTGCAGCAACCCGACAAAAGCATATTTCGTAAAATTCTCGTCGGTAGCGATCTCTACTTTCTGCTGCTGTTTCTTGATCTTTGAATACTTGCTTTCTTCAACGGTTGTGTCTAAAGCAACCGCTGGCCCCTTTGCAGTATCAATAGCCATCAGCTGTGCCTTGGTAGACCTTGAAAAATCATTCAGGTAAAGTTCGTTTGAATTCACGATCTCCGAAAAAAGACTGTCGGTCAGCAAAGACAAGACCTGATCATTTGGATACTGTTTAGAAGCTTTATAAGTATAGGACAATGCAACTACATTGAGTTCTCTGCCCTCCAGGTGATCCAGCATGTAGTACAAACGCTGTGAAGCTCCTTCTATCTTTTCATAATCCGGAATGGAATATCCTTTGGATGAAAGTCGCGCATTGTTTCCTGCACTGAATACATATTTTGTTTTATTGCGGTTGGAACTCGATTTTGAGATGGTAATGTTATAAAGTGCTTTGGCAACGACTTTCTTCAGATAAAGATTTTCAGGATATTTTTCAAGAAGGATGTAAGCCGCATAAATAGCATTTACGTAATCCCTGTCGACCAAGTAAAGCCGACAAGATTCAAATCTTGCTATCTCACGTGCATTTTTGAACTCTTCTTCGGAAACAATGTACTTCTTGCGGCTGGCTTCATCAGCGACTGTCAACTCTGCTTCCAACGCACCTCTCCTTTTCCGGATGTTCGGATGTGTACTCTTGGAATCATCGTAATCATCGTTGGCTTTGATCTCCGAGGTCTTTTTTAGAAATACAGTATCCGGCAAGATGAGGTATTCATCTTCCAGGAAAGATTTCTTATAATCGATCAACTCGAAAGGAAGATAAGAATACTGGAGAACGTCAAAAGCACCATTCAGGGCCTTCACGCTGTATCCGGACTCCTTTATCCTAATCAGCCCTTCAGCATCTGCGTCTGTTTCGTTGTCTTGAGAAAAACGATATTTAGCAATGTTTCTTGCTTCATAAGAACCTGTTTCATAGCTGCTGGTTCCGCGGTCCAGGCGAATATTCTCTATATATTGGTTCACCGAATGCTTTTTCACCACGTGGGTAATCTCATGCGACAGCACATAGGCCAGCTGAGCTTCATTTTCCAACTGAGCCAGCAAACCTACGTTGATGAATATGAATCCTTTGTCGAATGCGTGTGCATTGACATAAGGTGATTTTGTAACGTAGACATGAATCTGTTTCCTCAATTCGGGATCATTCTTCAACAACTCATCGGCCACCTTATTCACATAATTTCCCAAAGGATCATTGATTAGCACATCCCCGCTTAAAAGCAGATCTCGCAAAAAGTAATTGCTGGAAACGGTGAATTGCTGCTTGGCCATCCTGTCGGTACCTGCGCCTATTGTTTTGATGTCCTCTTCCGACAAGGAACGTGCTGTTCTCAGAAATTCTTCGGGCAATGCACCCGAAGACTTCAGGGGCTTATAATCCGTGAGGTATTGACTTTTTACGGCATTCACCGATAATAGCAGAACCGTTGAACAGTAAAGTAGTTTTCTTAAAAAAGATCCATCCATTTAAAGATAATTTTTGCTTCGGTTAATTACTTTATTTCAATTGAAAAAAGCATGTTCTTTTTCTTTTTCCTTTCAACGGCTACCATGTTGTTTTTTCTTCCATCGACAAAGTGACGCATGTACATATTGGTTTCAAATTGTTCAGCAGCTCCCAAGTTATGTTTCGTCACGTCACCTTTTTCGTTAATGTCGATCCCGGCAATAAAACCGCCTCTGCGACTCTGATGAACTTTCGGAGCTTCATTTTCTGCCAGTTTAAAATTTTCCAGATGGTCTAAGTAAAATAAATGAACGTGATTTCCTTTCACGGTTGAAGAAAAAGAAATCCCGGCACCCACTGCACTTCCCTCGTGCTGACGCTTAGGAATTTTCTTGATCCAGCTCAGATTTCCTGCAGGATCAATGTTGAACACAAAAATGTCGTTCGCATAAGTATCATAATGCGTGGTAGTGGTCTTTCCATTAGACGTAGTCGTTACAATCACATAATAAATCTCGGAAACAATGATTGTGGAGCCGTTCTCCAAAAAGTGAATATTCTTGATCTCAAGATTATTGATCCCCAGATCTTTTTTCTCATTTCCTTCATTCTTTTTTTCTTTCTTCTCCAATTTTTCTTTTTGCCTGTCGGTCATGAAAGACTTGATGAGTTCGGAGGGAATCTCATAATATCCGCCTCCCAGTTTTGCGAACTTTCCGCTTGCTGCATCCAGCTTCACCATATAAGCTCCATCAATGGATGGGTTTCCTTTTTTTGAGTAAAACCCGGCAATAACAATGTTGTTAGCTTTGTCTTCGTACAAATAAGTATCTCTTAGAATATAATCATCAAGACTCACTTCGATCACTTTCGGTTCTTTTCTGTCCTTTGAATAAACAAGGATCTCGAAACGACCTTCTTTCCCCTCTGCTCCGCGGACACTAATCAGGTAATACAATTTTCCGTCATTCGAAACTACAAAATCCAATCTGGACATTTGCGCTTCCGTATAAGGCATTTCATATTCTCCACCCCAGATCTGTTTCAAGTTTTCATCGAACATGTAAAAACCAAACTCTTCTTTATTGAGAACATCTTTCCGCTCTCTGTTACGCAGGTTGCTTCTGTAAAAAAGCTTCGACTTATCATTGGACGTTACACATGCGTATCCCATCACTCCTCTGGAAGTTTCAAAAAGCTTCTTTGCATCGCCGGTTGTTTCCAGCGAAGAAGGTGAGAACTCAACGGCAGAGATTCCTTCCGTTTTTGTTTCCTTGAATACTTCTTTCACCATGACGTAGGATTTTTTGTTCATCACGACTACACTTTCCAGGTAAGATTTTTTATTGGCGAACAGTGATTTGATATTCGGCATGGTGCTCTTGCTCAGCGACAGATCAGCAGTAAAATATTGAAAGCCGATTTTGTCCAGCTTTTCACCTTTTGCAAATGTGAGCAGGACATCGCCATTAGCGCACGCATTTGTTTGCCACAAAGGAACACCTTTGCTGTCCATAAATTCTGCTGAATTTTTAATGTTGTAGGGAGTCTTTTGAGAAAATGCTGTCTGACTAATCAAAAGTAAGCTCAGAATGAGAGTAAAAAATTTGCTGTTCATGATTCTTAGTTTGCTTGGTTAATATTAGCCTACAAGATAAATAAAAATCCGTTTCAAAAAGACCGCGGCACCTGATTTATTATTGATTTTTTCGACTACTTTTCAGTGTATCCGACCTTATGAAGAGATTAAACTCGCCTTTCCCACCATTACAGAGCAGAAGGGACAAAAAAATCCCGCCCCTGCAACCAGAGACGGGATCCTTATTCTGTCAGATTGCTGACTATTTCATCTTTTTTGCCATGGTTGTACCAACCACTTTACCGGCTTTAGCATAACATTCCTTGATTGATTTGGATTGGTCAAAATCAAAATCAGTGCTCGCCATATTCACCCCTGCCGCTGTTAAAAGTCCTTTTGTCAATACTTTTCCGCTGGATGTCTCTACCCAATAAATTTCATATTTACAAGACGGATTTACTTTCATTACAACTGAATTAAAACCAGGCTCAGTCATAATAGTCTTAACGCGAATCGTGTATTTTGCATCCTTCACATTCTTTGCAGCTGTTGCATTTGTTCCTCCTTTGAAAAGCTGTTTGTTGATCAATTCTTCGAACATGGGCTCAAACGTTGAAGTCCGGTCGTTCACCCATTTTTCTGCCCAACGATCACCTTTTCCGGGTTGTTTTTCATTCCCTTTTGCTACTTTCTCAGCTTTGTATTCAGCTTCTGGTCTTTTACCCACCATCATATCGGTATAATCATACTCGATGTTAAATTTTGTTTGTCCTTTCAAGAAGGTCAAACCTTTATCTCCTTCAACGATTTTCTGAGCATTTGCCACACCCGCGATGGCTACAAATGCAACAATTGCAAATAATTTGATCTTTTTCATAGTACTTGTTTTTGGGTTTTTATTTCTTTTGATAATCTAGCAAATGTATTTATTTATCAAGACAAAAACTATAAGCACGACT
Source organism: Bacteroidia bacterium (assembly GCA_046594925.1). Classification (GTDB taxonomy): domain Bacteria; phylum Bacteroidota; class Bacteroidia; order 2-12-FULL-35-15; family 2-12-FULL-35-15; genus 2-12-FULL-35-15. Next base: position 8,194 of record JBKJQG010000310.1, read on the forward strand.
ATTTTTTATTCTTTTTCACATGGTCCGAATATACTTTCGCGATCTTCGCAAAAGACTCCTGAACACAGAGGCCGGGATCATCGTAGCCGCAAGCCATCGAACCCAAGACGTGCTTGATTTTGGATTGCGAGAGGATGACACCGGGGTTATTTGTCGCCACGATGATAAAATCACAAGTGATGTGTGACGGCAAACCGCCTCCAAATCCGCCCGCGATGGAATAACCGGGGAAAACAACCAAGGTCTTCACGACTAGCGTATACTCTGCATCAGTATGATTCTGAGCTAGGTGTATCTTCTTCTCGTATTTATTAAAAAGTTCTTCGAATTTAACTTCCCAATTCTCTTGCTTGGATCTGTTCCAGCGTTCCACAAACGCGTCTCCCCTGCCCGCCAACTTTTCATTCAGCTCGGCTCGCTTCTTTTCGAGATAAACCTCTTCTGTTTCCTCCGTTGCCATCATCAACTGAGAATAATCATACTTCACCATCAGCATCTTTTGATTGGCCAGCATTTTCAGATCGCCCATTTCCTGATAAACGAGTTGAGCCTTGGAGCTTGCACCGAATAAAAGGACAATAACGAAAATAAAACCTCTGACATTCTTCATTTGACTATTTTTCTTTGAGTTGTTTTCTGTATAAACCGAGATCCTGTGTGTATCTATCCAAGAGCCTGCCAACTGCCTTTACCGACGCCTCTTTCCATGACCCCATAAAGTCGTAACGATTCTTATCGTGTGAGACAAGGTACCTTGCACTGATGATTTTTCGGGTTGCAATATCGAAGAAAACAAGATATTCACTGATGTTTTCAGCCTGGCGGTCAAAACACTCAAAGATCACGGTATACCCAATGCCTGAAGTTTCCTCCAGACTGTAACTTCTTACCATTTCCGATAACAATTCAGCACTGAGCTTCCAATTTTTTTCGGAAATGAAATCTTTATTATCGATCAACGCGTTTAGTTTTACAGTCGGCGAAGTATTAAATGGAATGTTTCCCTTTCCTTTTCTAAGTCGGATCTCCATTTCCTTCTCATTGAATTGCTTACCAAGCATCTTGGCCGTCGACTCAATGAAAGGTTGAGAGTTCTGTCCGATCCTCGAACCATCGGCAACTTTCAATCCCGTAAAATCAAACCCATAAAAGTGAAGCGTTTTCGCGTTGAAGACCTCCGCATCAGATGCTGAAGCATCTTGAGCAGACAAGCTCGCAAAAAAAAAGATAAAAACGAATACGACTGAGATTCTTTTCATTTATACTCATCAAAAATCATCGCTTGTCAAAAAACACAACCGGTTTTCTGCTCAACTCCGGAAACTGAATTTTGTTGATCAGATCGACTTCTTCAAATTTTACTTGAGGGGCAACACGCAATTTTGCCCTAAAATGGTCCTTGATGTCCTTTTCAAAATTTTCAGGAACCTGATCACAACCGATGCGAATCAAGATTTCATCGGTCCCGATGTCGTTGGTAAAAACTTCCACCACATAATTCGTCACTCCTTCAATGTTGTTAAGAATGTCGTACAAAGCCGGCGGATAAAGCGTGGTTCCTTTGTATTTGATCATCTGTTTTCTGCGGCCGACAATTGGTCCGAGACGAATGGTGGTTCTTCCGCAGGAACACGGTTCTGAGTAATGTGAACAGAGATCTCCCGTTTTGAAACGCAGCAATGGCATTCCTTCAACTCCCAATGTCGTAATGGTCACTTCTCCGGGCTCTCCTTCTGCAACGGGTTTATTGTCTTCATCCAAAAATTCCACTATAACCAGTTCAGGATGATGATGCCCTCCTTTTCCGGCTTCACATTCAGTAAATGCAGCGCTCATTTCGGTACTTGCATAAGTGGAGTACAATTTAATGTCCCATTTATCTTTTATCCTTTGCCCCAGCGTAGTCAAAGTAAAATCTTCATTGCGCAAGGACTCGCCGATGCAGATCGCTTTGTTGATGGAAGTATTCCTATAATCTATTCCGTTTGCTTCGGCATATTCTATAAGCTTCAATAAAAAAGAAGGAACAGTAACAAACGCAGTCGGATTAATACGATTGATCGTATCCCATTGCAATTCCGGAATCCCTCCTCCAACTCTTACAACTCCTGCTCCGAGTTTTCTTATTCCTAAAAAATAAGCAAGACCTGCCATGAAACGTTTATCGAGTGTGGTCATCAATTGAAAAATGTCATCACTTGTTGAACCCGCACATTCAAATGAAATACACTCGTTGTAAGCTAGCCTGTCGAGGTCTTTGTCTGTCATCGGAAAAAGAACAGGATCTCCCAACGTGCCTGAAGTAGTAATGTAATCTATGATCTTACTGGGTGCCACGCAGATGAAATCATCGTTCCGGTTTTGGATATCATCTTTTGTAGTTACCGGAATTTGCTGAAGGTCTTCCAACGTTTTAACTTTAGAAATATCAATCCCGTTTTTCTCAAACAATTCTGAGTAGAATTTTGACCGCTCTGAAACATATAGAAGCAAAGCAGGAAGTTGCGCCTCCTGATGTTTTTTTTGTTCTGATAAAGATTTTGTTTCTATTCCCGGAATCATAATACTTAAAAATTACACATAAAACACTCCCCTAACCTCTGCAAAGTCTGGCTTACCAATAAACCAGTGAACCCGTGAACCGCCTACCCTTCCAAAACGACCGTTGCCATTGCCATATCCTTTACGTGCGACAAAGAAACGTGAATTGTTTTAATGTTTTTTTCCTTGATAATCTCAGCGGTAGTTCCGACAATGACCAATGTAGGCTTCCCCAATTCATCGTTCACTACCTCCACTTCGTTGAATGCCATTCCACCTCTCCAACCGGTTCCCAGGGCCTTAAAAAAAGCTTCTTTTGCAGCAAACCGGGCTGCAAAACTTTCTGCAAAATTGGTTTTGGATTCGCAATAAGCAATCTCCACTTTTGAAAACACTTTTTCCTTAAAGCTTACATTCTGAATGCTTTTTGCAATGCGCGGCACTTCTGCTATGTCTGTTCCGATTCCGATAATCATGGTTAATCGTTAATGGTTATTACGAAAAAGGATTGGTCGGTCGGCAACCTGAATTAACTTATTCGCCTATTAAAACAATTTCTTTCTCTACTGCTTCTTTGTCTTGTACTGTTGTTATTTCACTTTCCAAAGCGGTTTTATAATTCCAAATTGCTGCCCGTTTATTTTCTTGAGCTTTATAATAGTTTCCCAGAATAAAATAGGTTTCCCAGAATTTTGGATTACAGCTGATGAAATTAGCAATTATTTTCTCGTCGACCTTAAATTTCAATTTGTTTTTGTGATAAATGTGAAATGCTTCCCTCATCATTTTCCAGGCCTTAAATTTTGCAAACTCCTGAGAATACAAAAAGCTATCGGCCGGCACATTCAATTCCTTTTCATACAATTCTTTTTTGTCTTTTAAAGACGGTGCGGCTGCGAATACCTTATTCAGATCATAACATACGTATTGCCCCAATTGAAAAGGATTAGTGGAAACCCAGACCTGTAATTTTGCGGGCTTGAAAATCACTGAATGATGTGCTATCAGCTGATTTAAAGATTTTTCATTCCCTAATCCAATGTCTTTCCCATCCAACCCTTCACGGTTCCTCAAAATGGCAGCGGCTTCCTTTACAGAAATTTTAGGGGTTTGATCGATCAATTGAGTTAAGTGTTTCAAACGGTAATTGGAAGAACTTTTTTCGATGTTGAACAGGTTCACAGCATCGGTTGCAAAAGCTTTTCCCTGATAATGATTCGCACAAATTATTTGATCCGTCTCTGAAGTAAACAGTTCCGTTTTTGAAGGCGTTTTTTCTATAGTGGCAGTTTTGTTGTCCGCCAAAGACCCTATAAGAATGGATTCCGATACAAATGTTCTTCTTTTTTTGGCGATCGCAAAGGCTTCATCAATGTTCTTGGCATACTGAAGTATTTCACGCGCCAGAATGGAAATAGGTGTGGCAGCGCCGGTAGGAATTTCCGACTTCGAAGCATTGATCGTCACGGTGAGACCTTTCTCATTCATCCCAGAAACTGTTCCTATCATTCCTGCCCAAGAGATCATCATCAACTTATATCCTTCTTTTGGCTTTACAAAATTGATGAGTTTGTCTTCCGCAAATGCATCCCCAACATAGAAATCAAAATTTCTACCGATGAGCAAAGCACCGTCATCGGTCTTCTCACCCCATGCACCAAAAGCAGTACAACCAACTGTCATGTTCTTGTCCTGCAAAGCATGTCCGATATCGTGTGCCGCATGATAATTCAGCATCCGATAATATTTCGGGGCAATGAAGTCGAACTCATCGGAAGCAGAAAGCGATTCTCCGTATATCTCCAGTCTGTATTCCTCCGGAATGTAGTGGTCGAGGTCGCGGTTAAAAAATGCTATGAAAAATTTCAGGTAATTCAGCATTCCCTGAGATGGGATCATTTTTTTGATCTGATCCACAAAAGCGATCTCTTGCTTTTCAGCCAGCTCCTTGTTCAGTTTGCCTTCAATGACGCCCCGCTCAAAGCCATCTCCTTCGATATAGATCTCCCACAAACCGGTCTCACTTTTCTTGATCCAATTCTGATCCAAGCCATACATCTCGGGAGCAAGGGTTTTGCGTTCTTTTTTGAGGACTTCGGTATTAGTGGGCTTAGGAATATCGATGGTGACGGTGACAATGAACCAGACGAGGAAAATGAACAACAGGTCCATTACCACAAAAAAGGAGTAAAATAACCAGCGGGCCGGCCGTATCAGAATATTCTTTATCATTGATTCTAGCGTAAAGATAATAATAATAGTAGTTTCAGGGCGTTGATTTTTTAAGCTATTTGTGCTTTTTGTTGGACAAAATTCCGTAATTTAGTTGCCCTTACCTAAGGAAAATTTATGAGCGACAACTTTAATTTTGAAGACATACGTCCGTATTACGACAACGAAGCACGGGGAGTCATGCGCAGATTACAACACGATCCTTTGTTCATGAAACTGGTAAACCATCTATGGCCGACCATGACCCAGGAAGAAGCGTTTGCAAAAGCCGACAAAGTGACCAGCAACATGGCCTTTCAGCTTGAATTCATGCATCAGGCGATCCGCGTGATCGTGGAGCGCTCCTCAACTGGACTTACTTGCAGCGGCTTCGAAAACGTAGACCCCAAGCAGGCCTATTTGTACATTGCCAATCACCGTGATATTTTATTGGACTCTGCGATTCTTCAGATTTTGCTAGTAGAGCATGGCTTCGAGACCAGCGAAATCACTTTCGGCAACAACCTGATGCAAGGCGACTTCATCACCGATTTCGGCAAGCTGAACCGTATGTTTACGGTGCTCCGCGAGGGAAACAGCCGAGAATTGTATGAAATTTCTCAAAAACTATCCGCATATATCCGTCATACAGTTGTTAAAAAAAATGTGTCGGTGTGGATTGCTCAACGAAATGGCAGAACAAAAGACGGAAATGATCTAACTCAAACAGGTTTAATTAAAATGTTAAACATGAGTGGCGGGAAAAACTTTTCGGAAAGTATCCGACAATTAAAAATTGTTCCTTTAAGCATCTCCTACGAATACGAGCCTTGTGATGATTTAAAAGTTCAGGAATCCTATTTGTCTTCGCTTCACTCCAAGTATGTAAAGGCACCCGGAGAAGACTTAAACAGCATTCTTTTGGGCATTCTGCAACCCAAAGGCCGCATACACATGGCTGTAGGAAAACCAATAGACAACGAGCTATTGGACATAGAAAAAATAAGCAACGAAAACGATAAGATAAAACATCTGGTTACCGCCATCGATGAACAACTGTATGCTAATTACAAACTATGGCCGGTAAATTACATTGCAAGTGACATTGCCACCGGCTCCAACGATTTCAGCTCTCATTATACGGAAGAAGAAAAAAACAACTTCATAGCCTACATCAAAGGCAAGATCAGCAAACTAAAAGGTGACGAACAATCGCTTTACAATCTTTTCATTAACATGTACGCCAATCCTGTAAAGACAAAAAAACTGACAGCCGTCAAATAAAAGTAAAGAAGATGAAAAGATCAGCACCTTTTGTTGCTGCTGTTTTCTTCATCTGCCTGCAGGCTTTCCGGAAGTAAAAAAAAAGGACAATGGTTTAATGAAAGAAGCCTTCGCTTAAAACGAAGCGCGTCTTGATTCAAATTTCTATCTCACAACAGCAAACCTACTGTAAGCCAGCTTCTCTCCTTTAAGACAAATGGTGAGCATATACATTCCCGAAGGAAGCACAGACACGTTCAATTGATTTCCAAAGGAAGTAGCCTCCATCATTTTTTTACCTGCAATGTCGTTTATGATGATCACCGCATCTTTCGAAAAACCATTTTCAAAAAAAAGGACATCGCTGCAGGGGTTCGGGTAGGTATTTGCCGTTATGCCTGTTTGTTCGTTGATTCCGCTTGAAGTACAAGCTCCCGGGACAAAAGTAACAACCGAACAAAGGGTCATCGGTCCGGAATAATTGAGGATGACCGCTCCTGTTTCATAATACACGCCAAAAAAGCCATTATTTCCGTGAGCATCAAAGGTTCCACCATTTTTGATATATACATAAGCGTATGCGGCAGGCCCAGCTTCATAAATTCCGCCAGCTTCGATATGAACCATTCGGGTACAACAGTTTGCGCTATCCATTAATCGCCCACCTGCACAAATGATTCCCATAAAAAAGGAAGAGCTTGTTGGTCCGAGAACAACATTCCCCGTGACCGTTAAATCATAAGACGTTGCTGAAGAAGTACATTGAGCAAAAGAATTAGCGTTCACAAATGCTAAAAAACAAAGAGCGTATAACAGTTTTTTCATTTTCAGGAGTTTAAAATTAATTTTAATATTCTCTCGGACTATCTTTTTATTAATAAGGTTGCATACGATTTTAATAAACTATAATTCCCTTGAACCCTAAAACCCTCGTTTTTTTTGTTATTTTTACAGCTAAAGCGGATTCGTCGTAAACTACATAGATTTAAGACTTATACGCTTCGACTCCGCCAACGGCTTTGGGAACAGGATGATGACAGATTTAGAAATTAGAAAATTATAGTACCATGAAATTAGAAAATTACGCATCAGGAAAATGGGTTGCCGGAGAGGGTGAAGGGCAAGAATTATTTAATGCGATTACCGGCGAAGTGATCACCACAGCAAGCAGTAAAGGGCTTGATTTTTCGGGCATGATGAACTACGCCAGAAAAGTGGGCGGCCCTGCCTTGAGAAAACTCACCTTCCAAGAAAGAGGCTTAATGCTGAAAGCATTGGCAATGCACCTGCAATCGAAAAAAGAAACTTTTTACAAAGTGAGTTGGGCAACCGGAGCCACACGCAACGACAGCTGGGTGGACATTGAAGGAGGAATTGGAAATCTATTTACTTATGCCAGCTTGCGTAGACAATTTCCGAACGAAACCTTCTGTCTGGATGGCGACACCGCAAAACTAAGCAAGAACGGCACCTTCATCGGCCATCACATTTGTGTCCCGAAAGAAGGAGTTGCCATTCACATCAATGCATTTAATTTCCCTGTCTGGGGAATGTTGGAAAAAATAGCAGTGAATTTATTGGCCGGAGTTCCAGCCATTGTAAAACCGGCGACCGTAACTTCGTTTTTAACAGAAGCGGTAGTAAAAGAAATTGCCGCATCGAAGATCTTGCCGGAAGG
>JBKJQG010000362.1:0-8165 GCA_046594925.1 Bacteroidia bacterium
TATAAAGAAAACAAGTTCAATGGAACTAAAATAATTGAAGCTGTTTTTTGCAAAAAATATTTGGGCTAATTTTATGTGATTTCTTGACAAGTCGCTTTTTTCTAAGAACATGTAAAATAGACTGATATTGGCGTGAATTGCGCCGAGTCTGTCCCTTCTATAAATTGGCTTATTGCTTTTAATGAACGCAGCACATTTCTTGCAATAATTAATCGCTTGTAAATAATCCTTTTTTTGCTCAGAGTAAGCATACTGTAAAACTAATAGATAGTACTTTACAAGTAATGACTTTGTTTTTTTGTAATCAGCTTTCAACTGAAAAATCGATTCAATAAGATAATTTGTTTGTTTTTTGTGGGAGTTGGATTCCATTAAACTCGCACCTATACTCAATTTATAAAAGCGATCTGTAGCTGAATAAACAGCTTGAAGACATTGGTTGTAAAAGAGAATTTGGTTGGTAAGTTCATTGTAATAATTTTGTCCGATTCGAACCCCTAAAATATGCTTTTTGGCGATCAAAGTGTCTATTAATAAATCATATAATTGAAATTCTTTTGCCGTTTTAATAATCTGATTTAGCAATTCAATAAGAATTTGTGTGTTTTCATTTCGATCTGTTAGTAAAAGGATTCTATAAACAAGAAATTTCTTTCTCAGCTTTAAGTGTGTCCGTTCATTCTCGTTGAATATGTTTCTATCATTAATGAATGAATCGTGAGTTAGTGCTTCTGTTACTTTGTCAAATAATCTACTTTTAAGAGTGCGAAAGGCGACACCCTTGCTTCCAGTTATGCTTTCTAATTCAGTGTCTAAAAACTCTTTTTTAGGGTTGTCTGTAAGAGCTCTAAATAATTTGAATTCCTTGCTGTGACCTTTTTTTTCATCAATTTTTTTTAAGTGATTTTTTATGATGTTTTTTTCAATTTGACCTAAGCCTTGAAGGAAGACGTTTTGATAAGATGTTGCCATGATTTATTTTGTCATTGATCGCATAAATATATCTAATTAGGGCAGATTTTTGAAGCAAATAGTTGAAAAAATATATGCAGCAAAACGTGCGTCCTTTTGCATGGCCTTTTAAAATAGCCTTTTGGGAGCTGTAACAATAGATTTGTTTTGTCCAATTACATTTTAAAAAACTGTTCAATCTTTGTCTCACATAAGTAATGAATTAAAAATGAAAAGGTGATAGTAATAAACCAGGAGTGGAAAGGTCTCAGCTTCCTATGCTATCACTAGTAAAAACCGCACGTTAGCTGAGACTTTTTTGATATTTTAGAAGGCTGTTTTAAGGAACAGCCTTTTTTATTTGCTTTCCAGCCATTCATGGAATGGAATTAGCTCTGGGCTGTAATGCTCCCAGGAGGTGGCTTTCCCTTTCTGAGAAAGCTCCTTATGCAACTTGTTCACCTCTTTGTTTTTGCTTGGGTAATTGAATCCATCTTTTTCCATTTCTCTTAATGTTTTTGCAATTAAGAGGTCTCTTGGACTTATTTCGGCTGCCATTTTATACCTCTGCACGTACTTTCTCAGTGATTCCAATAAGCGCGAGGCCTCATTAATTTTGTTGAGTTCAATGCAAAGCATGATGTTCATGATCCTTAAAGCAACATTCCATCTGGATTTATCTTTTTCGATCTCTAGAGACTTGTTTAATAGGGTGTAAGATTCTTTGTATTTTTTTGCGCAAATAGGAGAGCCGACTGGAAATAAATGTACTTTGACTGAATAAACTGACCACTATCAATAAAATTTCTAGTTCTCAGTTCTTTCATATATTCGGCCGCTTTATCATATTTTTTGTGGTAAAAGCAAATATTGAATTCTTGTTCTTTTGATACGATGTAATTATTGCTGTTCTCCAAATAATGTTTCTGCGCTTCTTTGGCATATCTTGCTGCTTCGTTATAGTTCTCTGTGAATGTTTTATATTGGCTTAGGTTCTTGAGTGCAAATCCTAAACGTTCTTCTTTGTAAAGTATTGGTGAGTTTTTTACGATTGAATAAAGAAGCTTGCAATATTTTGCTGAAAGAATGTACTTTTTGTTTCTTTCAAAATAATACATTAATAAGTAATGCAAATAGTAGTTAATTTGTTCGGATTTGTATTTTTGATAGTCTGATTTAAGAATTCGTATAGAGCGTAAGATGTATTGGTGAAAAAGCTTGTCGGTCTTAAATTTCAAAAGATTGCTATTAATAACTATGCTATAAAAGCAATCACCAGCGTAATATATTTTTTTCTGACATGCTTCATAGTGCAAAAGTTTTTTTGAAATTCTATTAAATTCTTTTGCTCCGTCTTTAAGAGAAAAGGTGTATTTTTTCAAATTGAGTGCCTCGATCACGACTTCATAAACCTCATTTCTTTCTGCTTCAAAAATAAGAGAATTCAAAATTGTTCTGAAGGACCTTGTCTTGCCCTGAGTAAGGCTTTTTGAAATAACCCTCACTAAGAGCATTTTTTTCTTTAAACGAAGTAGTATCTGGTCATGAGGTGCGAAGTTCTCTTTGTTGTGTATATGGTAATTAGAAACTAAGACATCTGTAAGCTGTTCAAATGCACGGGATTTAAGCATGCGATTTGCGTTCGCGCTGAAATCTTTTGTGTCGCTTAATTTTGCAGTATGCTCTATATATTTTCTTATTAGGAGATCGGCCGAGGTTCTCCTAAGTCTATAATGATAGCTGATGGACTTCTTTTCTGAGTCGTTTAGATTGTTTAAAAGATCTTCTATAAAATGTGCGGGCATAAAAATTTAGAGGATAAAGATTTTTTGATTTGGTAAAAAATGCTGTCTTATTTTGCGAAGTTCAATAAAATCAATGTTTTCGACGATGTTACACGTCGACAGATTTTGTCCATTGAATTATCTCAAAAGTTTTTAATCTTTGTGAAAGTAAAAATAGTTTATATAATTAACACGCAAGCAATTTTATCCAATTTTATTGATTTGATTTCTTTTGATGTAAAAAAAAGGCTATAATTTCTAAAAAAGTCAATAAAATAGACCTTTTTTGGAATGTTACATGGAAGCTTGATTTGTCCGCTGTTTTTCTTTCTATACACTGTTACTTTGTTGTATAAATTGAAATAATTCTAAAACAAATCGCAAACATGAAAAACATTGGGAAATTATTAATTAAAGCATTTGCAGTCTTCGTTCTTTTCACAGGTATATCTGTTGGACTGTCTACTGTCGGAGTGAGCTCGGTAAGTGAAGCCAGAGCTGCTGTATCTTATCAACAAGTATATCAATACTTAGTAGATCATGGATACACAGTGATAACATTAGATCCAGTTCCGAGAAGTCTTAATTGGATTGCCCATACTACTTTGAATGGTTTTCATTTGATGTCTACAGTTCATGTGGAAGGCGATCAGATCATTGTTATTACAGATGCTCCAATGTAGATTTAAATTAATACAAACGCACCCATGCCAAAACTAGAAATTAGTTCATCAAATATAATTTTTGTGTTGGCCTGTACTTTGGCCATAGGGTCTTTATTGTTCACATTGCTCTATGAAAGGTATAAAAGGAACTAAGGTAGATATAAGTCCATGTGCGGCAAATAACAGTATAGGCTGATTTGGAAAGATGGGCTAAAATAGGTTCGAATTGCTCCGGGTGAGTTGGGCAATAGATGAAAAACGATTATAGAAAATTAAAATATAACCTGTCTCAGGGTTTTATAATAAAAGCATTTGAGTTTTTAAACATTAATTTATAACTCATTTAGGCATTTTGACGATACGTGGCTTCTAGGAGTAGGGCTGTCATATTCAGTTGAGATGCCTTTTTTTCTTTAAAGGGGTAATTGCAGTACATATGGAACTTAATAAACAGAATTCCGGTCATTCCATTTATTTCGAGAGGAGCTATACATCCGGCTCACTGAAGAAGAGCACGTGCTCCGACTATTTTTTCACTTCTACTGAAGTACTGCAGAACTCCCAAAATTTTATCCTGATTCTCTCGCAGGACGGCCGACTCAAGAATATGTCAGGCTCACTCTCTAACGTTTTAGGTTATTCGGAAGACGAATTATTAGCCGGTCCGGTAAATAATTTGTTGGCTCAAGGGCAATTTGTCCTTAACAATCAATTGTCAGACTATTATTTTCAAAGCAAGTTCCGCTGCAAAGGAGGAGACGAAAGAACAATAGTTTGGCGCCTAATTCCGGATTTACTCATCAATGCTTTTGTTTTTGTTGGATGGGAATCCGGCAAACAAGGGTTTGCGCCTAATTCTTTAAGATAAATTAGATGCTGGCTTCGGTTCATAAAGACACGATTAAAAACCTTATTCCTGCATTATCCTTGAAGCAGCGCCAGGAAATCCTTGCATATTTTTCTGTGTATGAAAAATATTCCCTGGAATTTTCGAAAATGGCGATGGAAGGCCTAAGAAATCATCCGATTTTTGGCAGGCTCATAAAAAGCATTTCGAAAGAACTAGCTGAAGAAAACAGTAAGTTGTCGCTTGCTCTTCAGAAAGACGCAATACTGAATGATAACTGGCAACCGTATATTGAACATCAAATGGTTCAAGGAATCTCGTATGCTAAGATGGAACTTAGTTTTAAGTCATGGTACGAAGTGACCTCCATGATCAGGAATTATTTAAACCGCTATTTACATAAAGAGTATGGCGACAGCGAAAAATTCTTTTCTGCGCTAAGTGGAATGAATACGTTCATGGACATTGCCATGGGGGTGATCGGGGAAGCTTACATGCATACAAAACAAATGATTATTGAGGATGACCAGGACCAGATCATGAAACTGAATGAAGAACTGGAGCAGAAAGTGATCGACCGTACGGTGCAACTGGCAAATAATATCCAGCTTCTGGAAGAATACAAATACTTCTTTATAAATAGCCATGATTTAGCATGCATTGCAAACATGAACGGCTATTTTATCAATGTCAATCCTCAATTTGAGAATGTGCTGGGCTATTCAAAAAGAGAAATGCTCGAAAATCCATTCTTGGATTTTGTTCACCCGGAGGATGTAGTGTCTAGTCTGCGTGAAATGGAGAAGCTGAAAGAAGGGGCTCTAACAATGAATTTTGTAAACCGTTACCGTAAAAAGGATGGAACCTATTTGTGGCTCGAATGGACCATTTCCCCGGATGTCAAAGCAGGTAAGCAATATGGCATTGCTCGAGATGTCACCGAGCGGAAACATATCGAAGATCAGTTGTTATTGGTAAACAAGGAACTGGAAGCATTCAGTTATTCTGTTTCACATGATTTAAGGGCGCCCTTGCGCGCGGTGAACGGGTATGCTCAAATACTTCATGATGACTACAGTCCGCAGTTCGATGCAGAGGGACAGCGGATAGTGGAAGCGGTGATATATAATTCCGAAAAGATGGGAATGCTCATCGACGATCTCTTGGCATTTTCCAGGCTGGGTAGAAAGGAAGTACTGAAAACAAACATCGAAATGAACCAGATGACACAGGGAATCCTGAGTGAATTAAATAAAACGATTAAAAATAATGCTGAGATAAAGATAGAGAAGCTTCATTCTGTGACGGCCGACTATAGCCTTCTTCACCAGGTGATGTACAACCTCATCTCTAATGCCATTAAATACTCCTCCAAAATTGAAAAACCGGTAGTGGTCATTTTCTCTGAGGAAATTGACAACGAGATTATATTCGGCATAAAGGATAATGGTGTAGGCTTCGATATGCAATTTGCACATAAATTATTTGGGGTATTTCAAAGGTTGCACAAAGCGAGAGATTTTGAAGGAACAGGGGTGGGGCTGGCTATTGTGCAACGCATCATCAACAAACACGGAGGTAGGATCTGGGTAGAGGCGACACCAGATAAAGGCGCTACTTTTTATTTTACGTTACCAAACAATTAAATATATATATGGAAAACAAAGGTCTTGAGATTCTGCTAGTTGAAGACAATCTAAGCGATGCGGAAATGACCATTCGCGCTTTACGCAAAGGCAATATTGCCAACAAGATCATTCATCTGGAAGACGGCTATGAAGCTTTAGAATTCCTATTCAATAGTGAGAGCACCCCTAAGCCAAAAGTGATTCTGCTCGATCTTAAAATGCCCCGTGTGAATGGAATCGAATTGCTTGAAAAAATAAAAGCAGACGACCGCACCAAGAAAATTCCAGTGGTGGTTCTTACGTCCTCGAAAGAAGATCCGGACATCAAAAGATGTTATGAATTGGGTGTCAATGCCTACGTAGTAAAACCCGTAAACTTAGAAGCTTTCAATAAAGCTGTGATCGATCTGGGTTTATTCTGGGTACTCATAAATCAAACCTCTAATTAAAAGGGATGAAAGCCTCCATCAAAATTCTTTTTTTGGAAGATTCTGCAAGCGATGTGGAGCTGCTTAAACACGAACTGAAGAAGGCCAACATGGACTATACTTGGGAACTTGTAGATACGGAAAGCACTTTCCTGAATTCGCTTAAATTTTTCAAGCCGGACGTTGTCCTCAGCGATTACGGACTGCAAGACTTCGACGGAATGAAAGCATTCAAACTTTTCAGGGAACAGAACCTCATGATTCCGTTCATTCTCGTGACTGGAAACATTGGAGAGCAGCTAGCTCTCGATTGTCTGAATGAAGGCATCGATGATTTTATTCTTAAGTCAAGCTTAGGAAGGGTGCCCAAAGCCATCACCAGGGCCATAGAAAAAAAGTTCATAGAAAAAGAGAAAGAGCGGATCTCTGGAGAACTTATAGCGTCTCAGATCCAATTGCGCAAACTCGTCAATGAAATCCAGGTAACAAGGGAAGTTGAAAGAGCACACATTGCGCGGGAAATTCACGATGAACTGGGACAGGAGCTCACAGCCCTGAAAATGGATGTAGGGTGGGTGATCCACAAACAGGAACCCTCAAATGAAGCTGTGCTGGACAAACTGAACGGAATGCTTACCCTCTGCGATGGGATTATCAGCACAGTTAGAAGGTTATCGTCGGAATTGAGGCCAGCCATTATCGATGATCTTGGATTGATCGCTGCACTGGAGTGGAAGTGCAATGATTTTGAAATAAAGTCCAGTATTTCCTGTCAGTTTATTTCTGACGTGAACGAAAGAAAATTTAATAGCGAATTAAGCATAAGCATCTACCGCGTGCTACAGGAATCGCTGACCAATATCCTGAGGCATTCCAGAGCCAATAATGTCACGGTGAAGATCCGTGAAGAAAAAGATGAACTGACTCTGGAAATCGATGACGATGGCGTGGGAGTCGAAACAAATATAGCGCAAGACAGGAAGACGCTGGGCCTATTGGGTATGAAAGAAAGGGCAGGTCTGTTGGGTGGGGCTTTTGCTATTCATGGCATAAAAGGTAAAGGAACGCAAGTTATATTAACATTACCGTTAGAAAGATGAACATCTTAGTTGTCGACGATCACGAATTGGTAAGAAAAGGTCTTTTGAGCATAATCTCAGAGGAATTCTCTTTCGCAAAGCTGCAGGAAGCATCCAACGGCAGGGATGCCGAAAGGTTTGTGCGCGAACAGAATTGGAATCTCGTGGTGATGGACATGTCCATGCCGGATAAGACGGGTCTTGATGTTTTGAAACAAGCAAGGGCTTCATCCAACAAAGTCCCAATTCTGATCCTGAGCATCCACCCCGAGAATCAGTATGCGGTACGTGTGTTGAAAGCTGGAGGAAACGGATATATCTCCAAGGACTGTCCGCGCCAAGAGCTTGTGAATGCGATGGTGACCATTTTAAACGGGAAAAAATACATTTCTCAGACCCTGGCTCAGAGCCTTGCCTGCCAGCTTAACGATGGCGATAAAGAGCAGCATGAACTAATCTCCGATCGGGAATTACAAGTGCTCAAGCTGATCGCTTCCGGAAGAACGGTATCCGAAATTGCTATTGAATTATCTCTGAGTGTGCCTACAATAAGCACTTACCGTACTCGCCTCCTCGAAAAAATGAGGTTAAAAAATAACGCTGAGTTGGCACTTTATGCGATCAATAATAAACTCTTATAGAGAGTATTTCCCTCCTTTTTGCTTCCATTTAATGATTTTGTTTTAACATTTTTGAAAAAATTCGATTGTTGATTGTTTTCATTCTATTCAATGATAGCAGGCTTTCTGAGTTCAATTTTTCTTTCCGATTTGCTTTTGTCAT
>JBKJQG010000020.1:0-5325 GCA_046594925.1 Bacteroidia bacterium
ACGAGCATATCCTGATTCATCATAGCCTTTTACATCAAAGCCAATGGTAAATGTATTTACCGGCTGACTATTTTGCTTTTGGAATAAGGCGCAGATAAGAGAAGAATCGGTACCACCACTTAGAAAGGCGCCAATAGGTACATCACTCACCTGACGATATTGTACGGCAGATGAAAGCAGCGATTCAAATTCATCCAGCACTTCATTTTCTTTTCTCTCCGGAAGGGGACAAGTCTGAATTTTGTCACGAAAAATATAATAAGGTTTTATAGTCACCTTGCCATCCTTTACGATCATATAATGACCGCGGGGAAGTTTATGGCAATTTTCAAGAATGGATTTTGCCTCTGGAATATATTCCAGGTACAAATAATCCTGCAGGGACTGCTTATTGATCTTCTTTTCAATTGGCAGGGTCATGAGCGCCTTTAACTCAGAAGCAAAAGCAAAATCATTATTCCGGTGATAATATACAATTGGCTTTTTCCCAAACCGATCCCGCATCAGGGTCAGTTGCTTTTCCTGTTTATCCCAGATAGCCAGTGCGAACATTCCATTCATATCATCAAGGCAGTCTATGCCTTTCATAGCAAAGGCCTCGAGAATGATCTCTGAATCAGAATGAGTGCGGGCCTTGATGCCATACTTATCTCTTACCTCCTCATAATTATAGATCTCCCCATTATAGATCATCACATACCTTCCATCATGAGAATAGAATGGCTGGTTAGCAGCTGCTGAAAGATCGATAATGCTTAATCGGAGATGACCTAATCCTATTTGGTTGGGGGCGTCAAAATAGAAGCCTTCCGCATCGGGACCCCTGTGTTTAATACTCGAGGTTAACCGCGCCAGATGATCCTGGCTGTAATTTGGGGAAATGAATCCGGCTATGCCGCACATTAGTTTTTGGGCTGGTTCTCAGGAACCTTCTGCGTACCAGGATAAAGAGTACAAGAAAGAAGGACCATAGAGTATAGGAAAGAAATTTTGTTATTTGTTGGTACCAGTATGCCCATGGAGCAGCAGAAGCATTGACCTTTCCATAGAAATAATTGGAAAAAAGATTCATCATTTTTTCTTGCGGATACTGACGGTAGGCCTGCAACATGAACGCCCTATGACTGGCAATGAAGGCCACACTTGGACGCTGATATGCTAAAAGCAAACGAGCATCTGGTTCCATATCGGGATCATAAAAATGCCATTTGCCGTCAAAATAAGTCTCAAAGCAGAAATGGCCTCCCTTGGGTCCTTCAAATCCGACCTTACGCGTTTTAAATCCTTTTTGCTTCAAGACGTCCATCATCACGATAGATTGTTGAGAGCAGGCAGCGTAAGGAAATTTCAGAATATCATCAGCAATTACGATTGCTGTTAATCCCTTCTTGGTTACAGATGCGAATAAACTACCAACTACATTGTTGCTTGCTCCATAGCTGGAATATCCATGATAAAATCTTTCCCTTACGATCTTTGATACGATCTCAGGATAAGCTGATTCGAATTTTAAAGTTGGATTAGTATAAACCGCTTCTTCATAAATACTATCAC
Source organism: Bacteroidia bacterium (assembly GCA_046594925.1). Lineage (GTDB taxonomy): Bacteria > Bacteroidota > Bacteroidia > 2-12-FULL-35-15 > 2-12-FULL-35-15 > 2-12-FULL-35-15. Next base: position 1,555 of record JBKJQG010000020.1, read on the forward strand.
AATAAATAGCCAGTTTGGAAATAGAACTTAATCGTTGAAGGGAAGGATCGTAATCTTCTTTATTATCGTACACCGGAGTATTAAATCCATTGCTTAACGAAGATCCTCCTCCCCCCACGACCTGGTAAATAGTCAGCAGGAGAAAAAAGTTAAAGCAGACGAATAAACCGCCTTGTAAAATTTGGAGAAATCTTCTCATAGAAATTGGAATCGTCTCCAAATGTAAAAATTGCTCCAGTATATACTCTTTTCTGACTCACTACTTTAAATAAATCGAGGGGTTTACCTCGCATGAACTACGTAGAAATACGAGTCCCCCCATAAACAGTCTCCAGTTTGGCTATCATACCATCCAGTGAAAATAATTTCTGCACGTCTTTTTTGCCCTGATCCGACAGGGATTTACAAAGTTCCTTATCTGACAATATTTTTTTTATAGCTGTCAAAATAGAAGATGAATCTTTAAAATTGACCAGCAGTGCGTTCTTTCCATCCTGAATAAATTCTCTTGCCACACCAGATGGGGTAAAAACAGAAGGTATACCCGCCGCAAGTGCCTCCACATAGGTCAGTCCAAAAGCTTCCAATTCCGGATCGATGGGCACATGCACGTACACATCAAACAATTGATAAAGCGCAAAAAGATCGGGTTCAAAAACGATCTCTTCATAACTACTACTGGAAAGCAGCTTTAATTTTTCAGCCAGGGCATCTTTATAATCACCCATCTTCGCGTTGGCCATTATCAGCAAAGCATTAGGATAGTACTTAAGTAATTCCGCAAAAGCGTCTATTGTGTATTGTATTCCCTTCCAATGAGAATAGCGGGCTATCACACCGATCACAGGATGTTTGTTGCCGGTATTATATTTTGCACGCAATATTTCAATGTCCTTCGAAGGAACATTCTCAAATCGTTTCAGGTCTAACCCATGATGGATCAGATGTACTTTTGCCGGATCGATCTTTTCCTGCTCAATAAGAATATTTTTTACGTTTTCACTAATTGCCACTACATCTGAACAAAGTGAATTCACTAGTTTATCAATAAAATTCTTATTGTGATATTTTTTAGACTCATTAGAACTATGCCGGGTATATACTCTTTTTTTCACTCCTCTTATTCTTCCTGCCAGTTGCCCAATTATATCGGCCTGATACATATGGGTATGGATCACATCGGCTTTTTCTTTTCGAAGAATGCCCATTATTTTACTGATCATCAGCGGCCAGCGCCATTTTCCGCCAATGGGAAATTCATAAACTTTAATACCCCGTGCTGTCAGCCACTTCCCCAGGTATGAAGGCTTATCATTCAATAATACAAAACTCAGATTGAACTGTTTGGGATCCAATCCTTCAGCTATCCATTCAAATCCTATCGACTTATCTATATCAGAAACGATATAAACTACCCTTTTCATGATTTCATCTTCCTGATCAATGAATAAGGAACAATGTATTTTATAGCGAGACGGGGACCTCCGAGATCCTTGAAATTTCTACAATAAAAGGCCAGGTTACTAAATAAAAATTCCAATTTTCTGAAATACCCCGCCGGCTCATATACTTTATATAACAGGTCCCATTTCTTTATCACCCGACTGATTGTTTCATGCCAGGCACCTTCACTGTATTGATCAAAAAGACGCAAATGCTTTACGAAATTATCTTTTATATCCAGGGCCGTGCGTGAAAAGGATACACTTTTACCATGATTACGAAAAACAGACATCCTCTTATTAAGACAGCCTATTTTCCCTTTCATGGAAAGAAACAACACCAGGAAATGATCTCCCGCTAATACTTCATTATACCATTGAGGATAAGGAGAAGGTTGCGCCTGGTTACGGAAAAAATAACTGCTGGTATGAAAAAATGGATGCACCATATATTCATTCGTGGCTACTTCTACCGTATCCGCATTCAAAGAAGCATGAACATGTTTTATTGTTCCATTGGTAAGTACAGAATGTAAATGGCAGCAAAGAGAATGATCGGGATGCGCCTCCATAAAATCAACCTGTGACTGTAATTTATTTTCATCTGTCCAGTAATCATCGCCTTCACAGATAGCAATATATTTACCTCTGCAATCAGTCATGCATTGAATGAAATTGGGCATCATACCCATATTTGGATCGCGGCGATAATAACGGATCTTATCCGGATATTTTTCCGCATACTGTCTGCAGATTTTTTCTGTTCCATCCTTACTATTATCATCCCCGATCACCAGCTCTATATCAAAATTTGTTTTCTGCGCGAGAATTGAATCAATCGCCTCAGAAATATAGGCCTCTTGATTATAGGTGATCATGCATATGGAAACGAGTAAAGGCAGAGGGTTGAGGGGCTGAGGGGTTGAGGGGTTGAGAAGGTTGAGAAAGTTTAGACCAATGATCAGAATTTGGAAAAGTCAAAATCGGAGAAGTTTCCATGGTGCTCATCATTCATATCGGGTGTCCAGGCGGGGTTTGGCATATTCAACATATAGGCTTCCTCTCCTCCCAATGCCTGCACAGCGGCCGGAATACCAGTGGGCACTTCAATAGATAGATAATCATGATCCTCTCCACTGAACAGCACCTTGTATTCATTCCCAACCTTCAATACCACCCTTACATTTCCTTTGATACAGGTAAAGAAACCTGTACGGATATGGTGCAGATGTGGTCCTTTTATAGTGCCAGGAAGAATGGTGGTCATATAAACCTGCTGTGGTTCTTTGCCAGGCGCGAAAAAATTCTCTTTAATATTATAGATCGGGACCAGAAATCCATTGGTCTCTCCTTTCTCTGTCTTCGTGGTAAATTTTTTATGGGCGATCGTTCGAATATCCATTTTTACTGATTGAATTTTTTGATCTTATCAATAATAAGTTCCACCTGCTCCAAGGTCAGATTTGGATGTAAAGGAATGCTAAGTGAATCCTCATTCAGTATTTCTGAATTTTTCAGTTTGCCTTTACTTTTATAAATAGGATTCAGGTGAAGCGGGTGATAGCGAAGGGTGGTATAAATATTCTCATCAAAAAGGTAGCGGGCCAGTTTATCACGGTTAGGAACACGCACCACGTAGGTAAAATAGGAATGACGCTCATAGGTTTCCGGATTGGGCGGACGACTGATCCATGAAATATCGGCGAATTCTTTTTGATAAATATCCCAGATCTCTTTACGATAAGCCTGAAGGGTATCGATCTTATCCAATTGAGCCAATCCGATAGCGGCTGCAATATTTGTAGGAAGCATTTTTATGAAAGGCTCCTGGATATTATATTCCCACCAGCGCTTTTTTTCGCCCACAGTTGCGGCTGCGGCCTCAAACCCTGATTTACCAATACCGCAATAACGGAGGATCTTGGCACGATCGATCATTTCTTTATTATTCGTAGCAATACCTCCACCTTCTCCTGTAGTGAGATTTTTAACCGCATCAAAACTATAAATACCAACATTACCAATTCCACCACAAGGTTTTCCTTTATAAAATGAATCTACTGCATGTGCAGCATCTTCTATTATTGGAATTCCCAATTCAAGAATTGGATCCATATCAACGGGCTTGCCGGCAAAATGCACGACCATGATGGCACCAGTCTTCTTAGTGATCTTTGGTTCGATGGTTCTTCTGCTTACATTGAGCGTATCCAGCTCCACATCGCAGAACACCGGTTTAAGTCCGGCCAGCAGAATGGCCTGTGCACATGATACCCAGGTAAAAGATGGAAGGATCACTTCCGCCCCCTTGGGCAAATTGAGCAAAGTG
>JBKJQG010000137.1:0-14799 GCA_046594925.1 Bacteroidia bacterium
GATATGGATTGGTTGTCATCATATTTATTTATTCCAGTTGCGTAAGCAATAGTGGAATCCGATGATACGGCAACATTATCTAAAAAATAATATGCTTGCCAATTATTACAGCTTGGCATACCCAAAGTATCAGAAGGAAACATATTTGCATCGTCAAAAAAATTACCAAGAGCGAGATATTGATAAGCAGAATCGGCAACATACGAGCCTTTAAGTTGCACCCAATTCACCGTATCATTTAATATCGCAGTGCAGTAATAGTGTGCAGAATTATTAATCGGACAAGGATTTGCAAAAGAATAAGGCGATGTTGAAAATCGAAGACCTATTTTATTAGTAGCTAATGAAGTAAAATTAGGTATGCCAGCAAAATTTATGAAAAAAGAAAAATAATATGTTGTTCCGATTAGAAGCGGTGATGTAAGCTGGGTGCCGATTATCTCTCGATAATTTGTATCGCCTGGAACCATTGTTAAAAAACCAGCATAGGAATTTCCGCTGTATGGGAACTGATAACCAAAACTTGCATTCGGAGGAGCCAAACCGACAGCTCCACAGGTATTAAAATAATCTGGACTTTGGCTATATGAACTCCAACCTGTTGCGTAATTTAATTGGTCAGCTGTTGTTGGACAAGTAGAATATGTTTCAAATGAGGGATTGGGCACAAGATTTTGAGCCTTCACCAGCAGAGAAAATAAAACACAAAAGGAGAGTAACAGTTCTTTCACATAGCCAAGTTAAAACTATTTTTATCAAAAGCAAATCAGAAGAGGGGAAACAGCTATTCCGTTGGGTAGAACAGGATCATAAACAAAAAACGCCCCGGGATCTCTCTCGGGGCGTTCAATAAATCACGTGAGGTATTATTTTTTATCTTCTGCTTTTTCAGAAACAGGCTCAATGTAAACACGGGACATGTCGCGATATTCCATTGCATTTGCAGGGAAATTCTTAACATTCATCTGAACCAGACGGTAGTTCTCGTCATAGAAGATAGGCATAATGGCTCCGTCGTCAATGGCTTGCTGATCAGCCTGGCGGTATAGGTCAAACCGTTTTTTGTCGTCCACTTCCTGCATGGCAGCGGAGAAGATAGAATCGTATCGCACGCTTTTGTAGCGGACAGAGTTCAGGAATGATTTGTCAGATAGTTTTTCAGGAATGTGCTTGCTATACAATAAGGTCAAGAAAGTTTCCGGATCCGGATAGTCTGCTGACCATCCTGCTCTCCAGAAGTTTGCTTTTCCTGTTTCAACGCTTTCCAGGTGTTCAGCGAAAGGAACTACGTTGATGTCCACATCTACGTTCAGATTCTCTTTCAACATTTTCATGATCACTTCAGCAGTTTGAACGTTTCTGTCGCCACCACCGCTGTTGATTTGCAGGGTCAGCTTCGGAAATCCTTTTCCTTCAGGGTAACCTGCAGCAGCCATGAATTTTTTAGCTTTATTCACATCAAAGGAATATCCTTTCAATGCTTTGTTGTCGTAATCCTTAAAACAAGGAGGAACGATACCAAAATTTCCCGGTACGCCTTCACCTTGTAAGGTGTAGTTGACAATCTTCTCACGGTCGATTGCATAGTTGAATGCAAGACGGACTTCTTTCTTATCGAAGATGTTGCTTTGGTGCTGGAATCCGTAATAGAAAACACTCATGGCCGGAACTACCTGCATTTCGAAAGGAGCATTTCCTTCTTTAGCGCTTCCAAGTTCTCCCAAGATGTCCGGGATCATTTCGATGGGCAAGCGGAAGATCATGTCTAAGTTTCCTCTTTTGAATTCCAACAATTCTGATTTCTTTTCTTTAATGAACGTGTACTTCACGGCATCCAGGTAAGGCAATTGGTTTCCGAATTCATCTACGTTCCAGTAGTTCGGGTTGCGCTCTAAAATTACTGCTTCACCTTCTTTGATGCTTTTCACCTGAAAAGGTCCTGTACCAACGCATTTCACGCGCATGTCCACTCCGTATTTCTCCAGTGCTTCCTTCGGGAATACCCAGCATCCCGGTGTGCTAAGGATGTTCAGGAAACCTGCGAATGGGTGCAGCAAGCTGATCTGGATGGTGTAGTCGTCAATAGCTTTGATCCCGGCAACTCCGCCAGCCAAAGGCTTTTTGTCAATAGTAGATTGGAAGTATTCGTTTGCTCCTACAACGCGGTCTTTGAAAGTATTTCCGAATTGTTGGTTCTCGGGGCTGGATGAACAAAGTTTCTCGAAGCAGTAAATGATATCTTTTGCGGTTACTTCACGTCCTTTTCCGTCGGCAAAACAAGGGTCATCGTGAAACTTAACTCCTTTGCGCAAGTGGAAGGTCCATTGACTTGCATCTGCATTTTTTTCCCATTTCTCAGCCAGACAAGGCACAACGGTCAGGTCGGCCTGTGATAGCTTTACCAATCCTTCGTAAACCTGGTTGGCGATACGGTGAGAGGTCACTTCAGTGATGTTCAGGGGATACAAGTTACGGAAATCCTCCACTTCATTCATCTTAAAAACACTTCCGTAGAATACGCCGCCTTTGGCCTCGCGTGACTCACCTGTAGTAGTAGTTCCATCACCGCAAGAAGCGAATAGTCCTGCAATCAATAAAGAGTAAATGACTTTTTTCATATCAGCTATAAATAATAAAATAGGTTATTTTTTTTTCTAAGGTACAAATATATAGATATTATGCAAATTTCATAAGAAATAGAGAATTTTTAGCTCAAGACCCGATTTATTGCTGTTAAAGGTGCCAATTTTCAGAAATCGATCTCCAAAACCACCGGACAATGGTCGGAATGCCTTGCTTCCGGCAGGATTTCCGCCCTTCTCATCTGCGACTCCAGATTGTGGCTGACGAGGTTGTAATCAATCCGCCAACCTAAATTCTTGGCCCTTGCATTCGACCGGAAGCTCCACCAGCTGTAATGATGGGGCTCTTTGTTGAAATGACGGAAGCTGTCCACGAAGCCAAGCTGCATGAAGGAGTTGATCCAGTCCCGTTCCTCGGGCAGAAACCCGCTGCTGTTAGCATTGCTCTTGGGATTGTGGATGTCGATGGCCTGGTGGCAGATGTTGTAGTCTCCGCAAATGATGATTTTAGGCCTTTCTGCTTTCAATTTGTCGATATATTGCTGAAAATCGGCCAACCATTTCATCTTGAAAGCTTGTCTCTCCTCCCCGCTGCTGCCGCTGGGATGATACACGCTCATCACCGAAACATCTCCGTAGTCCGCACGGATCACCCGCCCCTCGAAGTCGTACTCGGGAATGCCGCAGCCGTACTCCACATGGGTGGGTTTCTGCTTGCTGAAAATGGCAACCCCACTGTAGCCTTTCTTCTGAGCAGGATACCAGTAATGGTGATAGCCGGCGTCTTCGAAAATCTTCAGGTCCAGTTGTCCGGGCTCTGCCTTGAGCTCCTGCAGGCATAGTATATCCGGATCAGCGCCTTTCAGCCAGTCCATCAGCCCCTTGCTCATCGCCGAACGGATGCCGTTTAGGTTGTAGGTTATAATTTTTGTCATTTTTAAACGTATATAGTAGGTTAGAATACGAAAGTATAAAAAATTACTTTCAAAGGCTTCAGATCTCTTTTCATTCTGCCGCATTCAGAATGACAGTTTGAGACAGCCATCATTACTTTAATCATTACTAGTTCAGACATAATTTGTACTTTTAATTTTGTGTTAGTGCGTAAGATCATAACGGTTTTTCTTTTTTTGCTCTTTTGTATAAGCGCTCATTCGCAGTATACAGGAAAGAGCCATATCAAAAAGCTGAATGTGGCCTCGGATACTGTAAAACTGGACTCTCTTAGCTTGGTCCCCGGCAGCTTCAAGCTAAGCACTCTTTCAGGAAAGCTTTTGGATACTTCCTACTATCAGCTGAATTTAGCAGAAGGCATACTCATTCTCAACAGCAAAAAAATGAAAGAGGAGAGCATCGATCCTGCCGCCCTCCTTACTTCCTACAAAACCTTTCCTTACCTTTTTTCTTCCGAGACCAGACACAAGGACGCCAGCCGCATTCGTCCCGACCTGAACGGGGTGACCAATCCTTTCAGCTACAACATCGAATCCAAGAACGATGACATCTTCAAAATGGATGGGCTCAATAAAAGCGGAAGCATCTCCCGCGGAATTTCTTTCGGGAATAATCAGGATGTGGTGGTGAACTCCAATCTGAATTTGCAATTGTCGGGACACCTAAACAACAATGTGGACATTCTGCTCGCTGCGACAGATAGTAATATTCCGATACAGCCCGACGGAAATACTCAGCAGTTGCAGGAGTTCGACAAAGTCTTTATTCAACTTTCCAATCAGAATTCAAAACTCATTGCCGGGGATTTTCAGATGACACGGCCCTATGGATATTTCATGAATTTTAATAAAAAGGCTCAGGGAGTTAGCTTTTCGACCGTGCAGAAAACAAATATAGAAAACAAAGATCCCGAAAAACAAGGTGTTTACAAAACCGGATTGAGCGCCGCCGTGTCGCGCGGAAAATTTGCACGGAATCAGATCCAAGGGGTGGAAAATAATCAAGGGCCTTACCGTTTGCGGGGTGCAGAGAATGAACCTTTCATCATTGTTTTATCAGGAACCGAAAAAGTGTATGTCGATGGACGATTAATGGACAGAGGGCAAGAGAACGACTATGTAATCAACTACAATACTGCGGAGATTATCTTCACAGCTAAACAATTGATCACAAAAGATAAACGCATCCTGGTGGAATTTCAATATTCAGATAAAAATTATGCACGCTCCATTGTGCATTTTGCAAACGAGTACGAACAAAATAAACTGAAGCTTCATCTGCACGTGTATTCGGAGCAAGACAGCAAGAATCAGTCTTTGCAGCAGGATCTCTCTCCTTCGCAAAAAAAATTATTGTCGGAGATAGGAGATACATTGTCGTTGGCCGTTACTCCGAGTTTCGATAGCATCGCCTTCAACACCAATGAAGTTTTATATTATAAAACAGATACGACCATAGGAACACAGGTATATCCAAGAGTATTTGTTTATAGCCCTCAAAAGGTATACGTAGCAAACGGAGTGGTAGACAGTGCGCACTATCGCGTTACTTTCAGCAATGTAGGAGCAGGAAAAGGAAACTACGTTCAGGTGTTGTCGAGCGCTAATGGAAAAGTATTTCAATGGATCGCTCCTTCCATTACGGGGGATACATTGTATGGAACTCATGAACCCATTGTACAACTCGTGACGCCGAAACAAAAACAAATGGTAACAGCGGGATTCGACTACGCATTTAGTAAGTACAGTAAACTCTCTGTGGAAGGGGCAATCAGCAAGAACGACATAAATACATTTTCCGCCGCCGATAGCAAAGACGATGCGGGCTTTGGATTGAAGATGAATTTCGACAATGCAAAACCTCTCGGCGACAGAAATTTTGCACCGGAGAAAGTTTCAGACAGCATCCCTCCGTTGATGCTTCTGACGAATGTGAATTATGAATTTGTGTCGCAGTATTTTTCTCCGATAGAGCGTTACCGCAGCGTTGAATTTGAGCGTGACTGGAACAGAGGAAGCCTTTTACAAACAGCCGATCAACACATTGTCGGCGCCGCCATAGGCCTTGCTAAAAAAGAAACGGGGGCAATAGGTTATCGGTTCAATGCCTTTTTTGAGGACAATAAATACAATGCGAACAAACAGGTGGCGAATCTCTTATTCACAAAAAAAGGATTTACACTTCAGTATGACGGAAGTCTTTTGAATTCGGCGAGTTCCATTAACACAAATTTTTACAGACATAAAAGCGGCATCTCACAAAAAGTCAAATGGGTCACCGTGGGATTGAAAGATGAATACGAACAAAACAGGTTTGCGCTGAACAAAAAAGACTCTCTTCTCGGAAACAGTTACCAGTTTTGGGAATGGCAGGCTTACATCCAGAACGCTGATACGACAAAGAACCGGTACGGCCTCAATTATAAACAACGCACGGACTATGCAGTAAGGAATATTTCAGGAGAAACGAATTTGGTAAGTACGGCTTTTGCGGAAAGTTACGGAGGGTTTGTCGACCTGATAAAAAATTCCAACAATCAATTGAAACTGAATGCGTCCTACCGGAAGCTCCGGATCAAAGATTCAACGCTGACCGTTCAAAAGCCCGACAACTCACTGGTAGCGAGAGCAGAATATAATTTCCGTTTGTTGAAAGGAGTTATTTATTCAAGCACGTTCTACGAGATAGGTTCCGGTCTCGAGATCAAAAAGGAATTCGCTTACATTTTGGTGGCGGTCGGACAAGGTGTTTATGTTTGGAACGATTACAACGGCAACGGAATAAAGGAACTCGATGAATTTGAGATCGCAAGTTTTCCAAACACAGCCGATTACATCAAAGTATACACTCCGACCAACGATTACATAAAAGTTTACAGCAATCAGTTCAGTCAGACGCTCATGCTGAAGCCAGCTGCAATGTGGGGAAACAAGACCGGCGTAAAAAAGTTCATCGCTCGGGTTGCGAATCAGGCTTCCTATCGGGTCGACCGAAAATCAATAGAAAGCGATTTGACAAAAGCGTACAATCCGTTTTTGGCGGAAACCAATGACAGCACTTTGGTGACCTTGAGCTCTTCTTTCAGAAACACATTTTTTATCAATCAGCTGAGTCCGCTTTTCGGTTTGGATCTTACATATCAGGATTCGAGGAACAAAGCTTTGCTGGTGAATGGGTTTGATTCCCGCTTGAATGTCTTTAAGGAAGCGAGGCTCCGTTGGAATATGAGCAAGGAGTTCAGTTGGAATTTTGCTTATAAGGATGGAGTCAAGAAAAGCAGTTCCCAATATTTTTCTTCGCGGGATTATTCCATCATTTATTACGAAGTCGAGCCAAAATTGAATTACCAGCCGAATACCGCTTTTCGTGCCAGTGTTTCTTTCCGTTATACCGAGAAGAAAAATGGAAATGAATTCGGTGGACAAAAAGCAGAACTTCAGGATTACGGCGTAGAGGTGAAATACAATGTGCTTCAAAAAGGAAGCCTGAACTTGAAAGCGAATTTCATTCAGATCAAATTTACAGGGGTTCAAAATACTTCGCTTGCTTTCGAAATGCTGGATGCTTTAAAGACCGGACAGAATATTACTTGGGGGGTTGCTTACCAGCGAACGCTTTCAAATAATTTACAGTTAAGCCTCACCTATGATGGCAGGAAATCAGAGGGAACGAAAGTGATTCACACCGGTGGGGCTCAGGTGAGAGCCTATTTCTAGAAACAAAAAAAACTCCCCGGCCGGAGAGTTTTTTTAGCAAAACATACTTCATAACGATCAGTATTTGATCAGTTTTTTGGTGGCGCTACTTCCGTCTACTCCCGTTTGAAGGAAATAAACGCCTGGAGGATATGTTTGCATTGAGAATTTCTTTTTATAACCGCCGTTGGCCGTTACCGATTCTGTATACACTTCATTCCCGATCAGGTCGTAAAGTTTGAAAAGAATATTTGTAGATGAGGGCAAGTTCATTTGCAGTTCAAAAAAGTCACTTGCGGGATTCGGAAATAGTGTGATTTCGTAAAGTGCAGTAATGTCGTTTAGTCCGGTCGTGAAGTTGACGGAGACAGGAGCACAGGCAGTACAGCCGTTGGCGTCCGTAACACATACTGTGTAATTCCCGGCACAGACCGCGGTTACCGTTGCAGTAGTTTGGCCACCCGGAGACCAAAGGTAAGTGTAACCTGCTGTTCCGGCAGTAGCAGTAGCGGTTACAGAGCCATCACAGCAAGTAGCGCAGGAAGCGTTAGTGCCGGTCGCGCTTACCGCCAGCGCCGCGGACGGTTGGTTTACAGTACAGCCTGAACTGGCTGTACATCCATTCGCATCCGTGATTGTTGCCACATAAGTTCCCGGAGTCAGTCCCGAAATGCTTGCTGTTGTTTGCGCCGGAATTGTGTTCCAGGAATAGGTGTAAGAGGATGTTCCACCAGTTTGTGTTGCAGTGGCTGACCCATCACTCCCTCCGAAACAGCTCACACTGCTGCAGGTAACAATGGCCATCAAGGGTGCGGGCTGACTAATGGACACAGGTCCAAGTATTTTTTGGCATCCGTTTGCATCTTTGATGGTATCGTAATACAGTCCAACACACAAAGCCGTTGCCGTTGCCGATGTCTGTGTCGGAATGGTGTTCCACTTGTGAGTGAAACTTCCTGTTCCTCCCGAGGCGAATGCTGTGGCAGAACCATTACACAATCCATTGCAGGTAATGTTAGTCGTTGTGGAAGTTGCATTTATGATTCCCGGTTCGGTGATGGTCACCGTTGAAGAAGAGGTGCAGGAAGATCCATCCACCATCGCAACGGTATAGGTTCCTGCGCACAGTCCGGAAATAGTGGCAGTGGTTTGTCCCCCGGGACTCCAGAGGTAGTTGAGAGGCGGCACGCCGACTCCGCTGGCCGTTGCCGTTCCGTTGCATTGGCCGTTGCACAAGATGTTAGTGCCTGAAGCAGTCACTAAACATTGAGCATTTATCATTAACGCTGTTAATGAAAACACAAGTGTTAAGTAGATCTTTTTCATGATTTTGATTTTTAGTTAGACATGATTTTTAGTTAATTGAATCTTGCTTTCGATGTTTGATTCAAGAACGGATTTGGCGTTACGAAGCGAATAAAGATCTCAGGGCCTCCTCGACTGGCGGTTGCTCTGGTCAACTTCGACGTATTCAGGTCATAAGCAAATCCGATTGCATAACTCTCATATTCCACGACAGCATTCAGGATCGCAGCATCATTATTTCTGTACGCCACTCCCACGCCAAATGCAGAGCGCTTGAGGTATCCTGTGTATTTCGAATCCATTTTGAAATAATATTTGAGCATAAATCCTTCCACCATCTCTAGGGATGTCCCTTGCATTTCGCATAAATAGCTGGGCACAAGCGCTACATTTGAGTTGCGGATCCCGATTACCGCATCTGCATGCAGGATATATTTAGCGTTCAGGCGGTCGCTGGTTGCATCGAGGTATTTCTGTTTCGGCTGACTAATGTGATACATCGCAGCTCCTGCATTTATTCTTAGGTCGTTATTTGCTGCAATTGATTTTTCAGTATATCCATAACTCCAGTTGATGCCTCCCGCGAAATCAGGATATATAAAATTTTGTGTGCTGTAGTTTTCGCCGGTGTTCATCGAATTGTCGAACCCCGTTCCGTTATACTGGTTGGGGAATGTGAGTTGTGTAAAGTCGATGCGGCGCTGCACAATGCCTGCCTGTAAACCCAGAGCAATTGTATTCTCTTTGTTACATTTTATAAATGTTGCAAAGGATAGGTTGACTTGGGTGGTTCCCATTTTTCCATCACCAGCTTTATCATTGAAGAAGGATAAGCCACCGGCCGTTCTGCTGAATGATTTTTTGTAGGTTCGAGTCAGCTTCGGATTTTTTTCCCAATTGTTTGGTTTGAATTTCATTTCAAAAGAAGCACCGTAGGTTTTGTAAGGCACTGTCACGCTTCTCCATTGATCCTTATAGATCACGGATGCACGAACCACCGCCAGCGAGCCCGTTAATGCTGGATTCACCAGTGCCGGTGTTTGTGTCCACTGGGAAAAATGAATGTCTTGCGCATTCAGTTTTGTTCCGAGTAAAACAATTGTTGTCAGGCGTACTGTTTTATAGTTCATCGTTTTTCTTTTTGATAATTATTGGATCAGAGAGATATTTCCTTTTTTAACTATTTTGTCGCCATTAAAAATGGTTGCGTTTATGTAATATACCAACACTCCGGGATTCATTGTTTCTCCGCGGAATCGTCCATCCCAAAAGAATGAAGGATCGGTGGATTCAAACACTTTTTCTCCCCAGCGGTCGTAGATCAGGATATAAAACTGGTCGATACAGCCTTCCCAACCCGGCATTGAAAACAGGTCATTGGATCCGTCACCGTTTGGTGAAAATGCATTAGGCACTTCCAGGTCTTTGTTGGTAGGACAAGGTTTGTCAATGGTCACTTTCACGCAGGCGCTGTCCACACAAGTGCCGTTACTCACAACCACACAGTATATTGTGGTTTCTGTTGGCGTTACTGTTGGGTTTGCGCAATTCGTGCAACTAAGGCCGGGTGATGGATTCCAGGTATAGCTCCCTCCGCCACTTGCGTTCAGCGTTGTGCTTGTTCCCATCGTGATTGTAACGTCCGAGCCCGCATTGGCGGCCGGCAAGGGGTAAACACTAAGTGTAATTTGCGCTGTATCGGTACATCCGCCTGAAGTTACAGTCACCGTGTACGTTCCGCTGTTCAATGCTGTAGCACCTGTTACGGTTGGGTTTTGCAAAGACGAGGCAAATGCATTGGGACCTGTCCAGCTGTATGTTCCACCTCCCGTAGCTGTCAGATTCAATGTTTGTCCTGCACAGGCACTTGTTCCGGAAGTCGTCGCAGTTGGAGCCGGCACGATGCTCAAGTTAAACGTGCTTGAGTTCGGACAAGGTCCCGGGGTGGTGTACGTGATGACATAAGTGTTCGTTGAACTTGCTGAAAGATCTACTTCTCCGGTTGATGCATTGATGAATACCAACCCTGCAGGTGAAGCAGTGAATGTTCCTCCGCTCACGCCGGTGATGGTCGGCATCGGATCTGTTGCTGAAGCACAGAAGGAAGGAGCAGAGTAGCTGAATCCTGCGTTCTGAAGAGGGTTGATCGTGATTGTAGTGGTTGAGATCACGGCAGGACATCCGCCCGTCGCCGCAAGCGTGTTGCTCACCGTGTATGTTCCCGGTGTGCTGGAGGCAAGGGTCACAAGTCCGGTTGCTGCATTGATCACCAATCCGGAAGTAGAACTGAATGTTCCGGAAGTACTGCCACCAGCGATGGTTGGTGTGGGATTGGTTGCGTTCTGACAATAAGGTGTTCCTGTATAACTGAAGGTTCCTGTTTGCGGAGCTGTGATGGTAATGCTTGCGGTTGCACTAACGGCAGGGCATCCGCCGGATGCCGGAATTGAATTTGTGATGGTATATGTTCCCGGTGTGCTGGCAGAAAGATCAACTTGCCCGCTTGAAGTGCTTACAAAAACAAGGCCTGCAGTGGACGAGAATGTCCCAGCTGTTCCTCCTCCGCTAAATGTTGGCGAAGGATCAGCAGCACTTTGACAGTATGGTGAACCGGTGAAGCTGAATGTCGCAGCCGGCGAATTGGTTATGGTTACAGTCGCAGTGCTCGTATTAGCACATGGTCCGGGTGTGTTGTAAGTGATGGTGTAAGTGTTAAGCGAACTTGAAGCCAAATTAATTTCTCCCGTTGCAGTGCTTACAAAAACCAATCCTGCCGGGGACGAAGTAAATGTTCCTCCTGATACACCAGTTACGGTCGGACTAGGATTTGTTCCAGATGAACAGAATGTGGATGACGAGTAGCTGAATCCGGCATTTTGCAGTGGATCAATTGTAATGCTTGCCGTTGCTGTTGCTGCGGCACATCCTCCTGAAGGGGCAATCGTATTTGTAATTGTATATGTGCCAGGAGTGCTTGCCGTTAAATCCACCTCGCCGGTTGCCGTGTTCACAAAAACCAATCCTGCCGTTGAGCTGAATGTTCCAGGAGATCCTCCTCCGCTGAATGTGGGAAAAGGATTGGATGCATTCTGACAATACGGAGTTCCAGTATAGCTGAATGTCGCAACCGGAGCATTGGTGATGGTAAGGGTCGCTGTCGTACTGTTTCCGCATGGCCCAGCTGTAGTATACGTAATGTTGTAAGTATTCAGGGCGCTTCCCGCCAAATTAATCTCGCCTGTTGAAGTACTTACAAAAACCAATCCTGCTGGCGACGAACTAAATGTTCCTCCAGATACTCCCGTTATAATCGGAG
This sequence comes from Bacteroidia bacterium, assembly GCA_046594925.1. GTDB lineage: Bacteria > Bacteroidota > Bacteroidia > 2-12-FULL-35-15 > 2-12-FULL-35-15 > 2-12-FULL-35-15. Next base: position 11,853 of record JBKJQG010000137.1, read on the forward strand.
TAGGATTTGTTCCGGTTGAACAAAATGTGGATGATGAATAACTGAATCCTGCATTCTGCAGTGGATCAATTGTAATGCTTGCCGTTGCTGTTGCAGCAGCACATCCACCACTTGCCGCAATGGTATTCGTGACTGTATACGTTCCGGGAGTACTCGCTGTCAAGTCAACTTGTCCGGTTCCGCTACTCACAAAAACCAATCCAGCAGTTGAAGAGAATGTTCCTGCAGAACCCCCACCACTAAATGTCGGTGAAGGATTTGTTCCGCCTGCACAATAAGGTGTTCCGGTATAACTGAAGGTTGCGACAGGGGCGTTGGTGATTGTGATCGTTGATGTTGAGGTAGCAGCGCATGGGCCTGCAGTCGTATAAGTGATCGTGTAAGTATTTAGTGAGCTTCCTGCCAAGTTGATCTCTCCGGTTGTTGTACTTACAAATACTAATCCTGCAGGAGAAGAAGAGAATGTTCCCCCGGCTGTTCCGGTAATCGTTGGAGTTGGATTTATTCCTGTTGCGCAAAAAGTGGAAGGGGAATAGTTAAACGCAGCGCTTTGAACGGGATTTATGGTGATGGTCGTTGTTGCAGTGATAACTGGACATCCGCCGGTTGCTGCAAGGGTATTCGTTACCGTGTATGTCCCGGCTGTGCTTGCTGCTAAGTCCACCTGTCCGCTTGCCGTGCTCACAAATACCAACCCTGCGGTTGAAGAAAATGTTCCAGCAATACCGCCACCGCTGAAAGTTGGCGAAGGGTTGGATGCATTCTGACAATAAGGTGTTCCAGTATAACTAAATGCAGCTGTTTGTGGAGCCGTGATCGTAATGTTCGCTGTTGAGGTCACAGCAGGGCATCCACCATTGGCGGCAATTGTGTTCGTTATTGTATATGTTCCTGCTGTACTTGCAGAAAGATTTATTTGTCCGGTTGCTGTACTAACAAAGATCAGTCCTCCGGATGAAGCAGAAAATATTCCGGCAACTCCGCCACCGCTGAAGGTTGGAGAAGGGTTAGCAGCATTCTGACAATAAGGGGATGCTGTATAGCTGAACGTTGCTGTTTGTGGAGCAGTGATAGTTATACCCGCAGTGTCGGTAGAAGCAGGGCATCCACCGGATGCAGCAATCGTATTCGTAATTGTATATGTTCCCGGGGCACTTGCTGCAAGGTCCACCTGTCCGGTTGAGGTGCTTGTGAAAACCAATCCCACAGTTGAGCTGAACGTTCCTGCACTTGCGCCCGGAGCGAAAACAGGTGAAGGGTTTGCAGCATTTTGACAATAAGGCCCGCCGTAATTCATCACGGCAGATGTCGGGTTGCTGATTGTTACACTTGTAGCAGAACTGGTAGGACAAGGCCCTGCTGTAGTATAAGTAATGGTATATGTATTTAAAGCGCTTCCTGACAGGTTGATCTCGCCTGTTGCCGTGCTTACAAACGTCAATCCTGCTGGAGATGAACTGAATGTTCCACCCGCGACTCCTGTGATTGTTGGACTTGGGTTTGCACCGGTCTGGCAAAAAGTGGGAGAAGAATAATTGAATCCTGAATTTTGTACAGGGTTAATCGTGACGCTAGCTGTTGCTGTAGCGGCGGCACATCCGCCGCTTGCTGCGATTGTATTGGTAACAGTATAGGTTCCTGCAGTACTTGCTGCAAGATTGATTTCACCGCTTGTAGTGCTAACAAACGCCAATCCTGCAGTAGAACTAAACACGCCAGCTGTTCCTCCTCCGCTGAATGTGGGTGTTGGATTTGCTGCATTCTGACAATAAGGTGTTCCTGTATAGCTGAATGTTGCTGCTGGGGCATTGGTAATGGTAATGCTCGTTGTAGCAGTGCTGGCGCATGGTCCTGCAGTTGTGTACGTTACAGTGTATGTGTTGAGAGCACTTCCTGCTAAATTAATTTCGCCTGTTGCGGTGCTAACAAAGACAAGTCCCGCGGGAGCAACGCTGAATGTACCTCCGGGTGTTCCTGTGATCGTCGGAACAGGGTTTGTTCCAGTAGAACAGAAAGTAGAAGAGCTGTAATTGAAGGCAGCACTTTGGACAGGAGTAATGGTGATGCTTGAAGTCGCGCTGATAGCAGGACATCCACCGCTAGCAGCGATTGTATTCGTAATTGTATACGTTCCTGCGGTACTCGCAGATAAATTTATTTGTCCGGTCGCCGTACTCACAAAAACCAATCCTGCAGTGGAAGAAAAAGTTCCTGCAACTCCGCCACCGCTAAATGTTGGGGATGGGTTAGCGGCGTTCTGACAATATGGACTTGCAGTATAGCTGAACGTTGCTACTTGCGGAGTGGTGATCGTAATGCTTGCAGTTGCAATAACGGCAGGACATCCACCGTTAGCCGCGATTGTATTTGTAACTGTATAAGTTCCTGCTGTGCTCGCAGTTAAATTTACTTGTCCGGTTGTTGTACTCACAAAAACCAACCCTGCAGTGGAAGAAAAAGTTCCCGCAACTCCGCCGCCACTGAATGTTGGAGACGGGTTCGCCGCGTTCTGACAATATGGACTTGCTGTATAACTGAACGTTGCAACCGGTAAAGGTGTAATTGTAATACTTGCAGTAGCAGTAACGGCAGGGCATCCACCGCTTGCTGCGATTGTATTCGTAACTGTATAAGTTCCTGCGGTGCTCGCAGATAAATTTATTTGTCCGGTCGCCGTGCTCACAAAAACCAATCCTGCAGTGGAAGAAAAAGTTCCTGCCACTCCGCCACCACTAAATGTTGGGGATGGGTTAGCTGCGTTCTGACAATATGGACTTGCAGTATAACTGAAGGTTGCAACCGGTAAAGGTGTAATTGTAATACTTGCAGTAGCAGTAACGGCAGGACATCCACCGCTAGCAGCGATTGTATTCGTAATTGTATACGTTCCTGCGGTACTCGCAGATAAATTTATTTGTCCGGTCGCCGTACTCACAAAAACCAATCC
>JBKJQG010000177.1:0-8591 GCA_046594925.1 Bacteroidia bacterium
GGCTGTTGCCACCACATCAATAAGTCCGACTGTTGCAGCAGGGATGGTGATGGTAGCAGAGGTTCCGTTTGAAATCCCTGTTCCTAGGATCACTCCTGATTTAGATAAACAGATCAAGGCATTAAGCGTGTTGTTGCTCACAACTACAGAAGTTGTTCCAACAGGCACAGAAGGCACGTGACTTGTGGTCATCGCAACGGGTGTGTTGGTGTAAAGCATTACGGAAGGATCTCCGAAAATGGTCCATGTATCCGTCATTTCACTTCCAGCTGCTCCGTAAGCGTCATTCATTTGCATGCAGCCATTCAATGACAATCCGCCGAACGTACGTTTGATATTAGCTGAATAGCTTTCAGTCAGGATGTCAACCATTGCATCTTGTCCTTCCATAGGTGGATTCCAGCTTTGGTTGATGGTTGACATTAAAGTTGCCAATGCACCTTCTGGAGCCGACGGTGTTCCTGCACGAAGCCATCCTTCTGCAAAGCACGTTGCGTTGGTAACGAAGTTTCCGTTCACGCATGCAACAGACCAGATGAAAGGATGTGCTAATGTATTGTTCAAGGTTGTAATGTTTGTAGTTGAGTAACCAGAAGTAGCGAAAGAGAAATCACTTCCATGCCCGGTGTAAGTGATCATGCCAACACCCGCATCTACTTGTGATCCAATGCTTGCGGCTGATGGATTTCCGGCAGCATCCAATCCGCCTTGTGATCCGTCAAAATTCTCGCTGTAGTCGTTGTAAGTGTAAGCCATCAATTTAGCTTTCAGGTTTCTTTGGTGCTGGTAATCCATTTCTCCGTCATCGCCGGGACCTTGGTCGGAACCGATAGCGATTCCTTTTTTGTACCAGGCAGCACCTGCTTGTGGATTTTGTTCGTAGTTTAATGTACGGTTCACCTGGATCTGAACGTGTGTGTTTGTGGATGCAGAGAAACGTCCGACAAATAGTTCCGGATATGAATCGGCTCCTGTTTGATAACCATAGTTATTGTCGGAATCACCGTAGCTCGTAGCCGAAGCAGGAACCTGAGCGGCATCTCCAACCAGCAATACATATTTCAAAGTAGGGTGTGTTGCGTAATAATTGGTGATGTAAGTTTTAGTTGCAGCAGCCGTTGTTCCAACCACTGATGTCAATACCATTTCTGTAGCAATTCCTTTTTTGTTCTTCCAGGTAACGAAAGATGCCATATCAGGAGCAAATGTATCGTAACAGATGATGAGCATGGATCCGGTTTCTGACAATGGTGTGAACATCATTCCACGATTTTCTTTCGGGAAATTAATAAATTGTCTTTTGTAGATGGCGTCGAATTCTTCATCTACCATCGGCTCTGCAGTTAGTCTAGTCAATGCGTTCTCGCCGCCTGCAGCGTTTTGTACACTTACGGAAACAACGATGTCGGTATAAACGCGCAATACTTTGGTAACTGCGTTGTATTGGAAAGGACAAACGCTTATGGTTTGACCTCTGTAATCTCTTAATATATAAGGTGCATTTAAATTTGCTATTTCAGCCGGATAGAAACTACTGCTTCCATACATGCTTCCATAAGTATAAGCCAGATCTGCCGGCTCCACATTTCTTTTCAAATTCCCTTTAGAAGGCGCAATGTCTACTCCGGTCAAGTCATAGTAATTACTGGAAACGACATTGATCTTCATTTTTGCCTGGTCGGGAACGATCAGGGAGGTGGTTAGTTTGGCCAGGTCAGGAGCGCCAGCAATCAATAAGGCAGTTCCTTTGTCCAGAGATACGGTTTGTGCCGTTCCGGAAGGAGTGCTTACATTTGTAAAGATAGGGCTGCCGGGAAGGAACTGAATGGTGGTCACACCGTTGTCAGTTGTCAATAATTTAATGCTTGTAGGGGTTGATGCTATTGTCACGGAAGTCGCAACGATCAAAGAAACGAGGGTAATGATTTTTTTCATTTTGCCTTTAGATTAAGTTTAGAGAGTAACTAAATTAGAACATAAAAGGGCAAAAAGCAAACAAAAAGAGGTAATTATTTAGGTTTCGATCAGGGGAATTACATCAAAACGCTGCCCAGGAGCAGGGATGCGACCGAGAAGTAGATGACCAAACCTGTGACATCCACCAATGTGGCTACAAAAGGTGCGGAAGACACCGCGGGGTCAAAACCGAAGCGTTTTAAGATTAATGGGAATAAAGAGCCGATGATGTTTCCCCAGAGGACAACTCCTACCAAGGAGACTCCGACCGTCAGTCCGATCTGCATCCAGTGAGGACCATATAAAGTAGTGAATTGCGCCCAGACTACCACCCTTAAAAACCCGATCATTCCGAGAATAAAGCCTAAGATGAGTCCAACATTGATCTCCCGTTTTATGATGGTCCACCAGTCGCGGATGGTGATCTCACCCAATGCCAAAGCACGAATGACCAAAGTAGAGGCTTGAGAACCTGTATTTCCGCCGCTGGAAATGATCAAAGGCACAAAAAGGGAAAGGACAACTACTTTAGCGATTTCATTTTCAAAAAAGCCCATAGCCGTTGCCGTCAAGGTCTCGCCTAAAAACAGGATCACCAACCAGCCGGCACGTTTTCTGAGAATTCCCCAGATCGAAACATTCATGTAAGGTTCATCCAGGGCTTCCATACCCGCCATTTTCTGAAGATCTTCTGTTTCTTCTTCTCTTCTAACATCTACTACATCATCCGCGGTGATCCTTCCGACCAATCTGCCCAGTGCGTCAATGACAGGCAGCACGACCAGGTTGTACTTGTCCATGATGTTTGCTACTTCCTCCACATCCGTATTTGTTTTCACGGAAATGATCTTAGGGTCGTAGATGTCGGCTATTTTGGAATTGGTAGGAGAGATGACCAGTTTTTTCAAGGACAGCAGTCCTATCAGCTTTTCATCATCGTCCACCACATAGATGGCGTAAATATTTTCGACCGCATCGGCTTGCGCGCGGATCTCGCGGACACATTCAATGGTATTGCTATTCACATGCACACGCACCAACTCGGTAGCCATCAAACCACCCGCTGTATTCTCATCATAATTTAAAAGTTCAACAATGTCGCTGGCTTGCTCGCTGTCCTCCATTTGCGAAAGAACTTCGTCTTGAACATCGTCAGGCAATTCCGCAATAACGTCCGCCGCATCGTCCGAATCCATGTTGTCGATGTGTTCGGCAATTTCTTTAGAAGTAAGGGAACCAAGGAAATCTTCGCGGACATCGTCATCCAGTTCTACAAGAACATCTGCAGCAATCTGATCATCCAGCTGCTTGTAAACATATTTTGCTTCTTCAATGTCAAGTTCGTTGAATATTTCGGCAATGTCAGGCGGGTAAAGCGCTTTGAAATGCTCCACGACAAAAGCTCCGTTACGGGCACTGATGGCCTCGCGGAGTTTTAGTAAGAAGTCGTCTGTTAATTCAAATTGCACCTGCTTGTGTATTTACGGATTTGCCGAATGAATCGGCGACTACTATTTTTAACGATAGATTTTTTAGCGTTTGCGTGCAAAGGTAAGATTTATCTTTATCGGAGCGCAGGATCTTGGAAATTTAAACCGCTACCATGTTGGTCAATGCCACGAAGTCGGCGACTGATAATTCTTCGGCTCTTTGAGTGAGATATTTATGATCCAGGAATTCCGGTTTTAATTTGAATGCCTTGATGGAATTTCTTAATGTTTTTCTGCGCTGGTTGAATCCCATTTTTACCACTTGTTTGAATAGTTTTTCGTCGCAATCCAACTGTTGAACTTTGTTGCGTGTCAGCCGGATGACAGCGGATTGCACCCGTGGCGGAGGATTGAAGACGGATGCGTCTACCGTGAATAAATAGTCGATGTCGTAAAATGCTTGGAGCAATACACTTGTGATTCCGTAAATTTTATTTCTGGGTTTGGAAGCAATGCGTTCTGCTACTTCTTTCTGAAACATTCCAACGACTTCGGGCACTTGATTTTTGTGATCGAGTACTTTGAACAAAATTTCTGTCGAGATGTTGTAAGGAAAATTTCCAATGACTGCAAAAGGCTGATTGTCGAACAATGTATTAAAATCCAGTTTCAAAAAATCGCCTTCAATAATGCGATGCTCGAGCGCAGGGAAATTCTGTTTCAGATAGGCAATGGATTCCCTGTCGATGTCGATGATGTGAGTTTCGTAATCTGTTTCCTTGATTAGATATTTGGTTAACACTCCCATTCCCGGTCCGACCTCAATCACTTTTTTATAGTGCGAAAAATGTTTTAAGCTTTTGACAATGTCCAGAGCAATCTTCTCATCTTTCAAAAAATGCTGTCCTAAATGTTTTTTTGCTCTTACTTGATCTTCCATAATTTTTGCTCGCAGATTACGCGGATTTACGCGGATTTAATACTTGGATAATTTCTCCGTGTTTCTTTTTTATTTTTATCTGCGCAGATCAGCGAAATCTGCGTGCCACTTTTTTATATTACCTCGAGCAGCGTCCGGAAAGCTACAAATTTATCTGCGTATCTATCGTTGACTTCTTTGCGAAGGCGCGGCGCATGTTTGTCAATGTATTCTTCCACATCCTTCATGTTCTTTGCGAAGTATTGAAAAGAGTACGTAATGCCTTGTTCTTCTTCCACCAATACTTTACACAATTTGTTTTCTAAAAAATATCCCGTTGCCATTACATCCGGAATGTGTTTGGTCTTCATCCACTGAAGCCATTCATCGTGTACATCTTTTTCGATGTTGACTGTTACATTGTAAATGATCATTTCGAATTACATTTTTTTATGAATCTACAAATAAGGATTTGTAAATCAATGATTAGTTAATACTATCGCCTCTTAATTTTCGAAATCTCTTTCTTGCTTCCACTACATATAAACTATCGGGATATTTTTCCAACAGCTGCTGATACAGTTCTTTAGCTTTTTCAAGGTTCTTGAATTGATTCTCATTCAGGTCGGCCAACTTGAACATGGCATCGTCACCCAAAATGTCTTCTCCGTAGTTTTTCAGGATCTCTTCGTAATAGCCTGCTGCTTTGTCAAATTCCATGTGCTTCAGAGCGATCTGTGCTTTTTTGTAAACGATGTCATCGGCGAGTGCATGATTTGGAAATGTTTTGTTTAAAGAATCGAAAAGCAACAACGCATTGTCATCGATATTCCGAAACATAAAAAGATCAGCCAATGCGAACAATTCCAACGGAGCTTCATTTGTGTCGATGGCGAGCGCATCGCTGATGGTCAAAGACAATTGCAGGGCATCGTTGGCGATCAGTTTGGCGGTCGCGCCTTTTAACACATCCAACTGGGTTTGTGCCCAACCGAAATCACCTGTATAATAGGAAATTCTTGCTACGCGGAACTTTGCCTCTTGTCCGATAGCATCATATTTGAATGCTTTTTCCACTTGCGAATACCTCAAGGATGCTTCCCAGATGTCTCCTGTCATCAACAAGACATCGGCTAATTCAAGTTTGCATTCGGCCTGCACGCTCAATGAAAGCTGAGGAATGTTTATCGCTTCCTCAAGCAATGCTTTTGCTTCTTCGGTCTTGTTTAGATAGAATGCCTGCAAATGCGCCAGATTTTTCAGAAGCGGAACAGTGCTGGAAGATTTCCCCAATTCTGAAATGGTGATGTTGTAGTTTTTTTCGAGCTCGGTCAGATCCAGGGCCGTGTAATTTCCTTTTGAAACTACTTTTTGGTAATACACATTGAGCAATTCGATGCGGGCATTGGTGTAGTAATAGACATCCGGTCCTTTCGCGATCACAAAATTATAGGCTTTGATGGCCACATCGTAAGCTTCATTCTGCGCAAACAATTGAGCAAGCCCCATTACCCGGTTGCCTTCTTCTTTTTTTCTTTTGTCCAATGCTTTCGCCTGAACAAAGGCGCCTTCCCAATCTTTCTGTTGAATTTGCATCCAAATCAACAGCTCTGATAAAATGGTTTTGTCCGGATTCCGAGAAATGCGTTTCAATAATTCACTTTTTAAAAGATCGTTCTGCTTTTGATCGGCGTCTGCCCCGAAACTGGTCTGCAAAGCATTTTGAACACTTTGAATGTAAGAATCCTGAATTTCCAGCACGTCGAGGTATTCGTTGATCATTGCGATCAGATCTGCTTTCGTTTTGTATACTTCCGCTAATTCAAAACTGAAAGGATAACGGTTCTGGGAAATTTTTCTTCCTTTTAAATAGGTGGCGATGGCTAAATCATACTGACGAATGGCCATGAATGCGTTGGCAACGGTAAATACCTGTTCATCGTACTTGATGGCTTTGATCGCGGATTCCCAGGTGGACTGTGCTTTTTCGGCATCTTCGGCTTTCGCATAAACAGTTCCCAAATCAACTATGTAATTCGGTGATTCCGGATGTTGTTTGACTTGTTTCTTGGCGATTTTCTCTGCTTTTTTGTAATCTTTTGTTTCGAGCAGACAATTCAGGTAAGGCAGGTAATAGACTTCAGGTGATTTTTTGTTGTAGAGTTTTTCGTAGTAATCAAGTGCCTTGTCAAATTCTTTGTTTTGATAGAATTGCAAAGCCAACTGCTCATCCGTGGAAGGTTGAGCGGAGATGTTGCTTTGTATGACTACAAATGCGAAGAAGAAGATGTGTTTGATGTATTTCAACTCTATTCTAACGTTGTTATGTCTTGATTCTTATATCTGTTGTCCCGATTCTTTACTTATATCCAATGATTTCCAATACCACTGCTTTCGCTTCAATGTCCGTTCCGTTCCGTAAAGTTACTAAACTTCCTTCTCTTAAGTGCTCCCCAAATCCGACCGGGGCATAAAGAACGGCATTCAAAACCACGCTTTCGCCTTGTTCTATTGGCTTTTTGTACAATTCTATCTGGCATTCGGTGGAGTAGCTTTTGGCCCCTTTTACAGTGGCCTGGGGTCGGTAAATACCCATGAGCTCGTATTTGCTGAGGTTTTCGACCAGCAGTTTTACGATCAGGTATTTTTTGTGGTAGATCATATTTTGGCCGCTAAGTCGCAAAGTCGCAACGTTTTTTTGCGGTGGATTTGACTAAAGATGTTTCAGCATTTCTTTCTCCACTTCTTCACTGTCCCATTTTTTTTCAATATCAGTCATCGCCATGATCTTTTGCATGATCGCTTCCTGTTTTTGTCCTTCTTTCAAAGCGGTGGAGTAGCGGATGTGCGGACTGTAGGTCACCATGGAATAAAGCGGGATCCATTTATCGGGATGTTTGCTGCTGAAGTGTGCTTCTATTTTTTTCTGCAATAAGAATTTCGGATCAGCGGTTTTGTCGCGCATCTCGATGAAATTTCCAACGGCTAAGTCAGCGATCGCATCTGCATCCGGCTTACGTAATGTCTGGTATTCGTCTAAAATTTTTGCCCAAGTACTTTCTTCTCCCTCTCCTTTGGAGAGTTCCGGGGGGAGGTATTTTGTAATAAGATCGTTCAATACAACACAGTCTTCAAAACCGCAGTTCATACCTTGTCCGAAGAAAGGAACAATGGCATGTGCAGCATCGCCGATCAATCCGATCTTATTGTCGAAAGTCCAGGGGAAACATTTTACGGTAACCAAAGATGAAACGGGGTTATTCATGTAATCATCCACCAAGGTCGGCATTAATGGAACGGCATCGGGGAATTCTTCTTCAAAGAATTTCTGAACCTGTTCACGCGTTTTGATAGTTGCAAATGATTTTTCTCCTTCAAAAGGAAAGAACAAAGTGCAGGTGAAATTGCCATCCATATTAGGGAGTGCTATCATCATAAAGCTTCCTCTTGGCCAGATGTGGAGAGCATTTTTTTCTAAGAGGAATTCTCCATTCGGACCGGGAGGTATGATCAATTCTTTATAACCTGCAGAAATGTAATGTTGGTTGTATTCAAAACGATCGCTGCTCAATTGCATATTTAAGCGCGAAGCAGCAAAGGCTCCATCGGAACCAAACAACAGATCACTTTGTGAATGGCTAACTTTTTTTGTTTCGTCGTTGGTGAATTCGGTTGTCAAACTTTTTCTGTCGATGTGCGTGCAACGTTCATTAAAATGAATGTTCACATTTTCCTGCTGTTCGGCCAAATCCATCAAACGCATGTTGATCTCTGCGCGTGAAACGGAATAGATCGCTTGGTTGTCTTTTCCGTAAGGTTGATGAACGGTGCTTCCGTCTTTGTGATGAATAGCTCGGGCATACATGGGAATAGCGATCTTTTTTATTTCGTCAGCAATTCCAACTCCTTCCAATCCTTTCCAGCCACGGTCGCTCAGCGCAAGGTTTATGGATTTCCCTGCAGAGATTTTTGCTGTTCGCATGTCGGGTCTGCGTTCAAAGAGGTCGATCTTGTATCCACGTTTTGCTAAATAGATGGATAGTAACGATCCTACTAAGCCTGCTCCTATTATGTTTACTTTTTTAGTCATGATTTTCTAATTTTTCACGCAGATCTTCGCGGAAAAAGCTCGCAGATTTTCGCGGATTTTTTATCGTTGGGTTTTGTCTGTTGTGCCTGTTTACTTGTTTTTTGATCCCGATAGCTATCGGGATTGACTTTTTTCTCTTTTGACTTTCCTTACGGGTAATCCTTTCTCGTAGAATTCTTTTTCCAATTTCAGAACA
>JBKJQG010000279.1:0-5477 GCA_046594925.1 Bacteroidia bacterium
CCGAAAATTTCAAAGAAGTCATTAACCGTCCTATCAAAAAAGTTCCTTCACTCCGAGATATTACCATCGCCAATTTATTCTTCGAAAATTCTACCCGCACCAAATTATCCTTCGAACTAGCTGAAAAAAGGTTGAGTGCAGACGTTGTGAATTTTTCTTCCGGTTCTTCCTCTGTAAAAAAAGGAGAAACCCTCATAGATACAGTGAACAACATCTTGGCAATGAAAGTGGACATGGTGGTGATGCGCCATCCCAACCCCGGAGCAGCCGTTTTCTTAGCAAAACACATCGATGCAAAGATTATCAATGCGGGTGACGGAGCACACGAACATCCTACACAAGCGCTGTTGGATGCTTTTTCCATCAAAGAGAAACTTGGAAGCATCAAAGGAAAGAAAATAGCCATCGTTGGGGACATCCTGCATTCCCGCGTCGCCCTGTCCAACATTTTTTGCCTTCAGAAACTTGGAGCAGAAGTCATGGTCTGCGGTCCGACCACCCTAATGCCGAAATACATTCACAGTTTGGGAGTGAAAGTGGAGCACAATCTGAGAAAAGCCCTTGAATGGTGTGATGTAGCGAACATGCTGAGAATTCAATTAGAACGACAAGACATAAAATATTTCCCTTCCTTACGCGAATACACTATGCTATTCGGACTGAACAAGGAGCTTTTGGACTCCCTTTCCAAAAAGATCGTTGTGATGCATCCTGGCCCGATCAACCGCGGAGTGGAGATCACTAGCGATGTAGCCGACAGCGCACAAAGCATTATTCTCGAACAGGTGGAGAATGGGGTGGCCGTTAGAATGGCTGTTTTGTTCTTGTTGGCCGGAAGAGCTTAGGCGGTGACTAAATAACATGAATATACCGCCATCCCTTGCTAGGTCAAGGGGTTTTTGCTTGTTTACCCATATAATAGTTCAAAAATTGTTAAGAAGCACTATTGCTTTTTAACGCAAAAAATCCTTATATTTGTTGAAATATATCTATCGTTATGAGTTTTCAAATAGACAAGACAGACAAATACACTGTTATCAAACTGTTGGCAGAGAAGTTGGATAGCAATTTAGCACCTTCCTTAAAATCAGAATTGGTGGTTATCAGCACTGACGGGGCAAAAAATATCATCATAGATTTATCGGATACCCGCTATTGCGATTCTTCCGGACTGAGCGCCATTTTGGTGGCAAACCGTCTGTGTAAGAACAATCAAGGCGTGTTTGTGCTTGCCGGCTTACAGGAATCCGTTAAAAAACTGATTTCTATCTCTCAGCTCGACACTATTTTAAACATTACACCATCAGTGGCAGAAGCTAAAGAAATGCTTGCTGTAACTGCTTAATTACATAACATTTAACCAACATACCTAACCCAATTCTCATGATTAAAAAGTTACTTTTCTCTTTCGTATTGACAGCAGCTCTGGGATTCACAGGTGCTGCACAAATCTGTACACCGGATGTTTCCTGCGTACCGCCCGGTCAGGATTATGGACTTTGTCCCGACAGCGCAACAGGAATTGCTAGTGGAACTGTTGGAGTTGCTTATACTCAAGTAATGAGCATTAAAGTACCGGCGGATGCATCGAGTTTTGGAGCACCTTCAGGAACAGGATTGACTTCCATTGAGATCGGTAGCGTTGACAGCCTTGCTCCGGGCTTGACATATACCTGTCTTCCTTCATCTTGTGTTTTTCCTGCCAACACAAATGGTTGCGTCTTGATTTCCGGAACGCCTACCATGGTTTGGAACAAACAAATAATTATACACGCTATCGGACATTTAACGTTTCCTATTACAGGAACGCCCTTTTCACAGGGAATTGATAACACACAATACAGAAGCATCGTGAATGCTGCTGCAAGTGTTGAAACACTTGATCTTACAAAATTTGACGTAAACCAGAACATTCCTAACCCTTTCAGCGAGAGTTCCGAAATCCGTTTTTCTACAGTTGACAATTCAAATGTGGACTTTAAAGTTTTCAATATGCTTGGAGCGGTGATTTACACGAAGAGCTTCAAAACACAAAAAGGAGCAAATGTGATCAAGATCGAGGGCAATTCTTTTGCTCCCGGCGTTTACATCTATTCCATTACAAACGGTGACAAAACCATTACAAGACGTATGATCGTTGCGGCAAAATAAGCATGCAGAATTTTGAATTGACCGTATTAGGTTGCAGCAGTGCAACACCGACATCCAAAAGAAATCCGACCGCTCAGCTATTAAACATAGCTGAGCGGTTTTTTTTAATCGATTGTGGGGAAGGCACCCAGATTCAACTTCGTCGGTTTAAACTCAAATTTCAACGCATTAACCACATTTTCATTAGCCACCTGCACGGCGACCATTATTTAGGATTGATGGGCCTTATTTCCAGCATGCACCTCTTAGGGCGCACCATTGAGCTTCATTTGTATTGTCCCGCTGAACTTCAAGAGATCATCGAGGTCCAGCTGAAACACTCCCAGTCCTACCTTAAATTCCCCATTGTTTACCATCCTCACAGCTATGCCGACAATGAAGTGATCTTTGAAGATGAGAAAGTAGTGGTGAGCACCATTGTTCTGAATCACCGGATTCCTTGCTGCGGATTCATTTTTAGAGAAAAACAAACACTTGCCAATGTTTCAAAAGAAGTCATTCATCGATATCTACTTAGCCTGGAACAGATCCTCGCTGCAAAAGCAGGAAAAGATGTGCAACTGCCTTCCGGAGAGGTGATCAAGAATGAAGTATTGCTAACAAAATCCCTTTCTCCCAGAACCTATGCCTATTGCTCAGACACCATTTACGATGAAAGGCTGATCGAGCTTGTAAAAGGTGCGAACTTACTCTACCACGAAGCCACTTTTTTACAGGAGATGGAAACCAGGGCAAAAGAAACCTATCATACCACCGCATTACAAGCCGGTACGATCGCAAAAAAGGCAGAAGTTAAGCAATTGATGATCGGACATTATTCAGCACGTTACAAAGACCTGACACCTTTACTGGAAGAGGCCAAATCAGCCTTTGAGAATACTATTCTTGCTGTCGAAGGGGAAAGTGTCTTAGTTGGACGATAAAGTCCATTATCGTCCCTAAAATCATTTGCTCAAAACGATTGGTAAATTTTTAGCGCAAAAGTTTGCAAAACCCATTTCTATTTGTACTTTTGAGCATTATTTAAAATCAATCTAAATAGGGTTAAGTGTCAAAGATCAAAATCATCATAGCAGACAGCCACTTTTTGAGCCGTAAAGGGTTGGCGATTGTTTTGCAGGAAAACGTTGATTTCACCCTTCTTTCAGAAGCCTTAAGCGCTTCCGACCTTATCAATCAGTCCAAATTCTATCACCCGGATTTGATCATCATCGATTATACATCTGCCAACTTCAGCATCGATAACCTTCAGCAGATCGTTAAGAAATACCCGAATACCAAGTTATTAGCCATCACAGACGTGCAAAGCAATATTTCCATTGCTAAAGCATTGAACATGGGCGTTAGCAGTCACTTATTGAAAGACTGTGACCAAGACGAGATTGTGGAAGCCATATACAAAACTGCTAAAGGCGAGACTTTCATGTGCGGTAAAATTGCTAGTGCTGTGCTGATTAATAAGACTTCCGTGAATGAATATACTTGCGAAGGCTTGAACATCAGCGAGCGTGAAATGGAGATTATCAAATTGATCGCTGAAGGCTTGTCAAACAAAGAAGTCGCCAGTAAATTATTTTTGAGCACACATACCGTTACCACTCATCGCAAGAACATCATGAATAAACTGGGAGTGAACAACACTGCCGGACTGGTGCTTTTTGCTGTCAGAGAGAACATCATTTCTCCGAATCATTTCCTTTTTTCAGCTTCGGTTTAATCTTATTTCTTTTCCGTTTCCCCTCCCACACCCAACAACTTGCAAGGAATAAAAACTGCTGTTCTATTCGTATCCAAGTAATACCTATTTATGGGTATTTGACTCAAATACCCATAAATAGGTATTGTCTATTTCTGGCACCAATCTATATTTGCATCCTTATTTATAATTAATCTAAATAAAAAAACGCCTTATGAAATGTAGATCTTTCTTACTTATTACTCTTTCACTTTTTATTTCAATTGGTTCTTTTGCGCAAGACCGCCAATTTGTATACACCTATCAAAGTTTGACGTTACCCAAAGGGGCGAAGGATATTGAAATTTGGAATACCTTCAGAACTGGACGTCAATATTTTTACAATCGTTTGGATCAACGTATAGAATATGAAGTAGGGCTAACCAATAGATTGCAAACTGCATTGTATTTAAATGCAGAACATAAAGCTTTTGCTTCGCACTTAGATACATTAGGTGGAATTAAAGATACCGCCTCCAGTGGTATTTTCTCAGAATCAGGATTTTCCTTTTCAAGTGAGTGGAAGTTGCGCTTAAGCGACCCGGTTGCAAACGTTGTTGGTTCTGCCTTGTATGCTGAATTAACTTTAGGCACAACAGAAGCAGAAATTGAAGGTAAATTGATTTTAGATAAAAAAGCAGGTAAAAATATAGTTGCTTTGAATCTAGTTGGAGAATATGAAATGGAATTTGAAGTAGAAAAAGGTGAGTTTGAAGTAGAAAAAGAATTAAAAGCAGAAGTAGATTTGTCCTATATGAGAATGCTTAAACCCAATATTGGTTTAGGCTTGGAAATAAGGAATCACAATGTTTTTGTGGAAGGGGAAATGGAGCACTCCGCTTTATTTGGCGGTCCGACGTTGTTCTATGGGGCGGATAAATTTTTTATCATTTTAAATGCTATGCCGCAATGGACCAATTTGCAAGTGAATGACGATAATCCCAACAGCCTTGATTTAAATGAGTACGAAAAACTTCAAGTTCGTTTGATGATAGGTTTTAGCTTTTAACAATGCTTTTAACAAGATATAAGTTTGTTTTCTTTATTTGTGCTTTAAGTGTTTTCATTTGTTGCTCTCCCATAGCTTTTCGCCCGACGGCAGAGGATGCTGAGTTTGCAAAAAAAAAGTGGGAGAACTCATCCGTCGAGCACCTGAACGAGGGTTTTCAATTATACAAATCAAAATGTTCGGGTTGTCATTTTTTGCCTGTACCAAATGAGTATACCGAGAAAAAATGGCTTGAAACCATGCCTGAAATGGGTGAAAAGAGCCACTTGTCGCCAGAGGAATATGATTTAGTACTTAAATACGCCATCACCAAATCGAATACGCTGGTTCGCAAAAAATAAAACAGGATTCTTCTATAAAGATTCATAAATTAGTAGCAGCTTAAAACGAATACTGAAAAATGATCCTTATAGCAGACAGCGGCTCCACCAAAACCGATTGGCTACTCCTCGGTCGTGACACCACCCGTTTTCAATCGGCGGGCTTCAACCCTTTCTACCAAACGCAGGAGGTGATCGCCGAAGCCTTGCACCGGGAAGTACTGCCCCATACTAAACTCAACCCGATTCGGCAGATTTTCTT
>JBKJQG010000371.1:0-3345 GCA_046594925.1 Bacteroidia bacterium
AAAGAATATGTCGCCCACATGATGCAAGGCATCAACACGTTCAGAACATATGTAAAAAGCTGGTACAATGGTGACCTGCATCAAATCTTCTTCACGAAAGATCCTGATCCTGGAATCAAGAAACAGATCTGTTCGGTATTGGCCGGATACGTTTGGGACATGACTAATCCATTTGTAAAAAAACACGAGCGCGCGGTAAGCACACTTGCAAAGATCATCCGCATGCAGAAAGCTTCAGCCGCTGAAGAAGCTGCAAAAAATAATTAATACAATTTATCATTCTGATTAAAACGCATAAAAGTTAAAAAGCATGCACTACAAGAAAATTATTGCAATAAACATTTTTATTTTATTTTTTGCTTTTACATCAAAGGGGCAAGATTACACCATTGAATGGGGAAAAGAATCGATGTCAAAGACTGCGATGCTCCCGAACAACGTCATTGGAGAAAAAGACGGGGACATCTATCTTTTGAAAGACAAGTGGAGCACAGAAGGCACCCACCATTACATTTCAATAGAAAAATACTCAGGGAAGGACATGCACTTGTCATATTCCACGGAGCTGAAAATGCCCGACAATGAAGATGGAAAGGAAACAACATTCTCTACCATGTATCTTCTTAATGGAAAACTATACCTGATCACACAATACGGCAAAGAAAAAGTAAGTGTCGATAGATCTAAAAGAGGAACCGTTTACAGTTGCTATGCTACTCCTGTCAGTTCAGCCGGAGTAGTTGGCAAAGTGGGCACCCTTATTTATCAGGACGAACAATTTGCGAACCTCCCTGACGTGAAGACTTGCAGGTTTGTCCCTTCGGAAGACAAAACCAAACTTTTTGTGTACTCGGGAAACATCACTGATTCCAAGCTGCACGGACAGATCATTGACGAGAATCTGAACATCACAAAAGATGTGGATCTGGAACTTCCGTTTCAAAATTCGTTTTCGATCTCTTATTTTTCCTTCCTCGACAATCACGTTTACCTTATTGGCAAGGAATTGCTTCCCGAATCGGATTGGTTCAGTAAAGACGAAAAAAAATATTCTTACAAAGTAATGGACTATGACCTGAAGACAAAAAAAGAACGGAATCTTCTGTTAAAAGGAATTGACAACCCCATTGTAAGAATAGAAATGGAGTTGCAAAATAAAAGCATTCTCTACGTTACCGGATTCTACTCGAGCATAAAATCAGAGAAAACGAACACTTGCGGAACTTTTATGTTCAAGGTCAACCCGGCAACACTGGAGCAAATGGGTTCATTCAAGACAGATATCAGCGCTGAAGATCTTAAGAAACTAAACATTGACAAATCCGACGCGAGCCCCGCGGAACACTTGTATACGAAGAAAGTGATAGAACTACCGGCCGGAGGTTTCATTTTAACCTCTGAACACAAACCGGATTACTCGACCTACGCAAACATCTATGTTCAATTCATTAGCAAAAACGGCAGCCTTGAACATTCCGCTGTCATCCCTAAAAAACAACAAGGAATGATGCCCGAATCATACTCTTTCCTTCAGTTCTACAAAAACAACAAATTGTATTTAGTGTTCAACGACAGCAAAAAGAATCTGGACCTGCCGGATCCTTACAAATTAAAAGCGGAAATGGGCAATGTAAACAGTGCCGTTCCGGTAATTGTTGAAATAAGTGCAGCCGGAGAATGGACAAAAAAATTAGTGTACAACAGCGACAAGGAAGACACGAACTTATATCCTTTAATGTCCATTTCATCAAAAACGAATCAAACAACGACATTTACTCAGAGAGGAAAAAAAGTAAAATTCGTTTCATTTAACCATTAAGGGTTTGGCACTCAAATGAAGATCAACATTATCGGAGGTGGCGTTTCAGGTTTAACTGCAGGCTGTTATTTGCAGATGAACGGATTTGAAACACATATCTTCGAAAAGCACTCCATCCCGGGAGGCTTGTGTACCAGTTGGAAAAAAGGAGAATACACGTTTGACAGCTGCGCCCATTGGATCCTCGGTTCCGACACCGGTTCTTCTTTTTACAAAATCTGGTCGGAAATCCTCGACATGAAAAAGATCGATTTTCACAACCACGACATCCGTGTGGAAGTCGGCACAAAAAACCACGCCAACAAATACGGCGAAAAAAACTTCAAGCTCTACACCAATCTTACCGAACTAGAAAAATACATGATCGACCTTGCTCCGGAAGACGAGAAGGCAATTAAAGAATTTATCAAGCCCATGCGCATCATGCAGAAGTTCGACCTTCCCCCAATAATGGACGAACTTCCTTTCCTTCGATCGATGCTGCGCAGCATCAAGATGGCGCGTTATCTTGAATTCCTATACTGGTTCCTGAAAATTAAGAACTACACAAATTATACTTACGCCAAAAAGTTCAAAAACCCTTTTCTCCGTGAAAGCTTTGAATTGCTATACGATGGAGACGAAGTGAATATGATGGTACTAACAATGCCTTTATCTGTCTTCGATAAAAAAAGCGCCGGTTATCCAATTGGAGGCTCCATGGAATTTGCCAAGAAGATCGAGCAGACGTATATCAAATTGGGCGGCACGATGCATTATAAAACACCCGTAAAAAAGATCATTACAGAAGACGGAGTAGCAAAAGGATTGCTGGTAAGAAACGACATAAAACATTATTCGGACCTAACCCTTTCCGCGGCCGACTGGAACTTCACTGCCTTCGAAGCGTTGGACGGAAAATTTGTGGATCAACACATGCTGGATGTCCGCGACCTGAAAAAACTAGAAGTCTTTTATTCCGTGATGCAATTTTCCTTCGGCATCAGTAAAGATCTGAGTGAATGGCCACATTTTTTTAGAGTACCACTAGATGAACCGCTGCTGTCTCCGGATGGTTCGTCATATCCTCGTTTTGAGGTGCATATTTATAATTACGACACTACACTCGCCCCAAAAGGAAAAACTTCCGTCACGGTAAGCTATTACACAACCAACAGGGAATTCTGGATAGATTCAAGAAAGAACGACCGTCCCAAATACCGCCAGGCGAAAGAAGAATTCACACAGAAAATCATTGCTCTTTTGGACAAAACATTGGGTGGCATAAAAGATTCAATTGAAGTGATGGACATTGCCACACCAGCCACCTTTCAGCGTTATACAGGGAACTGGAAAGGCAGCACACAAGGCTGGCTTCCCGGCAAAAACTTGTTAGCAAAATCGCCGGTAGGATTCAAATTTCCAGGACTAAAAAACTTCTATTATTCCAGCCACTGGAACCAACCGGGGGGAGGTTTACCCATTGCCATCAAGACCGGGCGTGATGTTGCCAAAGAAATTTGCAAGGAATATAAAGTAAAATTCAG
>JBKJQG010000003.1:0-6327 GCA_046594925.1 Bacteroidia bacterium
CGATCATGGAAAACCCATAAAAGTAATAGGACACTATAATAAGAAATAGTCCGCAGGCCCATCCTATGACCGGAATCCAGACTACAAAAAAACCGAGCAGAATGAAACTGAATTCAATGATCATGTTACGCAGTGCAATCAAAATGCCGCGGCCTATGTCCTTCATGAACTGTCCAAAATGAAAAGAATAAATTTTTCCGGTGATGATCTCTTCGGTCCGCGCTGAAAGCAATGCCATCACTGGCGACATAATGATCAATAAAATGTATTTACTAAGAGTGGAAAAAACAAAAAAGAAAAGAATCCTCAAACCGATCGACAAAAGAAAGTGCAAAGCACTGCCTAAAAAGCTAAAGAACCCATTTTCGGATTCAAGGTCGATGTACGACATCACCCAAGCTTCTATCCAATCGGCTAGGGCGTGCAACAGTTGCAATCCTCCAAAAGCAAGCAAAAATGCTATGGCGATGGTGTATATAAAATAGATCCAAAGTCCTTTTTCAAAAACTAAAGAAATCGCTTTCCCATAGGTTCTTACCCCCAATCCGAATTGTTCAAAAAACGACAATGGTTTTTGCATAGGTGTAAAATTAGCATTTATTTCCATGAAATGAATCCCCTACCGGTAATGAAAAATTTCAACTTTCAGATTTCAGATTGGATTCCCGACACAATGTTAAATTAGAAATCTGAAATCATTTTATTATGAAATTAATACATTAATTTTACACCGTGAAAAAAAAATCTTTCCTATTTATTTTCTTGTTATGCGTGCTTAATTTAAGTGCCCAAACTTATACGCAAACCATCCGCGGAAAAGTGATAGATGCCGATTCTAAAAACATTCTTTTCGGAGCAAATGTCAGCCTCATGAACAGTGATACGCTCATTGGTTCGACAACCGACATTGACGGAAAATTTCGACTCGATAAGATTCCAGTAGGAAGAAGGAGCCTAAAGATCGCGTCACTGGGTTATGAAGAAACGTTCGTAAACAACATCATCGTTACATCCGGAAAAGAAGTTGTCCTTACCATAGAACTGAGGGAAAAAGTCTATACCTCTGAAGTCGTTGAGATTGTCGCCGAGAAGGATAAAACGAAAGCGAACAACGACTTGGTAACGGTTTCCTCCAGAAATTTCCTGGCCGAGGAAACAGGCCGGTATGCAGGAAGCCGCGGAGATCCCAGCAAGATGGTAGCGAATTATGCTGGCGTATCATCAGGCAACGATGCTCGTAACGACATCATTGTCCGCGGAAATTCACCCTTAGGCGTTTTGTGGAGAATGGAAGGGATAGACATTCCGAACCCGAATCACTTTTCAGCACAAGGCGCAACCGGCGGGCCTATCAGCATGCTGAACAACAACATCCTTGGTAACTCTGATTTTCTGACAGGCGCTTTTCCCGCTGAATACGGAAACAAAACGGCTGCGGTATTCGACATTAAATTGCGCAATGGTAATAATGAACAGAACGAGTACACCGGATCACTTGGAATCAACGGCGTGGAGCTGGGTGCAGAAGGACCGATCTCAAAAAAGAATGGAAGTTCCTATCTTATCAACTACCGTTACTCTACTTTGGAAGTCTTCAACAAACTCGGGATCCGTTTTGGTGTTTCCGCCAGTCCGGAATATCAGGATGTTTCTTACAAAGTGAATGTGCCGACAAAAAAAGCAGGAATTTTCACACTTTGGGGAATCGGTGGAAAGAGTAAGCTGACATTGCTCGACAGCGAACGAAAAGAAACGGATTGGTCCTACATCACCGGCGGACAGGACCTTGTATTCGGCTCCAGCATGGGTGCTACCGGGATTTCACATTTATATTTCTTTAATCCAAAAACATCAGGGAAATTATCCCTGTCGGCCTCCGGTACTTATTTAGATGCTTATGTCGATACGCTATCGCCGGTTGACAAGTCGAAATTCCTGACCCGGCAAAACAGATCTACGGAAGGGAATTTCATAGCGAATTATACTTTGACAAAAAAGATCACTGCGAAACATCTGGTCAAAGCAGGCATCACTTACCAAAGCATTTATTTTGACGCAGAGTCGTTTGAATATTCTCCGCAGTACGGCAAATACATTTACGACCTGAACGTAAAAAGCTCAATGGCAGACCTTGTACAAGGCTTTCTGCATTGGCAGTTTCGCCCGACGGATAAAATTACGGTAAACACCGGAGTGCATTATCAGAATTTTTTGTTGAACAACACTTCAGCACTTGAACCGCGGTTCGGCTTGCGTTTCCAGGCGACTAAAAAACAAAGCATCAGTCTGGGTTACGGCATGCATAGCCAAATGCAACCCACCATCTATTATTTTTATGAAACCTATCTTCCGGCGACAGACAGCTATTATAGAAGCAACCGAAACCTGGACCTTTCCAAAAGCCAGCATGCCATTCTGTGTTATGATTTCAATTTTGCAAAAGACTATCGCTTGAAACTGGAAGGATATTACCAATATGTTTACAATGTACCGGTGCAAAAAAACCACCAGTCATCCTTCTCAATGATCAATGTCGGCAATGCTTTGGAAGGGATTCCCTTGGTAGACAGCTTGGAAAATTCCGGCGACGGCGAAAACATTGGAGTGGAACTGACGATAGAGAAATTCTTCACCAAACATTTTTATTACCTCGCAACGCTTTCCGTTTATCAATCCACCTATAAAGGAAGCGACAAAGTGCTACACCATACGAGTTACGACGGAGGCTATGTGTTTAACGCTTTGGCAGGATATGAATTCAATTTGGGAAAAAACAAGAACAAAGCCTTGTCCGTTGACCTGAAATTCACACAAGCTGGAGGGAACCGTTACACTCCGATAGATTTGGAGAAGTCAAAACTATACGGCGATGTAGTTTACGTGGACAGTGAAGCTTTTTCAAAACATTTGAAAGATTACTCGCGTTTCGACATCAAGGTTTCGTATAAGACCAACCGGAAGAAAACTTCCCAAAGTTTATTTCTTGTGGTCGAAAACATTTTCGACACTCAGAATATCCTCCGTGAATCCTATGACCCTGTTCTTCAAAAGATCCAGCAAGAGTATCAGCTGGGGCTTTTTCCTTATTTTGGGTATAAGATTGAGTTCTGATTTACCCCACAATTCCTGCTATACAGGATTACACGTAAGCCTGAAATCTACATTCTTTCAGGTTTGTTCTTTCTTTTTCCGAATCCTCGGGGCAAAAGAAAAAACCAAAGAAAAGGCAAGCACGAACGCCAACCCCAAGCTTTCATTTTACCCGCAAAAGGCCGGCGCAGTTGTAGCCACGAAACTTGTCGTTCGCTCCTTTATTCATTTATTAAAAGGCCTATACAGAAGTCATGAATGATGAAGCATTTCCCTGACGTCCCGCACTCCTCCGAACCATATCCTAATTTGTGTCAACTTTCTGCCTTTCATCACCCCTGCCGGGGGACTAAAATCTTCCCTTTTTGCCAGTTCCAATTAGATTTCAGGCCAACCTCCTTTCCCAATGAACTAGTGGACTAGTGAACCAATTAACCGCCTCGCCCCGACCACTTATCCCTCAAAATCCACCGATTATATAAAAGAATCTGCATTCTGGAAATTTAGGCACTCTTTCATATAATAAATTATTACATTTACGCACTTGAAAAAAAGGCTTAACAAAATCAAAATCAGTACCTAATTGCTAGAAAATATGCGCATCCCGACATTGCATTTTAAAAGATCCGTTCTTGCATTTTTTATCCTCATTTCATCTGCAGCTTTTGCACAGGTGGGAACCATCCGCGGGTTCGTATATCAGAAAGAAACAGGTGAGCCGGTACTCTTCACCAATGTCTATCTGAAAGGCACGACCATAGGGAATGCTACCGACGTGAACGGTTACTTTTCGATCACCAAAATTCCTCCTGGAAACTACACTTTGATGGTGATTGCATTGGGACAAGATAGTCTGCTTGAAGCCGTAACAGTGAAAGCCGGAGATATCCTTACCAAAAAATTATACATTTCAAAAGCCAACGTCAAACTCAATGTAGTGGAGATCTCTGCAGAGCAGGAGGCCAAGCAGACAGAAACATCCGTATCTGTAAACAAGATCGATCCTATCACCATTAAAAAATTACCTTCTGTGGGAGGCGAGCCCGATCTGGCTCAGTACCTGCAAGTTTTGCCGGGAGTCATCTTCACGGGTGACCAGGGAGGACAGCTATACATCCGCGGTGGTTCACCGATTCAGAACAAAGTGTTGCTGGATGGTATGATTGTATACAACCCCTTCCACTCCATTGGATTGTTCTCCGTTTTTGATGCAGACATCATCCGTAATGCCGATGTATACAGCGGTGGCTTCGGTGCTGAATACGGAGGAAGGATCTCTTCCATCATGGACATTAGCACACGCGACGGAAACAAACGCAGAGTAGCAGGGAAAATAGCAGCGAGTCCTTTCGGGGCAAAAGTCCTTGTAGAAGGGCCATTGATCAAACAGACCGAAGAATCAAAAGCAACGGCTTCTTTCATCTTCTCTGCAAAGACCTCTTATTTGCCGACTACTTCAAAAGTGCTTTACAGCTATATTGATACAGCAGGATTGCCTTTCAGCTTCAACGATTATTACGGAAAAGTTTCCTTCAACGCGACCAACGGAAGCAAACTGAACCTTTTCGGATTTAATTTCAATGACAAAGTGAATTACAAATCCGTTCAGGAGATGAGATGGGATTCCTACGGCGGAGGAGGTAACTTCTTGCTTGTCCCTCAGAACTCCCCTATCCTGGTTACAGGAAATTTCGCCTACTCACAATACAAGATCAAACTGAAACCGGAAGTAGATTCCGTAAAAACCAGCGCCATAAGAGGCTTTAACATGGGGGTTGGATTTACCTATTTCATGGGCAAGAACGAAGTCAACTACGGATTGGAAGTATTGGGTTTCAAAACCGATTTCGATTTCTACAACGCTAACAACCGTCACATTTCGCAAGCCGAAAGCACTACAGAAATCGGTGGTTATGTAAAATTCAAATACGTTTCGAAGAAGAAAAAATTATTGCTGGAACCAAGTTTCCGAGTCATGTATTATGCTTCGTTGGCCAACTTCTCACCC
This sequence comes from Bacteroidia bacterium, assembly GCA_046594925.1. Lineage (GTDB taxonomy): Bacteria > Bacteroidota > Bacteroidia > 2-12-FULL-35-15 > 2-12-FULL-35-15 > 2-12-FULL-35-15. Next base: position 5,099 of record JBKJQG010000003.1, read on the forward strand.
GAACCCCGACTCGGTTTAAAATGGAACATTGTCCCTCATATTCGCTTTAAATTCGCAGCAGGAATGTATTCTCAGAACTTAATTGCAGCGACATCCGAAAGGGATGTAGTGAATCTTTTCTACGGATTCTTGTCAGGACCAGATAACTTGCCCGAAGAATACACAACTGAAGACGGTGAAGTAAAAAAAGTAAAGCACAAATTGCAAAAAGCAAATCACTATGTTACGGGATTGGAATTTGACATTGGGAAACACTGGGACCTGAACATTGAGGCCTACCGCAAGGATTTCAAACAGCTGACCAACCTGAACACAAACAAGCTTTTTGATGATAATGAAGCGAATTCAAGCATTCCGGAAGAACTGAAAAGCGATTTCATCATTGAGACAGGAAGAGCACAAGGACTTGATTTCGTGCTGAAATACGATTACAAACGCATTTACTTATGGTTTGTTTATTCATTGGCTTATGTGAACCGTTGGGACGGATTGGAAACTTACCGTCCGCATTTCGACAGAAGACACAATGCCAACATTGTAGGATCATACATCTTTGGAAAGAATCGCAACTGGGAGTTTGACGTCCGCTGGAACCTGGGTTCCGGATTCCCGTTCAAACCTACCGGTGGTTTCTACGAAGATCAGAATTTCACTCAGGGAATCAACACCGATTATGTTGCTGGCAATGGCGACCTGAACTATTTCTTTGACAAGGGCAACGAAAAAGAACTGCCTTGGTACCACCGTCTGGACATTACCGTAAAACGCACCTTCCTTTTCTTCGAGAACACGAAATTGGAAGCTGCTGTGGGTGCTACCAACGTGTATAACCGTCCGAACGTATTCTATTTTGACCGCATACGCTACAAACGCGTAGACCAGCTACCATTGCTACCTACAGTGAGTCTGGTAATGACTTTTTAAGGACATCGACCACCCCCTCTGCATGCGCCTACTCTGAAGCTTCTACGCAAGAGTAGGGAGAAGGGAGGAAGGCACAAGGCTTCCCCAGCATTTTGCTCGGGAAGCCTTCCTTTTATCAACAAATTATCAATACCCGGGCTGAAAGCGGAAATTATTCGTAATTTTGTCTGACCTGCAAATTTCCTCTGGTCAGGGATTATCTGATAAAATATTAGAACATGTCTGCATCAACAAAATACATCTTTGTTACCGGGGGAGTAACTTCATCACTTGGAAAAGGAATTCTTGCTGCTTCGTTAGCAAAA
>JBKJQG010000221.1:0-7896 GCA_046594925.1 Bacteroidia bacterium
CAGATGAAGATGCTGTCGGATCATTCCAGCTATTGCATAAATTCAACTGACCAAACGCTACAGGACAAGAAGAATAATTCTCAAAGCTGGGATTTGGAACAAAATTCTGTCCGAATCCCGCTAGAGGAATATAAAGCAGTATGTAGATAAAACGTTTCATTTATTTATTGATCACAATTTTCTGAACGGTTGCTTTGTTATCGGCATCAATGATCCTTATCAAGTAAACACCGTTTTCTAAATTAAGGTTCAATCTGCCCGTAAGGTTCTCAAAATTGATTTCCGACGTATAAACTAATTTGCCCGTAATGTCCGTGATCTCAGTTAAGGCGGATTTTATCTCTTTGTCAGAAACAGCAATAAAGATCTGATCTTTCGAAGGATTTGGATAAACGAAATACGTTTCTACAGCAGGAAAGGCTTTATTTTCTTGTGTCGCTGCTGACATTTTTCGTTCGGGGCAGTTATCCTCAAATGCGATGTATGTGTTTAGCATTGAGTTGTACAGCGCCCTCGCCTGGTATACGATCACGCCGTCTCTTCCCGGACAGCGATAAGCCAATGCTGCTAAAGCAGACGAATCGGAGGGCGTGCTGGTACCTTGCTGATAATTGATGTAAGAATTGTAAAACGTTTTGTAATTTGCTTCGATAGTATTCGCAGAGGTCAACAACGATAGTTTCATCTGCGCGGTTGCAAAATCGTTGAGTTTCAGGTCATTTTCCAACAAAGAAAGCAGCTCTTTACTACTATAAGTTTCAGCCAAACAGACCCCAGGAGATCGGTGCAAACTGACCCCACCCTTTTTTGAGTTAATCATACAGTTTTTAGCTAACAGATTTATCGTTTTTGAATCGTGATTTTTACGTTTCAGTAAACTTAAGAAATCATGGCCAATAAAACAACAAGTATGAGCAACGTACGACTTTTGAAAATGAATTTAATTCGGGGAGTAGTATTACGAATATACGGTATTCTTTTCAACAAATGCCAAAATAAAAAAACCTTCTGAATTTCAGAAGGTTCTTGTCGAATGTATCGTTTTAAGCCATCACCTTCTTCTTAAACCCATCAGCAACAACTAAGTCTTTAGTGCCATGAGTCCATGAGTAAAAACCTTGTCCGGATTTTATTCCCAAATGTCCTGCTGTCACCATGTTCACCAACAGTGGACAAGGAGCATATTTGGGGTTTCCGTAACCGTCCTGCAATACTTTTAAGATGGACAAGCAAACATCCAGGCCAATGAAATCGGCCAATTGCAAAGGTCCCATCGGATGAGCCATTCCTAATTTCATGACCGTGTCAATTTCTTCAACACCGGCAGTGCCTTCGTGAAGCGTGATGATGGCTTCGTTGATCATCGGCATTAAGATCTTATTGGCTACGAATCCCGGGTAGTCGTTTACTTCTGTCGGAACTTTGTTCAGTTTTTTGGAAGTTTCCATGATCAGGCTGCACACCTCATCGGAAGTAGAGTAGCCTCTAATCACCTCCACGAGTTTCATGACAGGAACAGGATTCATGAAATGCATTCCTATCACTTTGTCGGCACGCTTAGTAACAGCACCAATCTTAGTGATGGAGATGGAAGAGGTATTGCTTGCTAAAATGGTATTCGGAGGACAAACTTTATCCAGTTCACGGAAGATATTCAACTTGATTTCCACATTCTCGGTAGCAGCTTCCACCACCAGGTCAGCGCTTTTTACACCTTCCGCCATGACGGTATAAGTGGTGATGTTCTTAAGAGTTGAAGCTTTATCAGCCTCGCTGATCACCCCTTTAGCAACGATGCGGTCTAAGTTCTTAGCGATGGTTGCCAGTGCTTTGTCCAAAGCGGGCTGTGAGATGTCGATCAATGCTACGTTGTAGCCGAATTGTGCGAAGGTGTGGGCGATCCCGTTGCCCATGGTTCCTGAACCTATTACTGCTATATTTTTCATGTTACGGATAACGAATTAAAACGATCCCGATAGCTATCGGGATAACGAATGATTTATCTGCGCGAATTTAGTAATTATTTAGGAGTATTTATGATCTCATTAAAATAGTTGTATTCAATGTCTTTTAGCTGTTGGATCAGTACTTTGATCATTAAGTAACGATCTTCAAATGTAATTTGGGGGTTTAACATTTCCCGTTCAAATTTCGGAAGGTCGGGTGTTTTAGTGATTTTGTGTTTCGATAAAAAGGATTTGACCTTTACCGTAAGTTTAAAAATGTTCTTGTTTGAATACCTGTATGAGATGCTTTTGTCGCCCCGGTTTCTCATTTGAAAAGGCCGGAGCGTATCCGCCTGAAAGTCAGGCACCCGTTCAATTTCGACTATCATTTCTGACATGTAAGCATATAGTTCACGATCCATGTCTTCCGATGCGTAGTGAAAGCGCTTAATGTCATCGTATCTATTTTTGTCGATCCGCCCTTTTTGCTTGTAAAAGATGCTATCGATTGTAAAAAGCCTCCGGTACATTTTTGAATCGGTGTCAGCCGACAATTCCCCTATAGAATCAATGCTTTTGTCAATTCGGCTAACATCGATCTTGTTTGAATGTTCCCTCGATTTGTATTCAGTATTGACACAGGAAGCAATGAGTATGAAACAAACGGCAGAAATTAACCCAATAATACCCTTCATGATTATTTATTTGAGATACAATCTGTAATCCCGATAGCCATCGGGACTGTATCGATTCGCTATCCGCACCTACTTTCCGCGACCTTGAATAACGATCAAAGCTGTATAAATGAGAATTTTCACATCCACGGCTATGGACATGTTTTCGATGTAGATGATGTCGTATTTCAAGCGCTGAACCATTTCATCTACGTTCTCGGCATAACCGTATTTTACTTGTCCCCATGAAGTGATGCCCGGGCGGACTTTGTGAAGGTGCTTGTAGTGAGGTGCTTTTAAAACGATCTGGTCAATGAAGAACTGTCTTTCCGGTCGAGGCCCCACAATGCTCATTTCACCTATTAAAACATTATAAAATTGAGGGATTTCGTCCAGGCGGACCTTTCGGAGGAAACGGCCCAAGGGAGTGATGCGCGGATCTAATTTGCTGGAAAGAGCAGGACCGGCTTTTTCGGCATCAATGTACATCGAACGGAACTTGTGAATCATGAAAGGTTTTCCATGCCATCCGATGCGTTCATGGCTGTAGAAAATCGGGCCTTTTGATGTGGCTTTGACGGCAATAGCGACAATAACGTAGACCCAGCTGAAAAGTGTCAGAACCATCAAGGAAACAGCAATGTCCATGATCCGTTTCAGCGATTGTTCCCAGGTAGGCATGATCTCGCGGGAGATCTCGATCAATGGTGCCCCGAAGATCGAGGTCATCTTTACTGAACCCGAAAGGATGTCGTACATGTCCGGAATCACCTTGATGATGAGTCCGCGGTAATCCAATTCATTTACAATTTTTCCGATGTTATCGTGCTCAAAAGACTCAATCGCGATGATCACTTCTTCAATTTTGTGAGTTGTTATAAGTCTCTTTAAATCAGAAAGTTCTCCCAAGTGAGGTAGAGTTTTCTTTAACTCCTGCGAGAAGCCATTCTTATTGTCGATGTGCACAAAGCCTACGAATTTATAGCCTGAGGATTTGCTTTGATTCTGCATCTCCGTAAAAAGCTTTAAGGCATTCTCATTACTTCCGACCAGCAGCGTATTGAAGCCAATGATGCGGTTGTGGATGCGGTAATTGGTGATACTCGAAAGGATGACCCTGAAAAAGGCAGTAAAGCCAAAGTGCAAAAGGAACAGGGTGATGATGCTCTGGTAGTAATTCTTGTAAGAAACGATCTGATCGTCGAGCAGCAAGGCAAAAAAGATGATCAATACGCCAATGATAGAAAGAAGGAAAGTTTGTCCGATCTCTTTCAAACGCGATTTGCGGTAGATTTCTTTGTAAGTCCCCGTCAGGTAATACATCAACACCCAGAAGATCGGAATAAAGAGCAATCCCCAGTAATATTGTTCATCATAAACCAATGGAACGGGCTTGCCGAATTTTGCTGCTTCAATATAGATCTTCCGGAAACTGAAAAACAAGCCCCAGGCCAGCATGGCGGCTGAAATATCGGCAATGAGGTATTTTACGACTTGTAGCTTTTTATTCATCATAAAACGTCTTCGATCGGGAATAGCTTGCTTTAGTGGATGAGTTTTATGTTGTCGAGCAGCATGGCCGCACTGTCGGCTCCGCTCAAGTTCTTCATGCCCCAGGCTATTCTGTAACCGGTGGCAGAAGAGGTGCCGCTGACAGTAGGGGTGAGGTAGACGTACATTTTATTCCAGTTGCTGCTGGGATTCACGTTGATGGCAGGAAACTGTGAAGACCCGCCGGCTCCGTATGCAATGATACTGACGGTAAACTGCTGGCTGCACTTGTAGTTGAATTCAAGGAATACATTCGTTCCTCCATGAGGCAGGTTAAAAGTGTCGGAGGTAGAACATTCAAAAAAGATCTTGGTATTATCCACATAGCCGATTCCGGAGTAAGTGCCTTCAAAAACGTTGGGGTCAGGAGGATTGCTGATCGACTGAATGGCCGTGTCAGAAACGGATGTCGCGGCTATCTTGAAGACGCCTTCAAAGTCTTCCATAAAATGGAAAAAGGTAGAGGGCCTGTAAGTTGTATTAGGACTTAATATAATTCTTTTACCTACCTGAAAATCAATATCTTGTTCGTATGGTTCGAAAAATGGATATTGTCCCCGGTTGGAGGAGATCCCATTCACTTTGATTCCGGGAATGACCTTGATCCTGTGAACACCTTCGAACAATACAGGAAACGTCACTGGCAACTCAAAGCATCCTATGGACTGGTCATCCACATATACCCAGGCATCCGTGATCTTATGGGAATTTGTTCCCTCCGACAGATAATCGGTGGTCAGCGTGAATTTTTCAATGTGGATGTATGCCGGAATGGCTTCACTCGGATTGTACAACTCACAAGAAGTAAGGAGTAAAGCCGAAGCAGCGCAAAACGAAAGTAAAAACTTGTAGCTTGTATTCATAGTAAAGATTTATCCCTGTTCTTCGACAAAGTTGGCTGTCATCTTCATTTTTTCAATGATTTTGTAGGCGACATCCAGGGCTTTATAACCATCATCAATGCTCACCAGGGGAGTTGTGTTGCTGATTATAGAATCAGCAAACGTCTCCAGCTCCATCTTTATTGCGTTGGTTGGTAAAATAGTTGGATTTTCGAAGTAAATCTGTTTGGATCCTTTGCCAGATCCCAAGTCGATCGTCACAGCCAAAGGGTCAACTTCCCCTTCCACATCGTTAAGGCGGATCACATCTACTTTCTTATCCAGAAAATCAACTGAAATATACGCATCTTTTTGAAAAAAGCGGGATTTACGCATGTTTTTCAGGGAAATCCTGCTGGCGGTAAGGTTAGCTACACAGCCATTGTCGAACTCGATGCGGGCATTCGCTATGTCGGGACTTTCACTTACAACGGCCACGCCGCTTGCGCTGATGCGTTTGATGTTGGATTTCACAACGCTCAGAATGATGTCGATATCGTGAATCATCAGATCCAAAACCACCGAAACATCCGTTCCCCTGGGGTTAAACTGCGCCAGGCGGTGGGTTTCTATGAACATCGGGTTGGAGCAATAATCTCGGGCAGCTATAAATGCCGGATTGAATCTTTCCACATGTCCCACTTGCACGTGCACGTTTGCTTCCTTCGATAATCCTTTCAAGCTCTTTGCTTCCTCAATGGTATTGGTTACTGGTTTTTCAATGAAGATGTGTTTTGAATTCTTGATCGCCTTGGAAGCGCACTCGTAATGCGTGATCGTGGGTGTGACTATGTCTACCGCATCTACCAGCTCCATCAGGCTTTCAATGGAAGAAAATGCTTTGACTCCTAATTCCTTTTCCACGGCCTTTGCGGATTCAGGATTGGCATCGTAAAAGCCGACCAGTTCATATTTGTCGATCTCCTTCAAAAGACGGATGTGAATCTTGCCGAGGTGGCCTGCTCCTAAAACTCCAATTTTTATCATAGATGGGTTGATTTGGCGCAAAAATACTTTTTTCCACAATTTAATCTTGAAAAATTACTCTTAATTATAAGAGTACAATTGTTAATTTCGTGCCTGAGAAATGACAACGACAAACGATTCATACAGGCACAAAGGGTTAAGAAGGCAGTTGGCAGGCCTTCTCAAAGAAAAAGGAATTGAAGATGCAGAGGTGTTAAAGGCGATTGAATCGGTTCCCCGTCATTTGTTCCTGAACAGCTCTTTCATTGAAAGGGCTTATGAGGACATAGCATTTCCGATCGGGTCCGGGCAAACCATCTCTAGGCCGCATACCGTGGCTTTTCAAACCGAGCTCTTAGACTTGAAAAAAGGGGAGAAAGTACTTGAAATAGGGACAGGGTCGGGCTACCAAACCAGTGTACTGCTGGAAATGGGCGCGAAAGTTTATACAATAGAGCGTCAAAAGGCACTTTTCGATCTGACCAAGGCTTTTTTGCCCACCATTGGCTACAATCCGAAGTTCTTTTATGGGGATGGATACAAAGGACTGCCGATCTTTGCTCCCTTTGATAAGATCATCATTACAGCAGGCGCACCCGTTATTCCCGATGCTTTACTCGATCAGCTGAAAGTTGGGGGGATTTTGGTGATCCCTTTGGGAGATAAAGTGCAAATCATGACTTTTATTAAGAAAACAGGCCCAAAAACCTTCGAAAAGGTCGAATATGGTGAATTTAAGTTCGTTCCACTGCTGGAAGACAAAGAGTGGGGGGATTAGGGTTATGAACATTTAGGTGTTAAAAACAAAGATATTGTTAGTAAGTTGCTGTTTTCTGAAAAAATTATATATTTGTACCACTGAATTTAAAATCTAAAATTAAATTTAATTTAAACTAAACAACAAAAACTATGAAAAAATCAGTACTAATGATTGCATTTGCATTTGGCGTAACAAGTGTATTTGCTCAACTTTCAACAAGAGAAAATGATGAGGTCGTTACTAAAATGGGTGCAAGACCTAAAGCTGGTGACATGGCATTCGTTTTCGGAATGAACCTCGCAGACGATTCAGGAATGGTCGCTCACTTATTTAGCGGTAATGGTTTGAAGTCAGGAGATGTTTTGACTTACAAATATTACAATTCTGATGATATCGTTATTCGTTTAGGATTGCGCTTGATGAACAAAAACATGACTGCAAAAGGAACTAAGTTGGATTCAGTAGCATTCTATACTTATTCCCCTTACAATGATGGTTCTGGAAGTTTCCAGGGTATGAGTGAATTCAAAACAAGAACAGTAGAGAGAATGTGGGAAATCGTACCGGGTGTTGAAAAGCATTTCCTGGCGAGCAACATCTTCGATGCTTATGTTGGAGCTGACTTGTATTTAGGATTCGGTGCTGATAAAACAATTGGCAACTTCTCTTACATCAATGGTGATAAATTCAACAAATCAAGCAAAACAAGCACAACTGATGTTGGTTTAGGAATTGTTACAGGATTCAACGTATTCATTGCAAACTTGCCTATCTCTCTTGGTTTAGAGTACGGATGGAATGCTAAATGGACTTTCGGTGGTGTAACAAAAGTAAAAGAAGAAGCAACATTTGGTACTAGTACTTATACTGCTGAATACAGTGAAGACAACTCGGCTACAGGTTTAGCAGATGGTGGTCAGAAATATTCAAAATTGAAAAAGAGAGAATTCAACGCAGACTCAAACCAAGACGTGAGAATTGTTGCTCATATCTACTTTGGTAAATAATTAGTACTAATATTAAAAACGATACATATGAAAAAAATATTAATATTTAGCACTCTTGGGTTGTTGTTGTTCGTTAGTTCTTGTACTATGCACAACAAAATGATCTCAGGT
>JBKJQG010000239.1:0-22083 GCA_046594925.1 Bacteroidia bacterium
AAATCCATAATTTCAGTTCTCGATATCGATGCCCGGTTGGTGGAATTGGTAGACACGTTAGGCTTAGAACCTAATGCGCGAGCGTGGGGGTTCGAGTCCCTCACCGGGCACCATAAATGTATTGGGATGTATAAAAGCCAGGGTCTCGCGCCCCTGGCTTTTTTTTTATCAATAACCCCAGTCGAATTTTTTTAGTACAATTACAATCATGCTGCAATTTACAAAACGAACGCTGAAAGATGAGAGTTTGGCCATTTTCAGATTAACCCATGCTGGTTATTTCGTTACGTCAAAAAAGACCAGCATTCTCATCGATCCATTATTCATCAATGATTGGGCAGAGTTCTTAATTTTAAATCCGACGGTTGAATTTAATTTTGCAGAAATAAAAAAATTAAAATTAGATGGGGTGATCATTTCTCATTTTCACAATGATCATTTTTGTCTGAAGTCACTTAATTATGTGTCCCGGGAGACGCTAATCGTCTTTCCAGCTGGCTGCAAGACCATTCCATTTTGGCTTAAGACAATGGGGTTTAAAAACTTACAAGAACTAAAGCCTCTGGAAAATATTAAAGTGGGAGATATTGAAATTGAAGCGACCGTTAGCCATGCCGTTGGCGTGAATGAAATGGGAATGTTTATACAAAAAGGTAAGTCTAAAATTCTCAATCTTGTTGATACTGAGGTTTACAAAAAAGATGTTGAAAGTGTGGTCAAACGAAAGGGAATGCCATCGGTAAGTTTTTGTTTCTATCAACCTCTTAGAGAGTCTGATGTGTATAACGGGAAATTATTAAGTATTTCACCCAAAAAGATTTATCAGCGGTTGCAGGACATCGTCGGAGCAATTAATGAGTCCATTATCGTTCCGTCTGCCTGTTCATGGGCCTATAAATATGAACCAGAATTAAATTATTGGATGTTTCCCATTTCAGAAGAAAAGTTTTGCGAGGACATTAAACAAAGATTTCCGTTGTCGTCTCCCACAATCCTCGAGCCAGGCCAGGGTTTTGTCTTTGATAATGGAAAATTACGAAATGTTCAAAAGCTAAGTTGGGTGCAGAAATTAGAAAAATCTAAGACCAGGAAAGGCCCGATTGTCATGAAGGATCATGGAAACAGGAAGATTGAAAATAGAAAGTCTGTGACATTGAAAATGATTACTGAACTTTTATCGAAAATAAAAAAGTCTGAATCTGAGATGAAATGGAATTATGAATTCCTGCGACCTAGGGCCAAGTCGTTTTATGTGCAATTAAGTCTCTCGCCAGCAGGAAATAGCTTTAAGGTTTTGGAGAGAAAACCAAGAAAAATCATGTCCAAATTTACCACCACAGCATTTATCACGGCAACAACGGAAGGGATGTTGAATTATTCGTTGGCCCATACCGGCCAGTATCTGTGCCTCGCAGACCCCTCAGAAGGTCAAGATCCACTTCTAGAGGCTTGTTTTAAGAATCTTCAAAAGAAATATCTTTTTAATTTAGTGTTCTCTTTAGAAACATGAAATTTAAATACGAGCAACTCCTCATCATTGTTCTGGCATTCCTCTCTGCGCTGCTTGTCTTTGTTTTCTCTTCCCGTTTAATCTGCTTAGCGGATTGGTCACTCTTCACCGAATACGCTTATCGATTTTCTTTAAATCAAAGACCGTATCTGGATTTTGGACTTGTCCTAAGCCCCGGAACATTCTTTGTGCAGGGACTTTTGATAAAGGTTTTTGGCGTTAATTATTATGCACAATTAAGTTTTGTCGCCTTTGAAGCAGCGACTTCAATGGTATTAACATGGATGATTTTAAAGGAGATGACCCAGGAGAAATCTGTCGTTTATAGTCTTATCCCCCTTGTTTTTTTAGCTCCCGGGGTATTGGGGGCATTTCCTGATTACGACTATGATTCTTGTGTTGTTGCTTTAATCGCTTTGTTTCTTTTTATAAAAGCATTGAAGAATAACGATAAATCTCTTTTTTTCGCTGCTGGTTTCACGTGCGTATTAGTTCTCTTCTTTAAACAAACCATTGGCGCAGGAATTACGGCCGGAATGATAACGGGGTCATTCCTGTTGGGGCCCAGAAAAACAGCTTACGTTTCTGGAGGGATATTCTTTGGCTTCGTTTGTTTTGCTTTAACTATCTTATTTATGTCTGGCCCGGAAGGACTGCCTGAGGCCCTGCGCTGGATTTTCATCTATGCTCGTGAGACAAGAGGGGGAAACGCGATTCCCTTTGTATTGAATACCTTTAAGAAACCTGCCGCTTATTTGTATGCTGCTTCGTGGATAGTTTCCTATTTCCTTTTTAAAGCGGATAAAAATAGAAGGTATGTGTGGATTGCCTTCATCTTTTTTATTTTGCCGTTCTTGCCAACGAATTTCTTTGCTCTTACCTCCAGAATTGCTGCGATGGAAAAACACTTCGCCTTCTTATGGCCAGCAACTTTCCTTACCGCTGGAACTCTCTATGCTTTTAATTTGATGAGACACAAGGCGATGACATCTGGCTTGTCTGTTTCTGTCATTTGTATTGTTACAAGTCTCGCCACTTTTGCTTCTCACGGATTAGTGTGGTCAACCTATGGAATATGGCCCCTTTTCTTTCTGGTTTGGGGTGCATTGCTCAATGACTTTTTTCCATTAAAGAGAGCTGTTTTATTTTTTTGTTTGTTACTTCTCATTCCAGCAGGCACTTATCTTCAAACAAATGTATTAAATAAATCTGTCATCCCATGGAAGTTTGAAAGTCAGACAGCAAGTTGGCGGGGTCTCAAAGGGCTCACTACTCCCGGACCATGGATATATAATTTTGAAGAATTATTGGCCTGGACAGAGGCGCATATACCTCATCATGATAGAGTCATATCCCTTCCGGGGGAAGATCCGTTCTACGCAAGCACTGGAAGGTATCCTCAATTAAGTATTTTCTTATTAATTCCCGGCGGGATGCCCTTTGATCTTCTATGGCTTGAAAAAGAAATAAGAAAGGCGAAGATTCATTGGATTATTCTCAAAACAAACCTTCAGCTCCCTCAAGTTTTCTTAAACACCGATCGTATGATGACAAATTTAAAACAAGATTACTCTTTAGTGCAGACTTTGAAGGGCTATGAAATTTATAAGATAAACGATTCAGCCAAATGAACGAGCAAGTAAAGAAGATTGTTCTCATAGGTGCAGGTCCCTTGGGTTTATCGTGTGCTCATTATCTTCTTCGCTCTCATCGTGAGAACATTAAAATTATTCTTCTCGAGGCAGGGGAATCTGCTGGCGGTGCCGCTCAAGCGCATATGTTTGATGGCCACTTAATCGACCGCTTTTATCATTTCTATAGCTGGAATGACCATCAGGAGGCTGAGCTGTTTCTGGACTCGTTGAAAGTGCCCTATGATATAGAATGGAAAAAAATTAACACCTCTACTTTTTCAAGTAGTGGGCATCATGATTTTGACAGCATCACCTCGACCCTCAGGCTTGCAGGAAAGGATATTTTTAAAGTCATTGCGACGATTTTAAAATTAAGATTTTTGATGCCTTCTTTGAGTTTGGATAAAGTCACTGCCATTGATTGGGCCAGGAATTCGTTTGGAAGAGAGTTCTCACAAAAAATCTGGGAACCATTGCTCCGGGATAAATTTGGAAGTGATGCTGAGAAAATTTCAGCCTATTGGTTATCGATGAGAATCAAGCACCACCTTTCCAGTAAAGTCGGATTAAAATCAAAGATCGGATATTTAGTAAAAACGTATCAACCTTATTTTGATGAAATAATTAATCGCATCGAAAAATCAGGTGGCACTATCTATTTAAAAACTAAAGTTCAAAAAATTAGTTTTTTGAATGATCACGTACAGAATCTGGAATTGGTTTCTGGAGAAAAAATTGAATTCACAAAAGATGACATTTTAATTTCTACCATCCCCTTAGTTGGATTGAAGGAATTAGTAAAAAATGACTCACGCTTCAGTTATCTGAATGAGTTCAAAGCTTCGGGGGTTATTTTATTAACCCTCTCATTGAAGACGAAGCTATCCGATGAGTTTTGGACAACAGTTAGTGACCCAGAAATACCCTTTCAGGTAGTGGTCCAACAAAATCGGCTTTATCCAAAAAGTAAAAAGGAGGTCGTTTATCTTTCCCGATATTATCTCGCGTCGGATGGGGCGCCTTATAAAAACGACGAAGAAATAAAAGATGCATTTCTCGATGGCCTCCAGAAAATGTATCCCCATTTTTCATCCGTGCATGTCGCAAACCTCGAAATAAGCAGGGCCAGGGTGGCCTGTCCAGTACCTCAAATCAACACCTTAGGACTCTTGCCGCCTTTCTCAACGCCTGTTCGCCATTTTTACCACGCAGGGTTTGAGCATCTCTATCCAAAGGACCGGGGAGTTGGAAATGCCTTCGCTTTGGGGCAAAAGTTGGCAGAAGTGTTAAGGATTTGATGAGGGCGTTAATATAAGGCCAGTTGGTGGCCAAGCTAGCAATCAATTTAAGGCTAGTATATGATGAGAAATCAATATAACTATTAGCGGTTTTTATGAAAGAAGATGGCAAGAAGAGTCAGGCGAGCGAACACGAGGACCAGGATGAGGACCAGCAGGTAACTAATTTCTCCCATGGTTTCGGGCGTGTTGAGCTGATCGTACTTCCACAGTTAGAAGTTATGGCAAGATTGAGTTCCTTTCCGTCATCATAAACGAGTACTGAAATCGAATGAAAAGTTACAGGTTAAAATCCACAGTCTACTTTAAAAAAAGCAACGAAAAATCAGTTGTCCTGGACATAGAACTCGATAAGTTATTTCACTTTTCAGGTGACGTTGCCATCATGGTTTCTTTTATCGCGCAAGAAAGTGATAAAAAAAAATCTGTGACAGTTGATGCTCTTCAGGAAAATCTTCTGAAGGACTCTCAATTGTTTTCTAAAAATGAAGCTCAGAAAGCATCGATTGAAGAAGCTCTGACGTTTATGGTTAAAAACAATCTGATTGAAGTAATCTAAAATGTCTTCTCCTAAATACAGCTTTGTCATCCCCGTATTAAACGGCGAGAAAACATTATCCCAATGCCTCACATCCGTTCTGAATCAAACACTGACTTCTTTTGAAGTGATCGTTATTGATAATGGATCGACGGATAACACCCCAAAAATAATTCAGGATTTTCCTGCCATACAATCTCTTTTTGAAGGAAAAAGAAGTCGCTCTTTAGCTCGTAACAGGGGGATCGCGATTGCCAGAGGGGAGTTTGTCGCCTTCGTTGATTGTGATGTGGTCCTTGATCCGGACTGGCTTTTAAACATGGACCGGGAGTTAAAAAAATTCCCACTGGATGTGCTCGGCTCTCAAATCATTCCGGCCCGAACACCCAAAAGTTTTCTTAACAACTATAGATTCATTCTGAAGTCATGGGAGTCCGATAGATTATTTTTAAATACGAATATCAAGGAAGGGAACGACCCTACATTTAATACTGCTGCCGGAATTATTTCCCGAAAAGCCCTTCTTCGTGTTGGTGGATTTAATGAAAAGTTTAAACGCTGTGAAGATGCGGAGCTTGCGAATCGACTATTGTTTAAAAGTTATCTCTTTGGGGGAACAACCAAGGCCCGTGCCAAAGTTTACTATAATTTCACCTCTCATTATTTCCCCCAGTTTCTTCTCTTACGCTACCTAGTAAGAATTTTCGCTAATACATTTTATCAACCTGATACGAATCCCTCCTTTAGTTTTAAGATGCCCAAAAATTACGAGCTGGCGAAGAAATTGTTTTCCGGTAAGAAATTTGCTTTTTCTCTTTATGCTTTTCTCTACGCTTTATCGATATTTCTTGGCAGAAATATCTCCACTCTTTTTAAAAAGAAATATCCCGTACCAGGGTTAGAGAGTGGGCATCATGAGTTATTAGGCCAGTTTTTCAGGGGTTCCAAGACTTACGGTCTGAAGAAAGGGATACGATTCTTCCTGCTTAATGATCACATTTACTTCCTCGACGAGATTCAAAAAAGATATGTCAGGATGTCTCCTCCGACTCGCGATGCTCTTTTTCGTGTTTTCAGGCAGGAAGATCTTTCGCCAGAAGAGGTCAAGATTCTTGAAGCGACCGAATTCTTTTATTCTTTCTAAGAGCTAACGCCAGGAAGACTCCATCCGCATCGATGACGATTTTTTTCTCAAGCCAGGGTTTGATCTTTTCTTCCATCTTTCCTTTAGAACCAAGCAAGCTTACTAATTCATCATAGGTCATCGGCGTGTGTAATCGATTATAGAGTTCAGCATCTTTGCCCGAAATGACCAATGATGCTGGGATTTCTGAACGTTCATCAGTAATAAGAATATTTCCATCTTCGAGCTCTTCTTGCTTGAGAGAATTTACTTTCGCGTTCTTTGAGAAGTTAACATACCACTGATGAAACTCATGCCAGGCAGTTGTGACTTCAGGAGAAACCTCAAATTCCTCCAAGGAGTTATATTTTCCGGAGGCATACAGTTCTTTCACATTGTGCGGCCACCGTCTGGGGGACATAGAGACTAACGCTTTTCTTTTCACCAACGGAATTTGGTAATAAAGAGGGGAGCCCGGCTCAAGTGCGAAGAAAGTATATTGTGGCAAAATCAAGTGTGAGATGTGTTCGAGTACGCGTTGTGTTTCTTTCACATCAGAGACAGTTGATTTCGGATGAAACAAAATCAAATTTGAAAAATTATAATCGATGCCAAACTCTGACATGTATTTCATGCTCATAATATTCTGATAAAGGAATGTTCCTTTATCCATTCTTTTCAAAAGGGGATTTGAAAGTGCTTCAATTCCTATTTGAACTCCACCGACACGAGCCTTTGCAAGTGTTTCCCAGAAAGATTCAGGATGATGAACCCTCAATTCAAAAAATAGTTCATAGAAATCATTGTTGTCGATTAAATGATGGCAAAACTTTTCTGCCCATGTGTCGCAAACATTGTCTGCAAAGCGAATATGTTTTGTTCCATATTTCTGAGAAAGCTCTTTCACCCTCTTGAAAATACTCTCTGCTGAGTCAGACCTGAATCCTTTCCAGGCGACATTCATCGAGCAAAAATCGCATCGAGCAAAACAGCCCCGGGTTCCTTCCATCGTGATTGCTAAAGTCACTGAACCAAAAAAAGCATTAGAGTTTAAAACGTGATGAAAAATCGGGTCGTCTTGTCTGATCTTTTCAACTTTATCAAAGTATTCAGAATAATCCGGATGGGGGATATCTTTAAATTGAAGCTGGCCTTCATATGAAGTGCGATCAATTGTAAAAAGATCTTCATTTCCATCAAGAGAGAATATCCCAGGGATAGATATTTTTTTCTCTTCTTGAAGTGCCTTAAGGAAATCGACCAGCTTCCTTTCACCCTCACCAACAATGCGAAAACCTTTCCCCCCATATTTTCTTAGTATGGATGCCTGATCAGGGGAGGTGACTGCATATCCACCATAGATAAAAAGTAGTTCGAATCCAGAGGCAAGACGTTTAATTATCTGCACGAGATAGAGTGAGGAATAGGTCTGGTAATAATTGAGGGGAAATCCAATAACGTTAACGCCAGAATCAGTCAGGTCGGGAAGAATGACTTCTCGAATGTAAGATTCGCAGGTTTGTTCTAAGTGGGCCATGACCGCCTTCGTAATAGGCGCTGTTTTGCTCCTGGGATCTACTTCGAGAGAAATGACGAATTGTTCCCACTCACCAGGGGGAAGATGTTCCTTCAGGAACGCGGCAAAGAATAAAATCTCGTCCCAATCTCTATAATGAAAGTAGCGATAATCGTAGGCGTCTTTATTGAGTAAATAGAGCAAATCAAGATGTGCAGAATAGGTGGTCGTAGTAACTGTTGAACTTAGTTCCTGATCTACATAGGCCTTAAGTGTCCCTAACTGAATTGAAGGAAGACAGGCCTGTTGCCAAGGGGTAGAAATCAAGAGGAGATTAATATTTTTCATGCTAGTCTTTTCTTATGAATGAGAGCATTTCAAAGAGCCGGCTTTCAGAGCTGTATTTTTTATTCATCCTTGGATTTATCTTAAATTTTGCCCTATGGTTTGCCAACGATACATTGACCGATTCGGTCCACGTTTGTAGTCGTTTTATCCAAAACTGTGATGACTTTAATCCCTTCAAAGGCTTTCCCCACTCCTGGGATACAAGTTTATTTTATGAATCTATATTCTTGTCTTTAGTCCTCTCAGTTTACTGCTTTTTGAACGGGAAACAGAGAATTGCCCTCAATATTCTCATTTATCCACTTGCTGTCGAAGCACTTCTTGGCTTCATTCTCTATGAAAACACACTAATTCCTTGTATTTACTATAATTTCTTTCCCTGCCTGATTCTTGTTTTTTCAAAAGATTATAAGAATGATCTGAAGTGGCTGGTACCCTTATTTTATCTGCTCGCTAGCTGGGTCAAACTTGATAGTGGTTGGCTACTTGGAAAGCAGTTTTCCTGGGCACTTGGCCTTCCACTGGTCCCCGGTTACCTGCTGCTTCCTGTTTTATGGTTATTTTTCTTTATGGAACTAACTAGCTTTGCTCTCCTCTTAAACTCTAAAAGAATTCATAAATTTTATCTCTACTTCTATTACGTCGCCCATCTCTATGCTTTTATTTTTACGGGATACCACTTCCAACTGATGGCGTTGCCTTTGATTTATTTTGTATTTCAGGACCAGAGTAAAATTCATTCTCCATCTCCCTTATTCATTGTTTGTGCTGTTTATCTTGTTACAGTCAACATTCTTCCGCATATCACTGATTCAAATTATAAAATCACCGGGCAAGGAGATTCTCTTTCCTTTGACATGGTCGATGCAAATCGGCAGGCGATTTCGAGGATAACTATTTTCGAAAAAGATGGAGCATCTAAAACGGAACGGAAAAAGTACCAGGGTTTTACGAAACAAAACCCATACAAGTACTGGATGCAGCAGAAAAAATTATGCACTAGTACAGTTGAAAGGATTTCCTGGACTTTCGAACTGTCAGTAAATAACGACCCATATATAAAAATCGTTGATGTCCCTGATCTATGCTCATTGAAATTTCATCCATTTTTTAAAAACAGCTGGATTAAAGCTGAGGGGATTTAGTTTTCATGTCCATCACCATTGTTGTCCCTGTTAAAAACGAGAAAGAATCTCTAATTGCTTTTTGCTCTGAAGTGAAAAACAAGCTCGCGATAAACTATGATCTCATTTTTGTTTACGATAATGACCAGGATTCGACTTTAGAAAAAAAAGATGAAGCTTTAAAGATTTCTCCACAAATAAAGTTTGTAAAAAATGATCTGGGCGCAGGTTTTATCAATGCACTCAAGACGGGTTTTGCAAGCGTAGACACTCCCTATGTCGTGTTGATGATGGCGGACCTATCCGATACGCCCGAAACAATCACTGACATGATAAAGAAACTAGACGAAGGCCATGATGTTGTGGTCGCTTCACGCTACGTTAAAGGAGGAGATAAAATTGGAGGACCTCGGCTAAAAAGTTTTCTCTCCCGAATTGCCGGGCTCAGTTTGAATCTTTTTACCGATATTCCCGTTCATGATGCAACGAGTGGATTTATCCTCTATCGAAAATCGTCCCTCGATAAAATCAAGCTCGAGAGTACTGGTGGTTTCGAAGTTACCATAGAACTCCTCTTTAAAAGCTATCAGATGGGATTAAGGATTGGGGAAGTGCCTACGGTGAACAGGGATAGATTCGCCGGGAAATCAAATTTCAAGTTCTTCTCTTGGTTTCATCGGTATTTATTCTGGTATTTGAAAATGATTGGATTCAGTTGGAAAAAAAGTTTACTCCATGGAAATTAAAAACTGCAGACTGTGTCAGTCGAAGAACATTGCTGAGGTTATTGACTTGGGTAAGCACCCCTTGGCGGATTCCTTTATTTCCCCCGACAATCAGAGAACAGATAACTACTATCCACTCAAAGTAGCTCATTGCCAGGATTGTTATCATCTCTTTACGGCTTTTTTTATTTCCCCAGTTGAGCGCTATCAAGAATTGGATTATTCGTACGATTCTGCTAATTCGAAGGTCTCAATCAGTCACTTTGAAGAGTTATGTGAAACCATTCTAGGGTTCTGCACACTGGCCAGTGATTCGACAATTTTGGATATTGGAAGTAACACGGGCTCACTTTTAGAACATTTTCAACATAGGGGTTTTTCGAGAATCACTGGCGTTGATCCTTCAAAAAACATTGCTTCTATTGCTAACGATAGAGGCATTCCAACAATTAATCATTTTTTCGATTTATCTTTAATGAGTTCTTTAGATTTATCCAGAAAATTTGATCTTATTGTTGGGACAAATGTCTTTAACCATATGGATGACTTAGATTCCGGGCTGAAGCTTGTGAGAGAGTGTTTACACCCAGAGGGCGTCCTGGTTTTAGAAGTCCCTTATTTACTCGATCTTGTTCAGAAAAATGCATTCGACACCATCTATCATGAGCATGTTCATTATTTCTCCGTATCCTCTCTGGAGAAGATTCTAAGAAAAGCGAACCTATCCATTTCGAAGATTGAACGCATTCAATATATGGGGGGATCCATCCGTCTCTACGTACAACATGGGGAAACTCACGATGCATGTGTGAAAGCATTCATGGATATGGAACAGCAAGAAGAGATCTTTGAAAAAAAGACTTTTATAAGTCTCATGAAAAATATCCAGTCACTAAAAAAACAAATGCGTATAAAACTAGACGAAATAAAAAAATCGGGTGGAATCGTGATAGGCGTTGGCGCTGCTACCAAAGGCAATACACTCATAAACTTCTTTGAACTAACTAAGAACGATCTGGTCGCAATTAGTGATAGTTCGAAACTAAAAATTGGAAAGCTCACTCCGGGATCACGAATTCCGATTGTTTCCGACCAGGAAATCCCCCGAGGGGCGACTCACGGGTTAATTCTTCCCTGGAACATTGGCAGCTACCTCAAGGAGAAATTGGCCCATCGAGGGTTAATTTTATTTACGGCCCAAATATGAAGAAAATTGATTTGAAAATCGCACATGCTGACGAGCGCGGGACAATACAAGATCTCATGACCGGAATAGATATTAATTCCGTGACGATTGTCACGTTTACTCCCGGATCGATTCGCGGAAATCATTTCCATGAAAAAACAACACAATGGAATTATTGCTTAGAGGGTGAAATTCGTTACGTCGCTCGAGCATTGAATGGAAACAAGGAAGAGTGCACTCTAAGACAAGGTGACTTCGTTGAAACAAAAGAAAATGAGGCGCATGCACTTCAAGGGATCACTGATGCAAAGTTACTTGTCTTAACAAAAGGTCCAAGGGCCGGGGAAGCTTACGAAGATGATACATATCGTCTGTCTGAGAAGCTGATTTAATTATGGAAACACTTCATGACATAAAAACAAATCTCCTTTTAGAATACCTGGATACAGGATCTGTTGATGCATTCAACTTTTTGAATAACCTTGGTGATGTTTCGATCCCTCAGTTTCATTATCCAATGCTTAAGGATGATAGTCGGAATAAGTTTTATGAAACATTTATCTCTGAGCATGCTCAGGGAAAAATTCTTTTAGATGTGGGAGCTGGGGCAGGATATTTAGTCGCGTTAGGGCTTAAGTACGGTGCAAAGAAAATTTATGCTGTTGAAAACAACTGGGCGATGGTGGCGATTCTTCAACATGTATATAAAAGAGAAATCCTGAGTCAAAGAGTGATTGTCATCAATAAAGATGCACTTACTCTTGAAAGAAGTGATTTTGAAGAAATGCCTGAAATCATCATTCAGGAATTATTTTCTGATAATGGAGTTAGCGAAGGAGTGTTTAATATATTCTCTCATTTGAGACAGGGCCAAATCCTGGAGAACGCACTCGTATTCCCAACGCTAATAAAAATCTATGCTCAAGTGGCAGAGGTCATTAGTGAACCGAATCATTTTCTGAGTCCAGTCGATTCGTTTTTAAAAAAAACGATCAGCTACAATGATAAGGATAAATGGTGCCCAAGAGGAGAGAGTATCTGTGTTTTAGAGATAGATATTACTAGGTTTGATAAAAAAATTATTAAGAAAATGAATTTTGATTTTTCTCAAAACGGAAATGGTATTCGTTTTTGGTTTGAGTGTAGTGATAGAAAAGGGGAGCAAGTCCTATCCAATGATGTGAGTAAACACGACTGTCATTGGGTCAACCTGGTGTATCCAATCCCGAAATCGCTTCATGGGAAAAATAGCGAAGTTCAAATCATTTTCGAGAAAAATAATTTCAGATTGTTTTTCTTGAAAGAGGGAGCATAGGATGGATTTTATTGATGGAATTGGCGGCGTTTTTTTGTTTTCTAATCATCCCAAAGAACTTGCAGTTTGGTACCGGGAGAATCTTGGCATTAACTTTGAAGAGAGCTCTGAGTACAATTCGATCTATAAGATCTTTGCACACCGTGATCTGAAAGATCCTTCGATTGAAAGATCCATGGCATTGGCGATCTTACCGGCCAAGAGCGACATTAAAGGTAAACCCCGCACCGGGCAGATTAATTACCGCGTGAAATCTATGAGTGCACTTCTCGCTCATCTTCAGTCAAAAAAAGTGAAGATTGATAAGGCGGAAGACCATGACTACGGGAAATTTGCATGGGTGACCGATCCTGACGGCAACAAGGTTGAACTTTTTGAGGATTCAGCTCAGTGAGATTTTTGTTAGTCCTGTTCCTCTTTCCGTTTTCCTCATTTGCTTCAGAATATTCGCTTCAATTGATGACAGTGATTACTAAAGACTGGAAGTCCATTAGGGGAACACTACAACGCTATGAACGGACAAAAATAACGGATCCTTGGACGGTTAAAGGTACACCAATCAAAGTAGTTGTTGGAAGAAATGGTCTGGCCTGGGGAAGGGGCGAGTATCATCCTCACGAGGGAATTCAAAAGAAAGAAGGCGATGGGAAAGCACCAGCCGGAACATTTTCTCTTGGGAAGGGCTTTGGATATTCACCGCTTCCCGAAGCAAAAATCTCTTACATGCAATCACTACCCACCACCGAATGTGTCGATGACGTCAAATCTAAGTACTACAATCAGGTTGTTGATCACTCGGTGAAAGACCGTGACTGGAGCAGCTCTGAGATGATGAAAAGAAGCGATGATCTTTACAAGTTGGGTGTGATCGTCAATCACAATACGAAGAATACAGTTCCATCAGCTGGATCCTGCATCTTTCTCCATATCTGGAGAAATGATTCTACCGGGACGGCCGGTTGTACGGCGATGGATGAAAAAAATATTAAGGATCTTATCAGCTGGCTGGATGAAGGAAAAAAACCACTCCTGATTCAGTTGCCGGTGATGGCCTACAAGCGACATCGGAAAGACTGGCATCTCCCCTAGGGTAGGAGGTTAATTTCACCTGCAGCTTCCTCGAGAGCTGATTCATCATGAATTACTTTTCTCGTTTTATCTGACTCAGCAATAACCTGTGCTTCTTCCGCGCTGGTTACTTTTCCATAAAACCGCTCTCTGATATTCGCTTCTTCATTCTGAAGCATCATCATTTTGTCTTTGTACTCCGACATCGCTCGTTGAATAGCGGCTGCCCTCGCGATTTCTGAGAGGGGCTTTGATGAACGAATGGAGGTATCCTTATTTTTTTTTGCTTCAAGCATCTTTCCGTAGACAGAATTCATGCTGTCGAAATACGTCGTCTCAGCTTTAAGTGTTGTGGTCAATGAGAGCAAGAGGGCGAATATGATATTCTTCATGAGGTTATGTTACCCGGGTTCGTGCCCATGACATAACAACGATAGCTTAGCCCGCTCTGGCGCCCAGAATTAAGGCCATTTGAATCACATAGTTTCCTTTGGTAGAAAGTACTTCTTTAAAGAAAATCTTCAATTTCCCACTAAGCGCATAACTTCTTCAGAAATCCACACTCATTATCAAGTGTCACTGGTCTGGAGTCCTGCCCGCATTGGTCGTTAAGATGTGGGTATGAAAATTTTATTCTGCCTGACTTTCTTCATGATTATTTCCTGCGGTAAAAAGCAGGCGAACAGCATCGTTCTTCCCGGAGGATTGGCCTCTGGTGCAGAGGCCGCTGTGATTGATAAGGTTCTCGAAAAAATCGGGAATGATTTTGCTGATCTGAATATCCATGTCCCTCTGCATTCGATTCCGTATCATGTTGCGAAGCTCGAGCCAGGGGTTGCAGGCCTCTGCGTATTTGATGAAAATAAAAAAGGAAAAGGGATAGCGATTGATGAGTCGGTGTTCATTCAGTGGGGAACAGAGTCAGAAGATTATTACGGATTTATCTACAAGATCTTATTACATGAAATCGGTCATTGCTTCTTTGAACGGGATCATGACAACACAGTCCTCAATATACCCGGAAAGAAAATGCTCATCGAGTATTACTCTGGTAAATCAGCTGTTGAGGTCGAAAA
Organism: Bacteroidia bacterium; assembly: GCA_046594925.1. Taxonomy (GTDB): domain Bacteria; phylum Bacteroidota; class Bacteroidia; order 2-12-FULL-35-15; family 2-12-FULL-35-15; genus 2-12-FULL-35-15. The sequence goes on from JBKJQG010000239.1 coordinate 14,462, forward strand.
TTTTGAAGTATCTGTGATGATTGAACGCTCACGTTCAGGAGTCATTCCCAAATCACTCTGGACCTATTACTTAAAAGAAGTTGCTGGCCTTGATCGCATAAGCTCCGTTGAAGATCTCGAATCTTATGTGAATGTCGAAGTTATAGACTGAGCTTAATACTTATGCTGAACGTACTCGATGGAAGAAGTATCATAGCCGCCATCTTTTAGTTTCTTGAGAACAGCGTCTGTTTCTTCCCGAGTGAACTTAGGATCCTTACTCATGACCCAGAGATATTTTTGATTGGGGACGCCGATGGCAGTCCAGCGGTAATCGGGATCAAGGGCAATCACTGAATAATCAAATTTCAAAGGCCAGAATGGCTGAACCTTCCAGCGTGCGTTGTTCTCACTTACGATCCAGGCCTTTTGAGGATATTTCTTGAGCTCGCCGTTGAATCCACCTTTATTAAAGCGAAAATCCACATCGATTCTTTCTTCCTTGGTGTTCCAGGAATAGGTTTCGATGGAATTATAAACGTCACTTTCAAGGGCCGTGAATCTACCAGCCATCACATACCAGTCACCCATGAACCGATCACGGTCCACTTTATCAACTGTTTTGTCATACTTCGGTGAACAAGAACTAAAAATCATACTTAACATAATGACCGCCAGTGTTTTCATTTTTTAGGGCCTTTTAATTGATTATCGAGAAAGTGAATCCCTTTTTCGACGGCGTAATCATATACAGCGAAGGCGAAGAGGTGGCCCCAGTAGGGAACTTTAAGACGTTTCACAAAGTTTCCGTGGAGCTTGAGCTTTGCCTCGAACGCAGCACTTTGTGCGAATTCTACGAGCTTGTCATTGCTCGCATGATAAATAAAAAATGGCGGGGCTCCGGCCTTCACGTGAAAGGTAGGGCTCGCTTCAAAATATTCTTTTAATTTTTGATCCCTGAATCCGCCGAGGTAAGGTTTGATGATGGGAGAAAATGGATACCAGGTTAAGTCAAAAGGAGTTCCTCCGCTCACCACTGCCTGGACAGCTTTGGGTGTACCGATCTTTTGAAGTGCAAAAAGAGCAGTGATGTGACCTCCAGATGAATATCCCCACAGACCGATCTTTTCTGGGTTGACCTTGAAATGCTTAGCATTTTTCTTGAAGTAGTCCAGTGCCGACTCAAGATCTTCAATCGGGGCGGGATGCTTATGTTTGGGCGGAAACCGATGATTAATATTAAAAACTGTGTAGCCATTACTTGCTAGAGATTCTCCGATTGAGCGATTGTCTCCGAGATCTCTGGAATTCCAACCTCCGCCGTGAACCAGGATGACGCCAGGAAAGTTTTCACCCTCTTTTGGTATGTAGGCCTCAGCTGATTGACGGATATCGTGAGCATCAGTGTAGAAGATATCGGTCTCGGTTTTAAAAGCGACCTTTCCTTTGTAGCTGGCGCACCCGATAAGAATAATGAGGAAAAGGATATTTTTCATGGTCCAACTTTTTTTGGTTTGGTGAAGGGAATCAGTCTTGGGACGCGTGCAGCGTAGGCCAGATATTCTGAGCGCTTCATATACTTTTTTTCAAGAAGAGGAATACCGCTGATTTTCACAATAAATATATTGATAACCAGAGGCCCGATGACTGTCCACCAGGTTGTAGGTGTAAATGCCGTGAGATAAATTCCATACCAAAGAGTAATTTCCCCGAAGTAATTCGGGAAACGACAAAGTGTCCAGGGCCCAGACATGCAGATCGTGCTCTTGTTGGCAGTATTGGCCTTGTACTTTTTCAAAAAGCTATCGGCATAAGATTCAAAAATCCAACCTGATGCCCAGATGAATATTCCTAATATGTTGATCCATGAAAGTTCTGACTCAGCTTTCTCCATCCCCACTGTGATCGGGAGTGAGATAAGAAGCATCAGCATTCCCTGAAGGATAAAAACTTTGAAATAAGCATGAAGATTGGGATGAGCTCCCCATTCTTCCCGCATCGCCAGATAGCGATGATCTTCAGGTGCTTTCCAATTGCGGGAAAGGAGGTACATCGAAAGTCTAAGTCCCCACAGTAAAACCAAAAGAAGAATAAAGGCATTTTTCACGGAATTGAAATGATAGAAGTAACTCACCAGAGCGATAAGAATAAATCCCTGCCCCCAGGCAACGTCTACGAGCCCGAAATTTTTTCTCCAAACTGCCAGGAGAAAATAGATATTCATTAAGGCGAGAACGGAGAGCACAACAGATAAAATCATAGATAAACCTCCTGATTATTTTACAGGTAATCACCCATTTCACAGCAAATAAAGTTCTCTGCTCAGGTTTTGTGGAATCGACTTTGCAAATTACCTTTTCGAGATTCCAAGGAGGAGCGTTTATGGCCACAACTTTCTGGCAACACTTGAGACATCATGAACTGCGTAAAAAAGAAATCGTTGATCCGCGAGGCAGACAGGCCCGTGAACCGGGAGAAATTCCCGCAAAAGGCTGGAAGGATGCTCTGGTAAGAGTGAAGAATGAAGTTTCCGAGGATCGACTTTCCTTGGTTGCGGCGGCGATGGCCTATTACGCGTTATTAGCTTTTGTTCCTGCGCTCACTTCAGTCATTCTTCTTTACGCGTGGATCAATGATCCAGCGGAAATCTCAAAACAAATCAGTGAAGTATCACGCTTCCTTCCGGCAGAAGCGCAAACGATTCTGAAAGACCAGCTCACCAGTCTTTCCAGTAAAGCATCTTCCACTCTGGGACTGAGTGCGATCGGTTCCTTACTCTTCTCACTTTGGTCGGCTTCAAAAGGAAGTACGGCAGTGATGGATGCTATGAATATTATCTACGATGAAAAAGAAGAACGAAGTTTCTTTCGCCGGACTGCGATGGCGGTATGGATGACCCTCTTGGGGGCCATGCTCAGTATTGTGGCGATGCTGGTGGTGGTAGGTCTTCCACCAATCATTGCGAATTTTCATTTTCCGACTTTGTTTGAGTCCCTTGCGGCTGGCTTCGGATGGATAGTTCTTCTTTTTATTTTTTCATTCTATCTCTCGTTTGCTTACCGCTTTGGTCCTTGTCGCGAGAAAGCGAAATGGTCATGGGTTAGCCGTGGCTCCATCATTGCTTCAGTTCTCTGGGCAGTGACGTCACTTCTTTTCTCATGGTATGCAGCGAAGTTCGGAAACTTCAACAAGACCTACGGATCACTGGGAGCTGTGGTTGTGCTCATGACGTGGTTTTATCTTTCGAGTTTTATCATTCTCCTCGGTGGCGAAATTAATTCTGAGCTTGAACACCAGACAACCAAAGATACGACAACCGGCAGTCCTAAACCCTTAGGCACCCGCGGCGCCCACATGGCCGATACAGTCGGTAAGTCTGCATAGGAATTAAAGAAAGCAGAATGACATGGCCCTTTTTCTTCGTTCGTGATTTAAAAAGAAAAAGGGTCTCTATGCTTAAGTTCCTGCTACTCGTTTTCCTCTCTCAATCTCTCCATGCTTCAACTTATCCGGAAAACTGGTGGACACCTGTTCCGCGTGAAGGTGCTCCTTCGTGGGAAGTTCTTCCTCAGGAAGCTGCACCTGGCGAAGTGATTCTTTCAAAAAGAAATGAGCTGGGAATTCTCTCCAACTTTGCAGCAACTCCCTTTCTTCTTGATGATGTGAACTACGCCAGTGTGGAAGGTTTCTGGCAGATGATGAAGTATCCGGAAAATAATGAAGATCTCCGCGCTGTTCTTGTTTTCCCATTCACGCGTGAGCAGGTTTCCCAAATGACGGCCTTTACGGCAAAAGACGCTGGGAAAATCGGCGAACTGAAAATGCAGGAACTGGGAATCGACTGGGTTTCTTATCAGGGCATACAGATGACCTACTGTTCAATTGAACCCGGACAACATTATGCACTCATCAAAAAAGCGATGTGGGAGAAGGTTAAGCAGAACGCAGAAGTTCGAAAAATTCTTCTGATGACGGGCGACCTTATTCTTCGACCAGACCATCATCCCGATGGCTGCCAGGCCCCGGAGTGGAAATACTATGATGTCTGGATGGAAATCCGGGCAGAACTACAAGCTAACCTGTTGTAATTTAGAGCACATTGGGACTCTCTTTAAGACCCCCGTTATTTCAGGGGTTTGATTCACTTTTTTGATCGAAAATACCGAAAAGAGTTCCATCAAGGAACTCATGAAAGCGTCGCTTTTTCTCCTTCTTTTTTTCACCACTCTGGCCTTTGCGAAGGCACCACTTTCTATTTCCGAATTTGTTAATCTGAGTCCTGAAGAAAAAGAAGACGTCATTGCGACTTATCAGGAATTTTTTAAATCCATTTCTCCTGAAACTGAATCTGAAAAGTTTTCGTTCTTTCGTTTTCAATTCATCGAAGAAGCTTTTGCGACCGGGAATTTTGATTGTTTCTATGCTGGCTGGCCGAGTATGAGTACTCCTAAACCATCTGGTGGTAAACTTTGTCGCTCTCCCAGAACAGGAAATCCTGATTATGCCCGGCTTTCAGCAGCTTGTGGTGCGGGAACAATGCTCTGCCAGCCGATTATTTTCGGCGATGGGCTTTGTGTAAACACCAGCACTCCGGCCCTGAGAAATTCTGCTTATGCTCAGTGTGAAACGAAGTTTCGGGATTCAGGAAAAACCACTGCTGATCTGGTTGCTGCTTTGTCGACTCAGGAGAAAAGAGCAAGTCTTGAAGAGATGTTTCAATCAAGTGAATCTGTTTGCCGCTCAGGATTTCAGCGCGGCTCAACGATGTGTGATCGCCTGAAAAGAAAGATCGCAGAAATAAAACAAGCTTCACAAAATCGTCAGGCGCAAACTCTGACAAGAGTGGCCGAAACCGCAGTCGCGGTCACAACAAAACCATTTCATCCTGAAGTGATTTGTGATGATCGGGAACCTACTCCAACCCGTTCGGCACTGCCGGCATCAGTCAGACGGAGAAGATGCGCTCTTCCACCCATGACAGGACCGGCGCCTGATATCGCTACACTCATGCCGATTCTGGCCCAGAATAATATTCAGATTGTTGCGGGCACACTGACTGATACCCGTCAGCTCCAACGCTTCCTCGATGACTTCAATCGTTTTCCCCAACCTCTCCGCGAGGAAATGAAAAGAAATGGTTCTCAGATCAATCTCATCATTGGCCAGGGAGTCTCGGAAGATCCTTCTTGGCAGGCAGAAGCGAGTCGGGGAACAAGTCCACAAGAATGGGTGAACACGCACGATGGGCGCTCATGGAGCACCATTCCCGGCTCCGGTGGATCCCTTGGACGGTACGGAACTCCCACGAGAATTGTTATCAACCGTCTATACGAAGGTCACGGGGCCACAAGTCTCTTTCTTCATGAATACGGTCACACTCTCGACAGCATGTACGGCGAACACGCGATTGCCCGTTCACAAATATGGCGAGATGCGATTGCCAGAGATACGAGATCCACAGAATTTCTAACAGCGCTTTGTCCGGCCAATTACTGTGCGGATCCTGCTCACCCGGAAGAGTCTTTTGCTGAATTGTTTGCTTATTACCACGCATGCTCAGAAACGAAGGACCACTTGCGTGAGATCATGCCGAACATTTCTCAGCTCTTCGATCGCCTTACCAATGTCAGGGATTTCCTCGATGGAAGAATCGATGTGAGATTACCGGCCTCCGTCGCCACTCCGTAACAAGTTTGATTCATTCTCAATGATAAGCCGTGCCCCGCGCTTGTACGTGAGGTACGTCCACGCCCATTGGAAGAGAACGGAGATGCGGTTTTTAAAACCAATCAGATAGTATATGTGAACAAAGAGCCACGAAACCCACGCGAGAAAACCTATGAAATGAATCCCTTTATAGACGGCAACTGCTCGTGATCGACCAACAGTGGCCATCTGACCCTTGTCGACAAATTGAAATGCTTCCCGTTCAGTGGAATTTCCCAGACATTCTTTTTTGATGATCTTCGCGACATAGCGACCCTGTTGCATAGCGACCGGAGCTAGTCCCGGAAGAGGTGTGCTCTCTGGTCCGTATTCGTGATGGGCCTGATCACCGATGACAAATATATTCGGGAAGTTTTTGATTGAGCAGTCTCGCTGGACGATCACTCTTCCCTGACGATCAAGTTCTGTATTGAGTTTCTGATTAAGAGGAACTGCGGCGACACCCGCTGCCCAAAGAATCGTTTTCGAGGCGATGAATTCATCTCCCACTTTGATCCCTTCATCGCTTACTTCGAGCACCCTGGAATTTGTGCGAACTTCGATCCCGAGATCCTGAAGTTGTTTGACTGCCTCGTGCGAAAGTTCTTCCGGCATAGTGGCAAGCACTCTTGGCCCGGCCTCAATCAGAATGACATTAGCGGCACCCGGATTAATATGATGAAAATCACGAATGAGGCTATAGCGGGCAATTTCACCAAGGGCACCGGCCAGTTCCACACCGGTTGGTCCGCCACCTACGACGACAAAAGTTAAAAAAGCATTTCGTTTTTCCGGATCCGATTCTCTTTCTGCATCTTCAAAGGCGAGAAGAACTTTTCTTCTGATCTCTGTCGCCTGCGTGATGTTTTTTAAACCAGGTGAGAACTTTTCCCACTGAGGAGAGTTAAAGTAGGTATAAGTGGAGCCACAGGAAAGAATCAGATAATCAAAATCAATGCGATTTCCCTCCGCCGTCATCAGCCACTTTTCTTCCTTGTTAATTTCTTCGACATGTCCCAGAAGGATATCGATGTTGGGTGCACGAAGGATCGAGCGCAAAGGATAAGCAATGTCAGCAGGAGAGAGGGCAGCGGTAGCGACCTGATAAAGCAGTGGCTGGAAGAGATGATAATTTCTTTTATCAATGAGAGTGACTTTGAATTCCGTATGGGAAAATTTTTTCGCCGTGGAAAGGCCACCAAACCCACCACCCACAATCACCACATGCTTTTTCATGAAAGTCCTTAGAGGAAAAGATCCGGTTTGCCGGAACCGACCCTGATCACTTCAGGTATGCCCTGAGTGAAATTGACAATGGTCGTGGGGCCGAGGAACTCGTATTCACCCGGATCAATAATAAGGTCGATCAAATGTCCGAGGTTGTCTTCAATCAACGCACTATAAAGAGGAATGCCGTCGTCTTCAGCGTCAATCATCTCGTGATTGATGTGACTCGAAATAAGAATTCCGTCGTAGGCATCGATGAGACTGAGACAAAGTTTTTTAGGCGGGAAGCGCACTCCCACTTCGTGGTCAGTCTTGGAGGCCTTAAGAAATTTTTGAATTTTCTTCTGCGCAGGGAGAATAAAAGTGTAGGGACCAGGAATAACTTTTTTCATGAGGGCAAACGCGCTGTCTTCGATCTGGGCGATTTCCATCGCTTTCTGAAAACTCGAGCAAAGAACTGTGAAGTGCTTGGTATTATCCACATGCCGAAGTTGATAAAGCCGATCGATCCCTTTTTTTTCAGCGGGATCTGCGACCACAACCCAGTTGGTTTCCGTGGGAAAGGCGATGAGGCCACCTTTCTTCAGGATGCGAAACGCATTCTCAAGAACGCGATCATCGGGACTGTGGGGCTGGACGTAAGCAATCATTTATCGATTATAAATGAAAAGGCCTCCCAAAAGGGAGGCCTCATTCTAAAAATGCAATTT